>CAYPMY010000118.1:0-6122 GCA_964412085.1 uncultured Paraprevotella sp. | reverse complement strand
CGTGCCGAATCCTGCCCTTTCCCCGGGAGGAAACGCCCCTCATGCCCGTTCCCCGGTCAGGTTTTCCCCCTTCTTTCATCCGAAAGCCCCCGAGGCATCCACGGGACAAGAAAAACAAAATGAAAGGGAAAATGCCGGACGGCTTACGGCTGCCCTCGCTTTGGCCGGCGTTCCCCGCCTCCCGACTATCGTCTGTCGGGCGAAGACACGGCTTTGCCTGTCATCCTGCATTTTGCCGACCCCCTCAGATTCCGTTTTTCCCGGCGGCCGCCCCTCCCGCCGTCAAACGGACGATTCCCGGCGCGGCAAAAACGCAAGATGCCAAAATGTCATTCCGGCACGCGGGAGACCCCATTCCCGCAGGAAGCCGCGGCCCCACCGGGGCGGCATTAGTTAAACTGTATTAAAAGCACAAACGTTCGCGCGCAAACGGCACCCTGCCCGCTCCCTTTTACTTACCTTTGAAAGGAATTTCAACCCGATGACTTCTAAACTCAGGAACCATGAGCATCGCCCGTACCTGCAGACTCGTCCTTAGTTTGCTGCCTTTGTGCCTGACAACCGCAGGCCGCGCGCAAACCCTCCCCCGCCTGCTCCTGGGAGGGGATTATCCCGACCCGTCCATCATCAGGGACGGGAAAGACTTCTACATGACGAATTCATCTTTCCACTATGCACCCGGGCTGCTCGTCTGGCACTCCACCGACTTGGTGAACTGGACGCCCGTGGCCCGCGCGTTGCACGCCGCAGGCGGCTCGGTGTTCGCTCCCGACCTGGTGAAGCACAAAGGGCGTTACTACATCTATTACCCCGCCGACGGGGTCAACTACGTGGTCTACGCCGACGACATCCGCGGCCCGTGGAGCCGGCCGGTGAAACTCGACCTGACGGGCATAGACCCGGGGCACGTGGTGGGCGAAGACGGCAGGCGGTACCTGTACGTGGACAAAGGCGCCATAGCCCCGCTGAGCGACGACGGGCTGAGGGTGACGGGGCCGAAGAAGACCGTCTACGAGGGATGGAAGTTCCCCAAGGAATGGAAGACCGAAGGCGACGGCGACATGTTCCTCGAAGGCCCGAAGCTGCTGCACAAGGACGGCTATTATTACATGGTATCGGCTGAAGGCGGCACGGCGGGGCCGGCCACGAGCCACATGGCGGTCGTGGCACGTTCCAAAAGCGTGTCCGGCCCGTGGGAGAACTCCCCCTACAATCCCTTGGTGCATACCTACGATGCGGGCGACCCGTGGTGGTCGAAAGGGCACGGCACGCTCATCGACGACGCCGAGGGGAACTGGTGGGTGGTGTACCACGCCTACGCGCAAGGCTACCACACGCTGGGCCGCCAGACGCTGGCGGAGCCGGTGGAATGGACGGCCGACGGATGGGTCAGGCTCTCGGCCTGCGCCCGTCCGCTCCCCGCACAGGACCCCGGGAAGCACGGGATGCGGCTCTCCGACGACTTCACGGGCAGGCAGCTCGGCCTGCAATGGACCTTCTGGAAAGAATACGTTCCCGGAAGCCTCTCGTTCGGCAAGGAGGGCATGAGCGTAGAAGCCAAAGGCAGGACTCCGGCGGACGGGCGGTTGCTCATGGTCACGGCCACCGACAGGAACTACGAGCTCACGGCGGAAATCACCCTCGGGAAAGGGAACACGGGCGGACTGCTCCTGTTCTACGACGAGAAAGCCTATGCCGGCGTCGCTTCGGACGGAAAGACGTTCACGATATACCGCGACGGGGAAAAGGCCGAAACCCTGCCGTCCGCCTACAAAGGCCACTTCCACCTGCGCCTGCTCAACCGCGCCAACCGCGTGGCCCTCTCCGCCAGCAAGGACGGAAAGACGTGGGAGGAACTGGCCGCGGGCATCGACGTGTCAGCCCTGCACCACAACAACTACGGCGGATTCTACGCGCTCCGTCCCGCGCTCCTGTCCGCGGGCAAGGGACGCACGACCTTCCGCGGCTTCACCTACCGCGACGCCACGCCCCGGGAAAAGGACATGGCGGCCTACCTCATGGTGTTCCATCGGGACGAGGACCACGGCCTCCATGCGGCCATCAGCCGCGACGGCTACACGTTCACCGCACTGAACGACGGCAAGCCCATCATCGCGGGCGACACGATCGCCGACCAGAAAGGCATCCGCGACCCGCACATCTACCGAGGGCCTGACGGCGGCTTCTACCTGGCCATGACCGACTTGCACATCTACGCGCGGCGCGAAGGCTACCGCGACACGGAATGGGAACGCGACGGGAGGGAATACGGCTGGGGGAACAACCGCGGCATAGTGCTGATGAAGTCGTTCGACCTTGTCAACTGGACGCGCGCCAACATACGTTTCGACCAAATCTCCGAGGAGTTCGCGCGAATCGGCTGCGCATGGGCCCCGGAGACGGTCTTCGACCCGGCCACGGGGCGGATGATGATTTATTTCACCATGCGGTTCGGCAACGAGCGGAACAGGCTCTATTACGCCTACGTGAACCAAGACTTCAACCGCATCGAGAGCGTCCCGCAAATCCTTTTCGAATACCCCTCGGGAGCGTCCGCCATCGACGGCGACATCATCCCGGTGTGGAACGAAGAGAGGCAAAAGACGGAATACCACCTGTCCTACGTGGCCCACGAGTCCGGCTCGGGCATCAAGCAGGCGGTTTCCGACCGCGTCGACGGAGGCTACCGCTTCGACCCCCGCTGGATAGACTTCGAACCCGCGTCGTGCGAGGCTCCTAACGTGTGGAAACGCATCGGGGAAGACAAATGGGTACTCATGTACGACATCTTCGGCATCAAGCCGCACAACTTCGGCTTCGCCGAGACCGCCGACTTCGTGCATTTCAAGGACTTGGGGCGGTTCAACGAGGGCGTGATGAAGGCCGCCAACTTCCGGTCGCCCAAGCACGGCGCGGTCGTCCACCTGACACAAGAGGAGGCGGACAGGCTGGAGGAACACTGGAACGGGAAAAGGCGGGAATGACCGGGGGAAAAGGCCGTCCCCTCCCGGCCCGCAGCACGGGGAACGCCAGCCCCCGTGCTGCGGGCCTTCCCGGATTTAACTTTCTTTATGCTTTCCGCGATAGGTGATTTCAACCGTTCGCCCGTATAAACATAAAAACGAAAGACTCATTTCATACCGGATACACCTATGGACAAGGACATGAAAAGCAAAAGGGACAGGCTCGGGATGCTGTTGGCATCGTGCCTGATCGTATGCGCCGACTTCGCTTACGGCAACCCGGGCGACTTCACGGCATTGCAGGACGCCATCGATGAAGCCAAGGAATATATCGCCTCGCGCGCCTTTTCCTACACGGAAGCAAGCATCGCGCTTTACCAGGACGAAGTCAACGTCGCCCAAGACCTCGTGAACGAAGGCAAGGCAGGCCGGAACGACATCGCCCGGCAAATCGGGATCCTCGCCTCGGCCCGCGCCGCCTTGGAAGCCACGAAAGGAGAATCCTTCGACACCACGGGCATAACGGCAGGATACGATACGGAAAGGGGCTTCCGGCATCCCGGCGCCCTCCATACCGACGCCGACTTCGAGCGCGTCAGGGAACAGCTCAAGGCCGGGAACGAAAAGGTCAGGGCGGCCTACGACGTGCTGGCCAGGGCGGAGTTCTCGCAGTCCACGGCGCCCACGAACCCCGTGCCCACCATCGTGCGCGGGGGAGGAACGGGAGAAAATTACATCCACGCGGCACAGGGAGCCTCCATCGCTTACCAGAACGCCCTGCGGTGGAAAATCGACGGCTCGGAAGAGCACGCCAGGCATGCCGTGGACGTCCTGATGAAATGGGCACGCGTCACCAAGGCAATCGGGGGCGATTCCAACTACGCGCTGGCCGCAGGCCTGTACGGATATGCCTTTGCCAACGCCGCCGAACTCGTGCGCGACTACGACGGATGGGCTGACGAGGATTTCGCCACGTTCAAGCGTTGGATGCTCGACGTATGGTATCCGTCCTGCATCGGCTTCCTGCGTTCCCGCAACGGTACTTGGGAGAATGCGGGGAAATGGTGGCAATGCCCCGGCCATTACTGGTCGAACTGGGGGCTTTGCAACGTGCTGGCCGTCATGAGCATAGGCATCCTTTGCGACGATGTGTTCATCTACAACCAGGGACTCTCCTTCTTCAAATACGACCAAGTGGGAACTTTCGAGGACCCGCGCACGTCCGACCCCATCCTGAACGACGGGCTGACCGAATTCTTAGGCAACCTTGTCGTCACGACACAAGAATCCGAATTGGAAACCGGGGCTTACGGCAAGATAGGACAAATGCAGGAAAGCGGCCGCGACGGGGGACATGCCGCCATGGCCGGCGGACTGGCCGTGGACGTAGCCCACATCGCGTGGAACCAAGGGGACGACCTGTTCTCTTACATGGACAACAGGCTCGCCGCAGGCATAGAGTACCTCGCCGCCCAAACGCAGGACGTCCCCGGACTGCCGTGGACGAACTACCATTACGCCTCCAGCGGATACTACTGGAGCGACAGCCGCGCATGGATGCAGACGAGTCCCGCGCAGGGAGTACACATACGTCCTTATTGGGGCACCGTCATCGGACACTACGAAGGCGTCAAAGGCGTGAGAATGCCGTTCTCGGAGACTGCCTACGAGAAAATGGGCATCGACGGCGGCGGACAGGGCAGCACCAGCGGAGGATATGACCACATGGGCTATTCCGTATTGATGAACACCCGCGATTTCCCCACGAGGGAACAAATACCCACTCCCCTCACGCCGGTCATGGAATACAACGGAACGAGCGTGGAACACAACGAACTGGGCGGACTGCACAACACGTACCGCACCGAACCCACTCAGACGCTCCCGGCAGGAACCCTCGTCACCCTAAAGCCGCGGCTTCCCGACGGCGCGGCAGACACGGGGAAATGGAAATGGAACACCGGGGAAAGCACGAGAGACCTCACCGTGGCGGCCGACAGGAGCGGCATCTGGCGCGTGACCTACACGAACGAGAACGGCGTGGAGAGCGAACAGATGTTCAGCATCGCCGTGGAGGGCGACTGCGAGGAAAGCACGATCAACCCGACCATAACCTACGGCGGCTCCGCACGCGCGGCGACTTCCGCCAACGTGCCGTACGACAGCGAAGTTACACTCTCCATATCCGGCGTGGGCGGCTACGGGACTTATTCGTGGGAAACGGGCGGCATGGCTTCTTCCGTCACCCTGCCGCACGTCACGGCCTCGCGCACCGTTTCCGTCGTCCACACCAACCAGGGCGGACGGCGGCAGGAGACCGTCTTCCGCATCAACGTGCAGGACGCGCGCCCTGACATCGTCGTCAACGGCGGACGTTATACGGACAAGGACATGATGGTCGTGGAAAAAGGCGACGACGTGACGCTCACGGCCACGCCGGCAGATGCCCTGGCGGGCGGGACTTACCTGTGGGGAGACGGCTCCACCGAAGACTCCCTCGTCATCAACGACGTGCAGACTTCCGCCACCTACACGCTGGACTACACCGCAAAAGGCCGGACAAGCACCATCACTTACCGAATCTACGTGAGGGAGACGGGAGGCTACCGCAGCGTCGCGCCGGGCAACTACTACATCCGGCACAAGACCTACGGGACGTACCTCACCCACCGCGGCGGCGGCCACCCCTCATTCGAGCCCGGAGACGAATCCAATGAGGCGGCGCAACAATGGAACGTCGTGAACGTTCCCCCCTCCACGACTTACGGCTTCCAGTCAGTCCTGGACGGGAACTACCTGACCGGCGAGGGGTCGTGGCAGGAAAACGCGACCAGACCGTTCCGCTTCAGCGGGGCCGTGGATGTCGAGACATTGGCCATCCAGAAGTCGGCCCGCAGCGGCAACGTATTCTGGCAAGTGGCGGAAGACGGCAGCATCGACTTCGCCGCGACGGCGACCCCGAACGACTTCCCGTTCGAATTCATTCCCGTGCAAGGCGACGAGGTGCCCGGAACGGGCGGCGGCAAAGTCGCGGCGCGCACGACATACTTTTCAACGGACGGCATCCGGACGGAACGGCCGCGCGGAGGTGTCAACATCCGTCAGACCACCTTCACCGACGGCAGCGCAAAAACAGAGAAGATCATCGTCCGCTGAACG
>CAYPMY010000117.1:0-6153 GCA_964412085.1 uncultured Paraprevotella sp. | reverse complement strand
CTTGATTTCGATTTCTTCCTTCATGTCTATTTCCTGCCCGTTCCTGTCGTAGAATTCGTATTGCAGGAAGCCCAGTTTCTGGCTGGGGATTACCTTGAGCCCGAACCCGTATCTGGCTTGCCACCTGCGTTTCAGGGAGAAGATGCCCTGGTTGATGTAGGCCGCCACATACGGGTGGACGTGAAGCGTGAAACTCTTGATGCCTAATTTGTTGGCCATCGTGCTGATCTTGCTTTCCAGGACGTCGGTAAACAGGAAACTTGACTTCACGGTGCCCTTGCCGAAACAAGTAGGACATACTTCGTCCACGTTTACGTCCATGACCGGACGCACGCGCTGGCGCGTAATCTGCATCAAGCCGAATTTGCTCAACGGCAGGATATTGTGGCGTGCGCGGTCTTTCTTCATGTTCTCGCACATTCGTTCGTACAGCTTCTGCCGGTCTTCCGCCACGTTCATGTCGATGAAGTCCACCACGATGATGCCTCCCATGTCGCGCAGCCTCAGCTGGCGCGCCAGTTCGTCCGCCGCGCCGAGGTTGACGTCGAGCGCGTTGGCTTCCTGCCCGTCGTTCGACTTGGAGCGGTTGCCGCTGTTCACGTCCACGACGTGCAACGCTTCGGTATGCTCGATAATCAGATAAGCGCCATGCTTGTAGGACACGGTCTTCCCGAACGACGATTTGATTTGCTTGGTCACGTCGAAGTTGTCGAAGATGGGCAGCTTGCCCGTGTACTGCTTCACGATGCCCGCGCTTTCCGGGGCTATCAGCGTCACGTAGCCTTTTATTTCGTTGAAGACGTCCGTGTCGTTGACATAGATGTTTTCATACGAAGGGTTGAACAAATCCCGCAGCATGGCTACCGTGCGGCTGGTTTCCTCGAAGACCATTTCGGGCAGCTTGCTTGCCTTCTGGACTTTGACAAAGGTTTCCTCGCACCTTTTGACTAACGCCTTGAGCTCCGTGTCGAGTTCGGCCACGCGTTTCCCCTCGGCCACCGTCCTGACGATGACACCGAAGTTCTTGGGCTTGACGCTCTGGATGAGTTGTTTCAATCGTGCGCGCTCCTCGGCCGACTTTATCTTGGACGACACGGACACCTTGTCTTGGAAAGGAATCAGAACCAGGAAGCGTCCCGGAAACGACAGTTCGCAAGTCAGGCGCGGCCCCTTGGTCGAAATGGGTTCCTTTATGATTTGCACCAGAATCTCTTGTCCTTGCTGGAGCGTGGTTTGCACGCTCCCGTCTTTCTCAAGGTCGGGCAGGAGTGAAGCCTTCGAGAAAGGGAACAGTTTTTTCTTGTCGCTGGTTACTTGTTTGAGGTATTTGGCGTAAGAGCTGAACTTAAGTCCGAGGTCAAGGTAATGTAAGAAGGCGTCGCGTTCATGGCCTATGTTCACAAAGCATGCGTTCAGCCCCGGCATGAGTTTCCTCACTTTTGCCAGGTATATGTTGCCCACCACGAAAGAGGCCGACCGTCCTTCCTTCTGGAACTCCACCAGTCTCTTGTCCTCTAACAATGCAATGGAAACATCCTTGGGCTGGACGTCTACTATAACTTCGCTTGTCATTCTTTTGATTTTACTATTTGTTCTATACAGCCTCGTTTACACAAAGAACAAACTTGTCGGAATCCGTAAAGAACCCGTCCAAGTTTGTTCTCTATTCTTTACTTACAGACAAGCGTCGGCTACTTGCTCTTATGTCTGTTTTTCCTTAATCTTTTTTTGCGTTTGTGTGTAGCCATCTTGTGTCTTTTCTTCTTCTTCCCGCTGGGCATAGCTTAATGTTTTACAGGGTTAATAAATCTCTTTGCTGTCTTTTCCCGTTCGGATGATTATTGCTTCTTGACTGCATCGACAAAGACCTTGGCCGGCTTGAAGGCCGGGATGTTGTGCTCTTCTATGATTATAGTCGTATTCTTGGAAATATTGCGGGCTGTTTTCTTAGCCCTTTTTTTAAGAATGAAGCTACCGAATCCGCGAAGATATACGTTATCTTCTTTTTGGATCAAAGATTCCTTTACTGATTCCATGAATGCCTCTACGGTTTTCAGCACGGTTGGCTTGTCGATGCCCGTCTTTCGGGAAATCTCGTTTACAATTTCTGCTTTTGTCATCTTTCTGTAAAAATAATTGTTTGTAAATGCCTAATTCTTAATTTTCTATTGTGCAAATATATAGCTTTTTAGCAAGGAAAGAAAGAATATCGTCGAAAAAAGACCTTTTTTTTGCTTCTTGCCATTCCAAAACGGCTAATTTTGCACCGTCTACCTGTTTTTGCAAGGATGAAAGATTATAATTTTGCTTGTAAGCTGTTGGCATGGTATCGTGAGAACAGGAGGGCCTTGCCGTGGAGAGACACTCGCGACCCATATAGGATCTGGATTTCGGAGATTATCCTTCAGCAGACGCGGGTAGTCCAAGGGTATGGCTATTTCCTGCGTTTTATGGACCGGTTCCCTGATGTGGATGCCTTGGCGGCAGCTTCGGAAGACGAGGTGTTGAGATGCTGGCAGGGCTTGGGATACTATTCCCGTGCGAGGAACTTGCATGCGGCGGCTCGCCAGATTGTGGAGTGGGGAGGATTTCCCGAACGTTATGAAAATATCCGTCGATTGAAAGGCGTGGGGGATTATACGGCGGCGGCTATAGCTTCTTTTGCATTCGGGTTGCCTCATGCCGTGGTTGACGGGAATGTGTACCGCGTGCTTTCCCGTTATTACGGGATTGAAGAACCGATAGACACGGGACATGGGAAAAAACATTTTGCATCTTTGGCGCATGAGTTGTTGCCCGAAGGCAAAGAGGCCGACTATAACCAGGCTGTGATGGATTTCGGCGCGATGCAGTGTGTACCTAAAAGTCCGAGGTGCGTAGACTGCCCTCTGGTTGACGGCTGTGCCGCCTTCCGGGACGGGAGAATACAGGAACTTCCGGTAAAATCTCGTTTCCTGACCGTGACCGAACGCTATCTACATTATATATATATAGAGGTGGAAGGAGAAATCGCGGTGTTCCGGCGGGAGAGCGATGATATATGGAAAGGCTTGTATGAACCTTTCCTGATAGAGACTCCTGCCGCGTGTCCTCCGGAAAACCTGCTGGACAGTGAGGCGGTTCCTTCGTCTATCCGGTCTGGCGAGGCTGTGAAGACCCGTTTGTGCGGAGGCATCCGCCATCAACTGACCCACCGCACGTTGATTTGTGATTTTTATAAGGCGGAACTGGCAGGCAAGCCCGATGATTTCGGGCGTAGCGCTTGTTGGGTGAAAAAAGGGGAACTGTCAAATTACGCGTTCCCTCGCTTAGTCGCGATGCTTTTCGAGAAGTTTGGTTTATGGTAGGAAAATGAAAGAATCGCGGAAAAAACGGCGTTATAGTTGGTGGAATATAGTTTATTTATTATTTTTGGGGAAATTTTAAAATGGGGAGCGTATGTCTTTAAACAAAGTGATGTTAATCGGGAATGTCGGGAAAGACCCCGATGTCCGTTATCTGGACAACGGAGTGGCTGTGGCTTCGTTGCCCTTGGCCACCACGGAAAGGGGTTACCGTCTGCAGAATGGCACGGACGTGCCGGAACGTACGGAATGGCATAACATAGTGTTGTGGCGGGGACTGGCCGAGACGGTGGAAAAATACGTTCACAAAGGCGACAAGTTGTTTATCGAAGGGAAGATCCGTTCTCGTTCGTATGACGACCAGAATGGAGTGAAACGATACATCACGGAGATATTTGCAGACAATATGGAGATGCTGTCTCCCCGTAACCAGGCCGGTCAGGTTTCGGGTCCTTCTGTTTCTCCTTCACAGTCGGCTCCCGCACAGGCGCAGGGCGGAAAAGAAGACTTGCCCTTTTAATGTGTAACTAATTTCGTGGATTTTGGATTCTGATACATATTTGTCGCGGTTCATAGCGTTGTTCGACCATATAGAGGTTTACCCTCCGGATCTGGGGGCTACGATTGCTCTTGTCTTGTCTGTGTTACTGTTGGGTTGTTCCGGCTTTGTTTCAGCTTCAGAAATTGCGTTTTTTTCTCTTTCCCCCACGGATGTGGGTAAGATAGAAGAGAATAGACATGCTGCGGACTGCAAAATCCTCAAGTTGAAGGAAGATTCGGAGCGTTTGCTTGCCACGATTTTGATATCCAACAATTTCGTGAATGTGGCTGTCATCATGTTGCTGAATTTCTTTTTCAGTAAGACCCTGCACTTCGGGGATAGCCGTTTGTTGGAATTCCTTTTCATGACCGTCCTGCTTACTTTCTTGCTTCTGCTGTTCGGAGAGATTATGCCGAAGATTTACTCGTCCCAGCACACGTTGAGCTTCTGCCGCATGGTGGCTCCTTCTTTTGTGTGGATTGAAAAGTTGTTTTGGCCTCTTTCGTCGTTATTGGTGCGGTCGAGGAAATTGGCTACGAAAGTGGTGCATGAGGAAAAACGGGCGATATCGGTCGACGAGTTGGAGCAAGCCTTGGAGTTGACAGATAAGAAGTATATCGCTGAAGAACAGAATATGCTGGAGGGGATTATCCGTTTCGGAGGCGAAATGGCCAAGGAGATAATGACTCCCCGTATGGATATTGTGGACTTGGATATGAAAACTCCTTATCCGAAGGTGCTTCAATGTATTGTGAAAAGTAACTATTCCCGCATTCCTGTATATGCAGGTTCGCGCGACAATATAAAAGGTGTGCTTTACATTAAGGATTTGCTGCCTCATTTGAACAAACCGGCAAGTTTCCGCTGGCAGTCTTTAATCAGGCCGCCTTATTTCGTCCCGGAGACGAAGATGATCGATGATTTGTTGGGGGATTTCCAGAAGAACAAAGTGCATATGGCCATTGTCGTGGATGAGTTCGGAGGCACGTCGGGTATCGTGACGATGGAGGATATTATCGAGGAGATTGTCGGCGAAATAAACGACGAGTACGATGAAGACGAACGCCAGTACGTGCGGTTGGATGCGAATACGTATGTTTTCGAGGCGAAAGTCCTGCTAACGGATTTCTTCAGAATCATGAAATTGGATGATGATTTCTTCGAGGAGGTGGAAGGCGAGGCCGATACCTTAGCCGGGCTTCTGTTGGAAATTAAAGGCGAGTTCCCGGAACGCCACGAAGTAATCAAGTATAAGAACTATTGTTTTGAAGTGTTGGAAATGGACGACCGGAGGATTCTGAAGATAAAAGCGACAGTGGGAAATCCGGGGACGCCCGATGAGGTGTAAAACCGTAGAGAGGACGTATGCCGCTGTTTCGGGAAATAAATTGTGAGAAGGGCTGGGGAGGTATATGGAAAATCACAGAGACCTTCGACGGGTTGTGTGCCATGTTGCCTCACAGCGCGTATTACCGGGAGCATGCTTTTCATTTTGCAGCCGAGCGGAGGCGTTTGGAATATGTGGCGGTGCGTTTGCTTATTTTCACTCTGACAGGAGAAGAGTTACAGGTGGAGTACTTGCCGTCTGGCCGTCCTTTTTTCCGTGACAGGAGACTTCAGCTTTCCATCTCCCATACTTTGGGATATGCGGCGGTGCTGTTTTCGGAAAGGTATGAAGCCGGGCTTGACATAGAGACCTTTTCAGAACGGATTGTAAGGCTGAAAGAACGTTTGATCGGCCCGGAGGAAGAAGCCGATACGACATACGAGATTCTTTTGCATTGGTCTGCCAAAGAAGCTGTCTTTAAGATATTGGATGAAGATGACATTGACTTCAGGGCGAATCTGACGGTACAAAATTTAAGTTGTCCTGCGATGCCCGACCACACGGAAGCGGAAGGTGACTTTTCTTTATACTATCATTCGTCGGGCGGGAATACGGGAATCTTCCCTGTGCATTATGAAACTACGGCCGATTTCGTCCTAACTTATGCGTTTCGGAAACTGTGAGGAGGGGGTGTATTACTGTCACTTGTCTTCGGGCATGTTGCCACTTGTCCTTTCATCATTTGACAGAGCCGTCCGTTTTGTCCTTTTCAGTTCCTTCGGATTCCCGGTTTCTACGACATGTCCGTTTTTTCAATAAGGCCCGTCACCTTGCCCTTGCGTAATGGAAAGGCGGAATTTCAGTTCGAATGAGGCCATAATGGATTTTACTTTAAAAACGGATAATGGATTATGTCGAGTTAAGGATTTCCATAGAAGCCC
>CAYPMY010000116.1:0-6181 GCA_964412085.1 uncultured Paraprevotella sp. | reverse complement strand
GCCGGGGGCGCGAGATTCCGGTATTCGTCCCTCCGCCGGAGGTTCCCGGGGAATTTGCGATTCTCGCGCGGTGAAGCGGAAACATTTTGTCAGCGATATGCGGCTTCCGCCTGCCGCGGCGTCTGCCGGAAAGAGGGCCTTGCCGTGTCCCGACGGTTGATGTGCAAGCGTCAGGCGGCGTTTCCCTGCCATTCTGATATTCCGTTTTTGTCGGGGAAAACGTCCCGAATAGAGAAAAAACGGCCCTGAAGCCTGCGTTTGTCTCCCGTTTTCAGCCCGTTTCCCGTCCGATGTGCGGACATTGCCGGAATGACGTGCGGAGAAAAAAAGTGTTTTTTAAGCCAGGCGGAAAATCATTCGGCTGTGATGGGCAGGCATACAGGCTTAAAAAAGGTGAAAAAACAGGGCGAAATGCCAAAAATATACATCCGGAACGGGCGGGAAAGTGCATGGAACGCTTCCGCCGCAGGCTTTTCTTCTTGTAAACAAATCGTATTTTCCTTTCTTTTTGCTTGCCAAAGCCCGAAAAAATCCGGCATTGTGACATGACGTTCCGCTTCCGCCGGGCGAGGATTTGCCGGTGATCCCGTGGAGGATTGCGGGGAGACGGAGCGTGCCCCTGCCGGGGCGGGTAAAGAGGGAAAGTGGAGAACTGTTAAAAGGGTTAAACTGTCCGGCCTCTTTTGTTGAAAAGTGTGTAACGTACACTCATGAGAGCCGAGGGAGACATATTCGATTCCCGTTCGGTCTTATTTGCGCTATGCCCGGATTGATGCGGGCGACGACTGCCACAATGAACTGTATTTTTTAATTTTTGATGCGTCTTTCTGCTTCCGAATGACCAAATATCCGATAAATTTGGGCTACCGAAACGAGCGGAAGAAACAAGATATTAAGAAAACACAAAAATTCGACACTAAAAAAATGCAAGTAGCGGAAAGAAATGTAAAGCAGGTCATGAGGTGTTGCCTGTACGTGGTGTTGGGCTTTCCTTTGTTGAACTCGTGCAAGGACGACTACGCTTATGACGATGAGGAGCCAAGCTGGCTGGGCGCCAACATCTACGAATATCTGGAGTCGAGTGGGCAGTTCAACTGCTACCTGGCGTTGGTGGACGATTTGGGATACAAGGAGACGTTGAAGCGCACCGGGAGCAAGACCCTGTTCCCGGTTGACGACGATGCCTTTTCCCGTTATTTCCTCTCGAAGGGACTCATGGGCGACGCGTCGACCCTGATTCACGGCATGCCGCTCTCGGAAAAGCGTTATTTGTTCAATTCCTCCATGCTGAACATGTCTTATCTAAGCCACATGCTGGCGAACGTTTCTTCGAACGACCAGGGAATCGGGGAAGGCATAGCTCTACGGCGTGCGACGTCGGCGTCTTACTTGGACAGCATTTCCTTTGTGAAGCCGTCCGCATTGCCGAAGACGGCCTTCTGGGATCGTTTCCGCGAGCGCAAGGGGGCTTATCTGGCCGACAACGGTTCGAAGATGGCATTGTACTGGACGCCGGAGTTCTTCTCGACTTCCGGCCTGACGGAAGCCGATTGGGCGGTAATCATGAAAGGGGAAGAGGACAAGCCCTATGATACCCAGGGGTTTTACGTGAATGGCGCGCACGTGGAATCCGGCCGGAAGGACGTGACCTGCAAGAACGGTTATCTGCATATCGCGGACGAGGTGGTGGCTCCCGCTCCCAACATGGCGGAAGTCATCGGCTCGACGGCGGGGATGAGCACTTTCGCGGGTCTGATGGAAAAGTTCGCTTACCCGTATTATGACGGGAGCGTGGACGACGCCGTGAAAGCTTATTACGGGACGGGGTACATCGGGGATTCCGTGTTTGTGAAGCGTTACTTCAATCTGGAAGACTTTTCCTCAGACCCGGACGGGAAAGTGGACATCACCGGCTACGGGACGCTGGCCTTCGATCCGTCGAACAACGTTTATGGGGGGAACACGGACATGGGAGTCATGTTCGTCCCTTCCGATGCGGCCATGAAAGAATATTGGGAGTCTCAGCGCGGACAGTTCCTGCGGGATTCCTATGGGGACTGGGACGAGGTGCCCACGAATGTCATTTCGGCCTTCCTGCAGAACCATCAGCGTTTGTCCTTCTTGACTTCCCTGCCTCATAACTGGGATATTATGACGGACAATGCCGGCTTCGAGATGTCGGTGAAGGAAGAGGATGTGCAAAAGGCGTACACCGCGTGCAACGGTGTCGTGTACATGACGGACAAGGTCTATCCGCCCGTGGACTATCAGGCCGTATACGGCCCGGTGTTGACGGCCGACACGACGACCACCATGTCTGCGGCCATCAAGAACGATGACATAGACGACGTGAACAACCTGAAATACCACCTCTACCTGCGGTCTCTGGACAACCAATACAACTTGCTTGTCCCGACGGACGATGCCATGGCGAATTACCGGGACCCCATCACGTGGGCGCTTTGGGCGAATGACAGCATTGACAAGCGGGAAATCTGGTCTTTTTACGTGAAGATGGGGAAAGTGGTCGCGGACGTGTATGACACGGAAGAAGACGGCTCGAAGGGGACTTTTTTGCGGACGCTCGGGGCGGATGCCCTTGATACGGAAGGGGCGGAGGAGGTTGCCAACCGCTTGCAGGACATACTGGACATGCACATCGTGGTGGCCGATAACGAAGGCGAACCTCTTTCCGGCTTTATAGACGAGGGCACTTTACCGTATGTGCTGACAAAGGGAGGTTCTGTGCTTGCGGTCTCCGGGACGGGCGATCAGGTGAAAGTCCAAGGAGGCGGAGACCAGACGATCGGATTGCCTGAGGCAGAGGTCGTTACTTTGGAGAAGGACAACAGGAAGGCACGGTATGAGATGGACAATGGCCGTACATTCTTTATAGACCGGATATTGCAGGACCCTTTCAAGTCAGTCTATTATACGATGAGTGCGAATGAAGATTACCGCGCGTTTTTTGATTTGCTGGTCGGGAATGACGATGTGTTTGTGTCTTTGGGCGACAACGAGGATTACAAAGACATAGAACCGATTTTTGAGACTTCGGAGGGAGAGAATAGCAAGATGTCGGGCATAGGGCCGGTGGTGACTTCCTTCAACAACTTCCGCTATACTGTGCTGGTGCCCACCAAGGAAGCGTTGGAAGAGGCTTTCCGTGAAGACCCCCGCCTGCACAAGTGGGATGAAATCAGTGCCCAGACGGACTTGGATGTGAAGGCGGATTGGACGCGCTACCTGTTGAATTTCCTGCGCTTCCATTTTATAGATGGGATGTTGCCGGTGAGCGGGGCTTCCTATCGAGACAAGTCCTATCCGACGGCCGCGCGGGATGACAAGGGAATCTTTGTGTATGTCAAGGTGAGCAGTGATGGCAGCGGTATCACTTTTGAGCCTGAAAACGGGGGCGGAGCCCGGCAGCAGGCCAAAGTCATCACATCGGAGAAAGAGAATTATAATGTCTTGACCCGAGACTATGTCGTGAACGCAAATGACTATGCGCAGGCCACTCAAATCGTGTCTTCTTCAAAAGCCGTATTGCATCTGGTAGACCATGCGATTAATTATCAAAAATAGACTTAAACAAACGATTATGAATAAGGTATATGCCATATTGTTGTGGCTTGCATTGCTTTTTTGTCACAACGGGCTGTCTGCCCAGAATGGAGGCGCGATAGTGACCGGCAAGGTGTATGCAGAAGATGAGCCCGAGGGGTTCGTCGGGGCGACCGTGATAGAACAAGACAAGAACGGCCGTATTTATTCTTCGGCTTTGACCGACTTCAACGGGAACTTCTCTCTGAGGATCAAGAATCCCAACAACTCCTTGAATTTTTCTTTTGTCGGATATAAGAAATTGAGCGTGCCCATAGGGAGCAAACGCAGGTTCGATGTGAAACTGGAATCCCAGAATGTCATGAAGGAGGTCACTGTAAAAGCCTCCAAACTCGTGGGAGGAGGTGGCCTGGCCATACCGGAGCGGGAATATTCCGGTGCCATGCAGAAATTCAACACGAAGGCTATCGAAGGAGTGTCCGTGGCTTCCATCGACGATGCCTTGCAGGGGCGCATCGCCGGTTTGGACATCGTGGCCAATTCCGGGGACTTGGGAAGCGGTTCCGTGATGCGTATCCGTGGCATCACTTCCATCAATTCCAATTCGCAACCCTTGATTCTGTTGAACGGCATTCCGTTTGAAAGCAATATCGACGCTTCTTTCGATTTCGCTTCGGCCGACCAAGAACAGTTCGCTTCGTTGCTGTGTATCAGTCCGAACGACATAGAGGAGATCACGGTGCTGAAAGACGGCGCGGCGGCGGCCATTTGGGGTTCTCGCGGCGCGAACGGCGTGATTGACATTACGACGAAGAAGGGCGTGACGGGGCCTACGCATGTGAGCTATTCTTATCGCTTCTCCGGGTCGAAGCAGCCGGAAGGCACTAAATTGTTGAACGGGGATGATTATACGATGTTGATGAAGCAGGCTTACTTTAACCGGAACCAGGAGGATTGCAATATTCCGGAATACAGTTATGACAGGGCACAGTTCGTGGATGCGTACGGGACAGCCCAGGATTTTGAAAACTTCAACAACAATACGGATTGGGTGGACGAGGTCTCCAAATACGGATTTACTCATGACCATAACCTTTCGGTCAGCGGAGGAGGTGAAAAGGCGATGTTCAGGGCGTCTTTCGGATATTATAAGCAGACAGGCACCATCATAGGCCAGGAGCTGCACCGCTTTTCCAACCGGATGAACTTGGAATATGCCGTGTCCTCCCGCTTGAAGTTCTTCACCGAGTTTGCCATAACTTATACGGACAATGACAGAAACAATGAAGATGGCGGAAACCTGTTGGATATCGCCCGTAAGAAGATGCCGAACGTTTCTGTATTCCGGCAAGATAAGAATGGGGACAATACGGACGTCTATTTCAATATCGCGCAAAATTCCCAGTTGAATGACGACCAGAAGAACTTGAAGAATCCTGTGGCGATGGCATACTTGGCCTCGTACCAGCAGACGAGTATGCGTATCATGCCGACATTGCGCCTGCAGTATGATTTTATGGATCCGACGAAGGCCGCCAAGCTGCGTTATGCTGGTTATGTCAAGTTCGACTCGGAGAACGTGAAGGATACGAAGTTCCTGCCACGGGAGACCACATCCAGGAACTGGAATGACGGAAGCGTGAACAAGTCTTATAACAAAGAGTCTGAGGCCGTGTCCATCTATACAGACCATAATATTACTTGGCAACCGGATTTCGGAGAGCGGCAGTCCTTGATGCTGTATGCCGGTTGGCAGATGGATATGTCAAAATCTCAATACCAGGAGTTCGAGCGATACGGATTAGCCTCTACCGTGGGAACGGACGTGGCTTCCGAGGGGCATTTGACTACGTTCAACAGCGGGAAGAGCGAGGGACGCAATATGGCGTTCCTGTTCCGTGGGCATTATTTCCTGTTGGATCGTTATATCCTGGACTTGACCGCCCGTTGGGATGGAAGTTCCCGCTTCGGCCCCGGTCACCGGTGGGGATTTTTCCCGGCTGTTTCCGGGAAGTGGCTTATTTCAGAAGAGAAGTTCATGGACTTTGCCGATAACTGGATGCCCGAGTTTGCCTTGCGCTTGGGCTGGGGCGTAACGGGCAACAGGCCTGACTATGAGTACCTTTATTTAAGCCGTTACAATAGTTACGGTTCAAATTATGTCGATTTGCCCGCTATCAAACCTTCTTCATTGCAATTGACGAACTTGAAATGGGAACGTTCTACCTCTTATAACTTGGGCGTGGACCTGACCTTGTTCGACTGGCGTTACAAATTGGTGGCCAATATCTACCACCGCCGTACGGAAGATTTATTGTTCAAGGACCAGAAGATTCCTTCTTCCACTGGATTCGGGTCGGTATCGTATGTCAATGTGGGGACGATGGATAATGACGGTTGGGAATTGGAATTCAGCACCAATAACATGGTGAAGCGTGGAGTCTGGGCTTTGGATTTAAGCCTGAACTTCTCCAATTATGTGAATACCATCAAAGAATTGGATGAGAACGTGCTGAATAATTATAATCCGGATTTCAACTATACCAACGGAGGATACTTGACCCGGTTGCAGATTGACAATTCTTTCGGTTCCATATATGGGTTCAGGTACAAAGGA
>CAYPMY010000115.1:0-6361 GCA_964412085.1 uncultured Paraprevotella sp. | reverse complement strand
ATCGCAAGAGATTGGAAAACCGACCGCAAGGGATTGGAGAATCAATCGCAAGAGATTGGAAAACCGACCGCAAGAGATTGGAGAATCAACCGCAAGGGATTGGGAAACCGCCCGCAAGGGATCGGGAAGCCGCCCGCCGCACAAGACCCGGGCTGTGCGCGGAAGCGGGGCATCCCCCGCACAGCCGCGCCCCCGGCCCAGTAGAATTATCCCCCGGGAATCATGCGGCCGTTCCCGTCTTTTTTCCTAACTTTGCAAAAACCGACCTCCAAAAGGAACGAGGACATGTGCGAGATACAAGCCAATGCCAAAAGTCCGCGCCGGACGCCTGCCGCCTGCGGGGACTTCGGAAAGGACGGACGACGCGGGCTTCCCCGACAGCCGGCGGACGGCGGCGGAACCGTAGGCGGGACGGACGCGGGGAAGCCGCGCCCGGAAGCACGCGCCCTGGCGCAAGCGGGGGCGGACGCGGGCTGGAGGGAGAAGCGCCGGGAGAGAGAGCGGGCGGACGCGCCGGCGGGACGAGGGGAAAGGAGACGCCGATGAAAGCTCCCCGCCTGACCGACTGGCTCCCCACGACCCGCAAGGAAATGGATCTGCGGGGATGGGACTGCGCCGACATCATCCTGTTCTCCGGGGACGCTTACGTGGACCACCCGTCGTTCGGAGCCGCCGTCATCGGCCGCGTCCTGGAAGCCGAAGGCTACCGGGTGGCCATCGTCCCGCAGCCGGACTGGCACGGCGATTTCCGCGACTTCAAGAAGCTGGGACGACCGAGGCTGTGGTTCGGCGTGGCTCCCGGTTGCATGGATTCCATGGTGAACAAATACACGGCCGCCCGCCGCCTGCGGAGCGAGGACGCGTATTCGCCGGACGGGCGGCACGACCTCCGCCCGGAATACCCCACGATAGTGTACAGCCGCATCCTGAAACGGCTCTACCCCGACGCGCCGGTCATACTGGGGGGAATAGAAGCCTCCCTGCGCCGTCTGACGCACTACGACTACTGGCAGGGGCGGTTCCGCCCGTCCATCCTTTGCGACAGCGGGGCCGACATACTCATATACGGCATGGGAGAAAAGGCGGTCGTGGAAATATCAAGCCTCCTGCAGACGGCCGTGGAGGGCGGGGACGGGCGCCTGGACTATGCGGAGGACGGCACGGCCCGCGTCGGCACGGGCATATTCCGCGAGGTGGCGGCGCGCGCGCGCCGCATCCCCCAGACGGCATCCCTGTACGACAAGGAGGACATTCCCGGAGGAATCTCCGCCGACGACCTCGTCCTGCACGCCCACGAGACCTGCCTGGAAGACGGGAGGGCGCAGGCCGAGAACTTCCGGCATATCGAGGAAGAAAGCGGCAGATGCCGCGCGCGGCGCATCATCCAGCCCGCCGGGGGGCGGTACGTGGTGGTCAACCCGCCTTATCCGCCGATGACGCAGGACGAGATAGACCATTCGTTCGACCTGCCCTACACCCGCCTGCCCCACCCCAGGTACAAGGGGAAACGCATCCCTGCCTACGAGGCGGTGAAGTTCTCGGTGAACCTGCACCGGGGATGCTTCGGGGGATGCGCGTTCTGCGCCATTTCCGCCCACCAGGGCAAGTTCGTCGTCGGCCGCAGCAAGGAAAGCATCCTCGGGGAAGTAAGGCGAATCGCGGAGATGCCCGGGTTCAAAGGCTACCTTTCCGACTTGGGCGGCCCCTCGGCCAACATGTACGGCATGAGGGGGAAGAACCCGAAGGCGTGCGAGAAGTGCGGACGCCCGTCGTGCGTCCACCCGGGGACATGCCCGAACCTGGATACCGACCACACGGCGTTGCTGGACATCTACCGCGCCGTGGATGCCTTGCCGGGCATCAAGCGGAGCCATGTCGGCAGCGGGGTGCGCTACGACCTGCTCCTGCACGACGCAAGGGACGGGCGCGTCGGCCGCGCGAACGCGGAATACGTCCGGGAGCTGGTCACGCGCCACGTGGGCGGCCGGCTGAAGGTCGCCCCCGAACACACGTCGGACCGCGTGCTTCATCTGATGCGCAAGCCGCCTTTCCGGAAATTCGTGGAGTTCAAGGACATTTTCGACCGCGTCAGCCGGGAGGCCGGACTCCGCCAACAGATCGTCCCTTACTTTATCAGCGGTCATCCGGGATGCACGGAAGAAGACATGGCTGAACTGGCCGTACTGACGAAAAGAATGGACTTCCGGCTGGAACAGGTGCAGGACTTCACGCCCACGCCCATGACCTTGAGCACAGAGACTTGGGCCACGGGATACCATCCTTACACGCTTGAGCCGGTGCATAGTGCGAAATCGCCCCGCGAAAAGCTGGCACAGCGGATGTTCTTCTTCTGGTACAAGCCGGAAGAGCGGCAAAAGATAAACGAGGAACTGCGGCGCATCGGAAGGACGGACTTGGCAGACGAGCTGTTCGGCCGCGCGCGCCCGACGGAACGGAACAAGAAAGGAAACGCACGTCATGAACCGGAGGAGAGAAGACATCGGCCCGGGCACCCGACCGCCCGCGGTCGTCGAACGCTTCCAAAGGGGGAAAATCCCCGAAGGGAAGCAGGAGGCGGGCGGAACGGGGCTATGCGAGGACGGGACGGCGGAAAGCCGTGACTTTTTCGCGGTCATCGACGGTGCCACCGACAAGGGAACGCTCCGCATAGACGGGAAAAGCACCGGGAGGATGGCCATGGAAGTGATTCGCGCGTCCATACCCCGCATCCCGGCGGACGCCGGCGTGGCCGAGGCGACGGCTTGCCTCACTTCCGCCATCCGGCATTGCTACGAGGCGCACGGGTTATACGAAGAGGCCGCACGCCATGCGGAAAACCGCATGACGGCCTGCGCGGCGGTTTACTCCGTTCACAGGCGCGAAGTCTGGATGATAGGAGACTGTCCGTGCCGCTTCAACGGGACGACTTACACGAATCCCAAGCCCGCCGACCGCATCCTCGCGGGGATACGCGCCGACGTGCTCCGCTATCGGCTCCGGAAAGGCCATTCCATCGCGGACTTGCGCGCCCGCGATGCAGGGCGCGAATGGATTCGGCCTTGGCTGAAAGACCAGTGTTCTTTCCAAAATGCCGACGACGCCGGGCCTTTCGGACACGCCGTCCTCGACGGGTTCCCGGTCGACCTGTCCCGGGTTCGCGTCCTTCCTCTTCCGGCGGACTGCCGGGAACTGGTGCTGGCCTCGGACGGCTATCCGGTGCTGGCCGACACGTTGGAGGAAACCGAACGGCTGCTGGCACGCTCCCTGGCCGAGGACCCGCTGCGCATCGGGGAACACCCGTCCACTAAAGGAGTGGAACCCGGGAACGAGTCTTTCGACGACCGCACTTACCTACGTATGAAACTATAACGATTCTGTCCGATGGCAAACATTTCACGTATATCCACGAATTCGCCGCGCGCATGGATGCTGGCCGCGCGCCCCAAGACCCTGGCGGGGGCGGCCGTGCCGGTCATGGTCGGGGTGTCGGCGGCTTGGTCGGACGGGCATTCCCGTCCCGTCGCGGCCTTGTTGTGCTTCCTTTTTGCGTTCCTCATGCAAATCGACGCCAATCTCGTCAACGATTACTACGATTTCAGGAAGGGGCTGGACGACGAGAAGCGCCTGGGCCCGAAACGCGCCTGTGCCGAGGGCTGGATTACGTTGCCGGCCATGCGCCGGGGTATCGCCAGTACCACTCTCCTCTCCTGCCTCGCCGGCTTGCCGCTGGCGTGGTACGGCGGATGGACTATGGTGCTCGTCGGCGCGTGCTGCGTGGCGTTCTGTTTCCTTTATACCACCTGCTTGGCCCGCCTCGGATTGGGCGACCTGCTCGTGCTGGTGTTCTTCGGCGTCGTCCCGGTAGCTGCCACGTACTATCTGCAACGCGGCACGGTCGTTCCCGAAACGTGGGCACTGTCCCTGGCCTGCGGCCTGGCCACGGACTGCCTGCTCGTAGTGAACAACTATCGCGACCGCGACAACGACAAAGCAGGCGGGAAAATCACTTTGGTAGTGCGGATAGGCGAAAAATCCGCGGAAAACCTCTATCTTTGGCTCGGCGTCGCGGCAGTGGCGCTTTGCCAGGCGATGTGGTTCGCGGGGAAACCCGCGGCGGCCCTCCTCCCGGCGTGTTACCTCGTGCCGCACGCCGCCGTCTGGAGGCGCATGACGAGGCTCAAGCGAGGCAGGGAACTGAACGGCGTGCTGGGCGAGACGGCGCGCAACATCTTCCTGTTCGGGGCGTCGCTCTCCGCCGGACTATTCATTTGACTCCATAAAGACAAAAAGACCATAAGGCATGAAAGACAAGAAATCCGAAACGAACGGAATCGGAAAGCCCTCCGGGCGTGAGGGCCTCGGCAGGAAGCCTATCCGCAAGGAGGGGACTCCTGCCGCGGGCGGACGCGAGGCGGACGGTTCGCAGTCCTCACAGGACGCCCGCCGAATGCTCCTGCAACTGGAGCGCTTCTACGGCGGGGACGACGCGGACGTCGCCGGGGACGACATGGCCGCGGCGGACGGAGACGGACAAGGCGGGCCGATGCCGCCGGAGACCTCCGCGCCTGCGGAACCGGTCAGGAAGAAAGTCCTGTTCAAAGAGTGCGCCGTGGCGGGAGTGTCGTTCCATCTCAAGTATGACGACGAGTTATGGGACGAGCTGGAAGCGGGCACGAAGGTCGCTCTTGTGCGGGAGAACGGTAACCAATACGACAGGAACGCCGTCGCCATCGCCCTTGCCGGGGATTACGAGGGGAATCCCGACGAGTTCGACTTCAACCTCATCTTGGGGTACATTCCCAGGACGGAGAACGCGGAAATAGCCCGGATGCTCGACATGGGGTGGGACGACGTGTTCGTGGCGGAACTGACCACCGTCAAGACACACGGCAGCCTCAACGACCGTCTGCGCATCTCCATCTTCATCCAGAGCAAAGACCCCGAGACCGTGCGTCCCGACCTGCTGCGGGGACTATCGCTGTCGTTGCCGGAGTTGCGGCACATGGTGGAGGAGCTAAGCGAACGGGGCACGGCGTTTTTCCGCTTCGGCGGCTTCCCGCCTCATGAACTGCAGTTCCCCGAAGTCGGGGAAAGAATCGTGATGGTTCAAGGGAACATGGGTTCGGCTGTGCTGTACCTCATGCGCGTCTTGGCCACCGGTGAAGACTGCGCCCGATACGTCGAGGACCCGGAGTCAGTCCACTGCACCGACGACTGCGCACCGTTCATCCTCACGAACATAGCGGGTCCCGTCCGCATCGGCGAATCAGAGTGCCGCTTCCTGCCGGAGGTCGACCTGAAAGGATTGTCCGCCACCGAATACCTCCCGAAGAAAGTCTCGTCCGGCTTCGAAAGGCTGTTCGAGGAAGTCCTTTTCAGGACCTTGAACCGGGACGGTTCAGGTTGCGGCGCGCCCGCAACGGCCGGGCCCGAAGACGGGAGATGAAGCGCAAGGCGAGAGGAGAGCCGGGGCCCGCCCGCATCCTTCCTGCCCGCCGCCCCGCGCCCGGACGAAGTCAACTGACAAGAAAACACCAAAATGATGGACACAGCGACAATTTCAGTACAAGGCAGAGGCGCGGTTCATGTCGTGCCGGATGTCACGCGTTTGGAAATCACCATCGAGCGCGTGTTCCCCGACTATCAGAAGGCTTTCGCGCAAGCCAAGGAGAACTCCGCATGGATGGCGAAAATCCTTGAGTTCAACAAAAAGCCGGGCAAACTTGCCAAGACCGTGAAGTTCGACATCTCAGACCACGAGAAGCCCGAATATGACGAAGACGGACATTACGTCGGCACGGCCTGCGAGGGCTTCGACTTGAGCCAGAAAATAAAAATCGACCTGCCCATCGACAACGAGCTCACGAACAAGATCGTGCGCGGCGTAGGCAAATTCATACCCGGCGCCCAAATCAACATCGGATATACCGTGCAGGATTCCCGCCCGCACCAGTTGAAGATGCTGGCGCGGGCGATGAGCGACGCCAGGGAAAAGGCCGAGATAATGGCGGCGGCCGCCGGATGCTCTCTTGGCAAAGTCATGGACATCAACCATGGTCATTCCGACGTGTCGGTCTATTCGCAAGCCCGCAACATCCACGACAGCGAAGAGGCGTTCGCAAGCACTGCGGAATCCCTTGACATCACGCCGGACGACTTGGTCGTCTCGGACACCGTCGCCGTCACCTTCGAACTCGTAAACCCATAAAAAACGAAAACGACTTATGGCAACAGCAGACGACAAGAAAATCATCTTCTCCATGGTCGGCGTGGGAAAGACCATCCGCCAGACCAACAAACAGGTGTTGAAGGACATCTACCTGAGCTTCTTCTACGGGGCTAAAATCGGCATCATCGGCCT
>CAYPMY010000114.1:0-6639 GCA_964412085.1 uncultured Paraprevotella sp. | reverse complement strand
ACGGGCGTGTTTTATTCTGCCGAGAATGATTTTTCAATTTCAAGCGATTGGTTTTTCAATCTCAAGCGATTGTTTTCCCGGTTCCAAGCGATTGGTTTTCCAATTTCAAGCGATTGTTTTCCCGGTTTCAAGCGATTGTTTTTCTAGTTCCAAGCGATTGGTTTCCCGCGCCGGGTAAAACGGCATCCCTTCCCGCAGGGCGTGGGGGAGCAGGGGAAGCCGGCATTTCCCGGAGCGCTTTCGGGCGCCGGCTTTCCCCCGCCTCGGGAAGGCTCAATCCTTGAGGTTGGGCTTTTCCAGCCCGTAGCCGTATCGCTTGTCGGCGGCCTTGAGCAGGAATGCCACAAACAGGGAAAGGGCGGCTATGCCGGTGAAGATGCACATGGGGAGGGTATAGTCGTAGAGGTTGGCCGCCTTGCCGTCCACCATTTCCCGGCCTGCGACGCAATGGTTTTCGAGCACGTTGCCGATGAGGACGGGGATGCCCCACAGCCCTATGTTCTGGACGAAGAATATCAGGGCGTATGCCGTGCCCAGCTGCTTCACCGGGAATATCTTGGCCACGGACGGCCACATGGCGGAGGGGACGAGCGAGAAGGCTACGCCCAGGACTATCATCAGGACGATGGCCACCCAGGGGGCATGCACGAAAGGTACGGCGTAGATGGCGTGCACGCAGATGAGCATGAAGGACCCCAGCATCATGATGGAGGCCGCTTTCCCTTTCAGGTCTATCATCCCGCCGAACACGGGGGTCAGGAACAGCGCGCCCAAGGCGGGAAGGCCCGCAAAGGTGCCGGCGATGTTCCCATCTTCCCTTTTAAAAAACTGAACTCCTTGGAGTAACGGATCTTCTCGCAGACCACCCTAAGGTTGATTGATAGGAAGAAGCACTTGCCTGTCTGCGTGTCAACTCCCACCTGAGACGGCGTATCTTCAAGTTGACCTTGTGGTCGCGGACATGGAATCCAGTCACGCCGACAGCCACCATGAATCCCTTCGAATCGGAGTGGATGTCATCCACTGGCTAACCTAAAGAGTGGCGGACAAAAAGTTCTTTCTATAAAGACAAAATCCATCCCCTCTGATTTTCTACTGAACCATGGAACGCCCGGAAGTATGTGAACAAAAACAAGGAAAGACAAAAAAATACAAAAGGACATAAGGGGCATCAATTTCCGAAGCGGAGTTGACAGGCTGACCTCATGTTCTTTTGCCTCTATGTGCTTTCCGAAGGAGGCTTTCGTCCCTCCATCGGCAAAACGACCGAATTCCGCCTTATCGCACTGGTGCCTGCTGTGCCGGGACTTGTCCCGCCGGGGCGGCCTGTTGTTGAGGTTGGCTGGCACCGAATCCCGGCAAGTTGTTGGAATTTACTGCTTTTTGTTCGGTGGCCGCCTTCATCATGGCAGACTCCTCCGTGGTCACCTTGGGAATGAAGAACACCGAAGCCACGCTCAATACGACCATGGCGGCAGCCAGCCCCCAAGTCATTTTTTCAATCACGTCCGTCGTCTTGCGCACTCCCATAATCTGATTGGAAGCGGAGAAGCTGGAAGCGAGGCCCCCGCCTTTGGACTCCTGAATGAGTACAACCAGACACATCAGAATGGCAAGAATGACGATGAGAACGACCAATACTGCGTACATGTTTACGATTTTTTGTTTTTATTGTTTATTATCAGCTTCTCCAAGAAACGAATCTGGTCTGCAAAGTAACGGTTTTTTTTTGGATATTTCAAGCTTAACCGCCTTATAATTTCCACCGCTTTGGTATATCGGCCTTGTTTTATATAAATTTTAGCCAATGTTTCCGTGAAATAGGCCTCGTCCTCCTCGTTTTCGCCGGCGGAGAGAGCAGGAGCCTGCAACTCGCCGTCGGCATCCTGACTCAGTACGATGCGTTTATCCCCTTGCCCGATGAATTCGTCTATCAGTTCCTGGTGTTGCATGGGGGGTACCGCCGCAACCGTATCGGGAACGCCTTCGTTCTGCATCAGGTATGCCATATAGTCTGTGGAGGCATCCGCCGGTTTCGGACGGTGGGGCTTCTCTTCCGGCAAGTTAGCCAGGAAATTGTCTATGAGCGAATAAGTACGGTCGTCTTCCACCTCTCCCGTCTTTTCAGCTTTCGTCTGATACTTCTTGACGGGTTCGAGCCGATAGTTCACGCCTTCTATCAGACGGAACAAGGCGTTACGGTCGGGCAGGAAAAAGGCGGCGCGGCGAAGCTCCCTGTCGAAAGCCGCATCGTGCAACCGGTACAGGTTGCGCAGATAGAGCAGACGGGCAGGCTGGAAATAAGGATAGTCGCCGACCAGCTTCTCCAAGCGGGGCAACGTCTCCTTGTCCAGCTTCTCCGGATGCCTGATATAATCAGATAAGTTCAAATCCATATCCTCACCAATTCGCCACGGTTGCGTTGAATATCTGGTCCACAATGTCCTTCACCATTTGGGTCACCAATTCTTCCTGCACGGTCGTCAGTTGTTGCGATGAATCATATTGGGACGTGGCACTGAACTTCTGTTCGAAGTCCTCGTCGTGGTTGGCGTTATTCACGAAACGGACATTCACCGTCATTTTCAACTGGACTTGAGACGAAAATCCGTCGGCAGACACGGCCTTGTTGAACTGGCTGTATTCCACGATCTCGCCCGAGAGCTGCAAGTCCCCGTTACGGTTCACCTGCCTCAACTTGGTCTGGCGGGCAAAGACATCGGTCAGCTGGTTGCTGAAAATAGACTGCATGGGCGCCCATACGTACGCGGAACGGATGGGGAAAGCCGAAATCTGTATCGTCTTGGTTTTCGTATAGTCAATGGATGCCCCGTTGAATTTATAGGAAATGGAACAGGCCGCCGACAAAAAGGCACAAGACAGGAGCCCCACCGCCTTGTTCCTAAATATCTTCCTTATCCAAACCATATTCCTTTATTTTACGATAAAGCGTCCTTTCGGAGATTTCCAATTCCTGAGCGGCCTTGCGGCGCTTGCCCCGATTCTTCTTCAGAACCCTCATTATCATCTGGCGTTCCACGTCGTTCAACGACACGGCCTCTTCCACATACTCTTCCGGGGTCTGGAACTCGTCCCCTCCTTTGGCCGCGCGGGGCACCGGGTAGGCGACACCCGGCTGATAGTATGCAATCGGCTGTTCCACGACCTGCGGGGCGGAAGGCCGCTCGCGCTCCGCCCGCTGCCCGTGCACCAGTTTTTTCAGTTCCGTCACGTCTTTGCGCAAATCGAAAAGTATCTTGTACAGCAATTCACGTTCGTTTTCAAGGCTACGGCCTTCGTTCCGTTTGTTCAACGGCACGATGTCGTGCGTCACCGGGTCTTCGGGGATATACCCGGCCAAGATTTCAGGGGTGATGATCCGCTCCGGGGAGAGGATGGAAATCTGTTCCGTCACGTTCTTCAGCTGGCGGACGTTTCCCGGCCATGAATATCTTTTCAGCCTTCCCCGGGCCGCTTCCGTCAGTTCCACCGGATCCGGCATATTATACTTTTCCGCCGTGTCCATCGCAAACTTCTTGAAGAGCAACACCACGTCGTCCCCTCGTTCGCGAAGGGCCGGCATCTTGACGGGAATCGTGTTCAGGCGGTAGAACAAGTCCTCGCGGAAACGGCCGTCCCGGATGGCCTGCGCCATGTTGACATTGGTAGCCGCCACGATGCGCACGTCGGTCTTACGCACGTCGCTCGAACCGACCCGGATGTATTCGCCCGTCTCCAGCACGCGCAACAGACGCGCCTGCGTGGCCAAGGGCAGCTCTCCCACTTCGTCGAGGAACAGCGTGCCCCCGTTGGCCGCCCCGAAATAGCCTTCGCGCTCTCCCACCGCCCCGGTAAAAGCCCCTTTCTCATGACCGAACAATTCGGAATCTATCGTCCCTTCGGGAATGGAACCGCAATTCACGGCAAAATATTTCTTCGCCTTCCTCAGGCTGTTGTCGTGGATGATACGGGGGACGATTTCCTTTCCCACACCGCTTTCCCCGGTAATCAACACGGATAAGTCCGTCTTGGCCACTTGCAAAGCGATGTCCACTGCATGGTTCAGCCCCTCCGAGTTTCCCACGATGCCATATTTCCTTTTCTGTGCCTGAATGTCGGATGTATTCATACCTTCTGCCCAAATGCGATTGCCGACAAAATTACATAAAAAATACCGTGGGACACAACTTTGACCATGTTAATTTTAAGAAAAACCAAGCGGGCCTGTCGCCCGCGGAATCGTCCGGCGGCAAAAGCAATGTCAGGCGGTATTCCGGGAAACCGCTCGAAAGGAGTGCCAAGGCCGGGGCTTCCCACGCGGTCTTTGGTCGGTTCCTTCCGCATCTCCAAAAACCGCTTGTCAGGGAAGCCCGGCGGAACCGGGGCTCCCTTGGGACGTGTTCCCGAACGGGCTTGCCGGCATTTTTACAAGAGGAATGCAGACAAAAAACGGGGCAGGCTCACGTTGATGCAAGCCTGCCCCTAATCGAGGATATCTTCGAGGTTATTATTACATCTTCATGTTCTTGTTATCTAAAACGCACCTTGGCGAATAACCCTTTTTTCTCCGTCTGGACCATTCGGTTCGACAAGGTGCCGTTGACGATTGCTTGTTTCATGGTTTCAGCATCAACGGGCCTGAAGTTCTTGTACGTTGCCGGATACCCGGTAACCGTGACGGACTTGATTTTCAATCCGAGGATGCCCTGCCTCTTGATAATGGCTTTCTGCGTCTCCAAAAGCACGTCTCCTCCGCCGTTTTTCTCAAGGGCTTCACTGATAGCCGTGTTGATGCAATTTCCCAATCCTCCCCTGCGAACTTTCTTCGAAGGCACGAGCGTGTAAGTGATTTTCTGGTCGGAAACATCCAAATCGCTGATTACCGCAGATGCCGCGACCGCGTCAACATTACCCTGCGACGCGGTCTTGTTGACGACGCTGCAAGAAGTCAACGCCAAAGCGGCGGAAAACGACAATAATGTTACTTTTTTCATAATCGATAATTTTAAGTAGATTCAATTCTTTTACAACTCATTTATTTTGAATATCCTCGAAATTTTATGCGATAATCATCCTTGCCCGGCACTTCAAACACTAACCATCCGTTCAGTTTGAAGTTCGATTTCACGGTCTTTCCGTCAAATCCGCTGACTTCAACCTCGTCCGACACGAAGTGCAAGTCATCATCCCTCGTTTGCCTGACCTTCGTCGCGTAGGGGTTTACTTCATACTCGATTCCGTTGCCGTCAACCATGCAAAAGCAAGAGTAGTCCACGCGATGATCTGCCGCATCGCGATTCTCCAATTCGATTTTGTATATTGCGAACAACCCCGCCGCTCTTATGCCCTGAAGCCTCTTCCTGAATTTCATCTTCTTTTTCAAGACGTTGCACTCATAAGGAGCATCCACGAAATCGCTGTTGCCCTGCGGGACTGCGGACATTGCCGTCCCGGATGATGGCACAGCGATGACAAGCAACGCGATCAACGACATTTTTTCCCTCATGCCTTTAATGTATTTCCCGATGTCAGCACAGTAGGATTCTCGGCTTTAAGACAGAGTCCCGTAAATCCCGTCTTGTCGCCTCATGGCCGAAGCAGGTTCCGTCGTCTGTCCGCCGCGAACCGTGCGCAAAGATATAGAATTTATTTTTTTTACCCCCCGTTAACTTAGTTTAACTCAATTTGGCCGTGAGGAGGATTCCGAGAACAAGCGCAGGACAGCCGGAATACTTGGTTGACGATTTCCCTTTCATCGTCAACACGGTTCCAACGCATTGATTGTATGATTGTTTTGTAGTGACGGGCTTGTGCGAATCACGGACTTTTCGCAGATGTCGCGGATTTTCGCGTTCCACGGCGAAGGTGCGCATATCTGTCGATGTATGTCGGGGAAAGGGTCGGGGTTGTCCGAATCGATGACATATTCACGACATCTGGCTGCGGGGGACGGAGCATGAGCCACGCCTCTCATGTTCCATGTCGGATGGACTGACGGTTCCGGCGGGGATTAACCCTTGCGCCCGGCGGAATCGGGGCAACCCGTCCCCGAAGCGGCCCCCGCCCCCTGTCCTGCGGCATCCGGAATGCGGCCCGTCTCCGGCCACGCCCGGTGCCGCAGGCCGTCCCGCGTCGCCGCCCACGGCTTTGGAAGGGGCGCGGAAGCCGTACAAGCCCTGCCGTTTCCCGGACGGGAACGCCCGGGACCGCCGGACGGAAGCAGGTCCCTCTTGTCTAAATCTGCGGAAAAGCGGACGGGGCGAGGACAAAGCCTTTCGATGTCATCGCGGCCACGTCCCGCGGACGCCGCGGCGGCATCCCGGACTTCCGCGACAAGAGGGCTTCAAGCGCGGCGGCGAAGTCTCTCGACGACGGAATCGGACGGCTTGGGGCAGACCCGCATGGGGTGTCGGGCGGAAAGCCCCTCCTTTCCAGAATCGCGGAGGCATGCGGACGTCCCCGCCAAGAATCCTCTGCACCCAGCCGCCCCCTGCCAGGCCTCCACAATCGGAACGGCGGACGGGGGCGGCTCCCGGGTGGGACTGTCCTGCCCCGCCCGCGTGGCTGGCCGGTGCGTACAGGCCGCCGCGCCTTTCGCCCGTCCCCCCGGCTCGTGGGCGAACGGCCTGTTCCCCCGTC
>CAYPMY010000113.1:0-6727 GCA_964412085.1 uncultured Paraprevotella sp. | reverse complement strand
GTTTGACATAGACTGGGAGGAGGATTTCGCGGTGGCGGAAGCCCTGTACGGGAGCTTCGGTAGCCCGGCGGCGACGTGAATGGCGGAAGCAGGGGACTCCGTACCCGGGGAATCGCCCGGGCGCGGGGCGCGGCCCGACGGCCGGAGGCCGGGAAGCGGGGCGGCCTTGCCGGAACAGCCCGGGACCCGCTTGCGGCGATGAGGACATCTTATCTTCGAAAAAACAGATTGCCATTATTCCAAGGCGGCGACCCGTGGGACGCGCCTCGGGCAACCGCCGCCCCGCATGGCTTCGCCCGTGCAAGTTCCATGACTCCAGATGGCCAGAAACAAGTATAAAGAACTCGGCAAGAACAGCACCTGGACGTTCCTGAGCAATATCGGCGGCAAGGCCATAGCGTTTCTGATGTTGCCGTTCTATACGTCCGTCTTGTCCGTGGCGGACTATGGCGTTCTGGACATGATGATAGGATATTCCGCGACATTTTCCGAGGTGGTCACCTTATGTATCGCGCAGGCTATCTTTGTCTTCCCCAAGGGCGCGGAAGAAAGCGACCAAAAGAAATACTTCACGTCCGGCTTGTGCTACGCGTTCTTGCTGGCCGCCGCCTTGGGCGGTCTGGCCAAGATCGTCACGGGACTGTGCGTCCCCCCGCACAACATCTTCAACGACAGGTTCAACTACATCTACGTGATGTCTGTCGTGTCGTTCCTGCAGGCTTACATGCAGAATTTCATAAGGAGCATCGGCAAGATGAGGGTGTTCGGCTTCATAGGCATAGTGTATGCGTCTTTCACGGCCGTTTATTCCTTTGTCCTGATGCCGCGCTGGGGGCTGGAAGGATATGTCTGGGCCACCGTGTCGGCCAACGCCACGACAACCGTGTACACTTTTGCGGCGGCCCGGCTCCACAGGTTTTTCGACCTGCGCTGCGTCGAGTGGGAAAAATGCAGGCGGCTCCTGGCGTATTCCTCGCCGTTGGTCGTAAACACGCTGATCCTTTTCATGACGCATTTCCTGAACCGCCCGTTCATGGAACATTACCAGTCCCTTGAGAACGTCGGCATCTATTCCGTCGCTTCCAAGTTCCCGGGCATCGTCGTCATCATGGTACCCGTCTTTTGTCTGGCGTTGCAGATTTCGGTGATGGAAGAATTCGGGAAAGAGGGGTATTGGAAATTTTTCAATAACATTCTGCGCCTGACCACGACAATCCTGATGGGCGGCAGCATCCTGCTGGTTCCAGCTGGGAAATATGTCATAAGGATGTTCGCCGCCTCCGAATATGCCGGCGCGTGGATTTACATGCCGGCCTTGCTGCTCTCTTCGGTGTTCAATTACTGGGGGGCTTTTCTGGGCACGAACTTCACGGCCGCGAAAAAGAGCAAGTATTTCATGTACACGGGTTTGCTCACCGTCGTGGTGTCCGTCGCGTCGGACTTCCTGCTCATCCCCGGTCGCGGCTTGTGGGGAGTATGCTTCGCCTCGCTTCTTACGGGTCTCGCCTTTTTCCTGTCCCGGTCCGTGTTCTGCTGGCAGTATGTGCACATAAGCGGGATTCGCAATTACGCGGCTCAAATCGCCTTGTTCGTGGCGGTGACAGTCGTGTGCGTGTATTTCGACATCGACGCCATGTCCTTGGCGGCGGGCGTAGGCGCGGCCGCCGCCATACTGTACATGAACAGGGACTTGTTGCCGCTCCTTAAACGCAACATGAAAAGAACATGATATGGACGAAATGAACAAGAAGGATTCTGGGCGCGTGGGGGGTGTCCTCGTCCGACTATGTCCTGATGGTTTACCTGTTGATTCCACGAAAGAAGAAACGGAAGGCACGTTCTTCGTGTTCACCGAGGGGATTCCTGAAAAGGTCAGGGATTACTTCTGGGGACAGGACTACGGCATGGCGAGGCTACCCAGACGGAAATACCCGAGGGAGACGATTGAGATATGGATTCATCCGACTTGCCGCCTCGGACGGCCGTTCATGAGAAAGGCCGAGTTCTATGGCATACCCCTCACGGGGTGCGGGAGATTCACCAGATAGAGGAAATGCGCGTGGGTCTTGAATGCGGTAGCCGGCTGGCCAAACGGTGAGGATTGATGAAAGCACGAGTTTTTTAAACGATTATACGAATCATGGACATTCTATTTCTTCTTCGCCTCTGGCCTGTATATGGGGGGGGGGAAAATGTGACAATCCGCCTGGCCAACGAAATGGCGAGGCGCGGATGGAAAGTGTCGGTCGCTTACTTCGCCGACAATGTCAGGGACGAGATGCCTTTCGTCGACGAGAGGATCAGGCCGTTCAGAATCCGGGATGTGGACTGCGACGAGTTCCATGCCAGCCCCGGCGACTCGGGGAAGGCAAGGGACGCTCTCGTAAGCTACGTCAAGGGTAACGGCATCGAGGTCGTCGTCGACCAGTGGTGGCCGGTGGAATACATCAGGGGAGTAAGGGACGAGTGCGGCGTGAAAGTGGTAAAGTGCCTGCATACCGCGTTCTACCGGTTGCCCACGGACGACCCCGACCCCCTGCGCAAGCTGGCCAAGGCCGTGCTGAAACCTTGGTATGCCAGACGCACGAGGCAGGCGGCGATACGGGAAGTGGTCTCGTACTTGCCCTACGTGGACAAGTACGTGTTCCTGTCCCCTCGTTTCCGGGAGGAATTTCAGGACATGGCGGGCTTCATCGACACTGGGGGGCTGTTGGCGGCGATACCCAACCCCGCCACGTTCGACACCTGTTTCAACATGGACGACTATCCGGGAAAGGAGAAAACGGTGCTTCTCGTAAGCAGGATGGAGGAACCGCAGAAGAAAATAACGAGGGCCTTAAGGGCATGGAGACTGGTGGAGGCGGACGGCAGGCTGGCCGAGTGGAGGTTCGTGCTTGTGGGCGAGGGACGCGATTTGCCTGCGTACAAGCGGATGGCCGGGAGATACGGGTTGAAGCACGTCTCCTTCGAGGGATACCGGCAGCCGCTCCCTTACTACAGGAAGTCGCGCGTGTTCATGATGACCAGCGATTTCGAGGGATTCCCGATGACTTTGGTCGAATCACAGCAAAACGCCGTCGTGCCGGTCGTCATGGACAGTTTCCTGTCGTTGCACGACATCGTGGAGGACGGGGTGAACGGGCTGATCATGAAGAACGGGGATGTCGCGGGTTTTGCCGCCGCCCTCAAGAGCCTGATGCTCGACGGCGCGCTCTGCCGCCGGCTCGCGGAGAAAGGACTGGAGACATGCCGGAGGTTCGGCGTGTCGGAGGTCGTCGACCAATGGGAACGGCTGATAGGGCAGCCGAACCGATGACAACATGAAGACAGGTCATGAAAAGGATGTTGTTCTGCGCTTATGAATTTTACGTGTACGTCTTTCTGAACAAGATCGTGTTCGCGATGCTCCCGTTCTGGATGGCGAGGAGGATTTTCGTGTCGCCACTTGCCAGGCTGGGGCGACACTGCCAGATTGACCTCGGCTGCAGCTTCATGGAGCCCCGGAGACTGTCCGTCGGCTCCAATACCCACATCAACTGCGGCGTGAGGCTGGATGCCAGGGGAGGATTGGAAATCGGGGACAACTGCAGCATATCCTACGACGTGCAGCTGCTTACGGGCGGCCACGACCCGCAGTCTCCCTCCTTTGAAGGCAGGCACCTGCCTATCCGCATCGGCGATTACGTGTGGATAGGCGCGGGAGCCGTCATCCTCCAGAACGTGGGAGTGGGGAAGGGGGCGGTTGTCTCGGCAGGCGCGGTGGTGACCAAGGACGTTCCCCCGTACTCCATAGTGGGGGGGGTACCGGCAAAGGTCATAGGCAAGCGGAATGAGAACTTGAGCTACCGTCCCATGGAACGCGATTACTGGTGGCCTACGTGGCGGTAAGCACATACAGGTATGTATTGGGTTTTCGTAATATACGTCGTCTTCCTGCTCTATGTCATCTGGCAGGCATCCCGGCAGGGGACATTGTATGTCTTCAGCCCGCTCGTGCTGGTGTACCTGCCGTTCGCCGCGTTCAACATATACCCGTTGGTGACTTACGACGAGGAGTTGCCTGCGAACATCGTGAACGTCACCCTTATCACCTGCGCCGTCAACATGGCGTTCATGCTGGCTTTCCGCAAGCAGTTCTTGCAGCACGTGCAAGTGCGGCCTGACAGGCGGCTGGCGAGATATGCCGGGAACAGGAAGGCTGTGGCGTGCTTCTTCCTCGGCATCATCGTCTCGGCGGGCTTCTACACCGGAGTCACCCAGATGTTGCTGGCCGGCATCGACGTGGAAGACTTCAGGATGACTTCGGACGTGGGTATGGGGTTCGTGAGAGCCATCCCCTTCTTCGGTCTTCCTTACCTTGTGACGGAATATTTCATAACGAGCCGGAAGCTGTCGTTCTGGAAAGCTGCGGCTATAGGATTCACCGTCGGCCTGCTGTGTTTCCTCTCGTCGGCTGCGAGAGGGAGTCTGGCCGCTTACATCGGGTGTTTCTTCGTGTGGGTGAACCTGCGGTACAGGGGGTTCAGGTGGTACGAGTTCTTTTTCATCTTCTATCTCCTGAAGCCCGTCATCGCTACGGCATTGCAGGCGATACGAATGGGGAACGCCATGGAATTGGCCGGGATTCAGCTGTTTGATCATGAAAAGATGATTTTCGGGTCGAACACGGTGCGGCTTGCGCGATACATGGAACAGACCAACGGATACTTGTGGGGAGAGTCCTATGTCTATCCGATCTTCCGATTGATACCGAGGTTCCTGTGGCCTGACAAGCCCATGGCCATAGATTACAAGTACAAGGAAATGGTGGAGATGGATTTCGACGGAGGCGGCATCTATACTACCGAAGATTTCGACATGTTCCTCAACTTCGGCTACTTCTATGTCATCGAGTATGTGCTTTGGCTCCTCTTGATCCATTGGATGTACCGGCAACTGGCAAGGCCTGCGACAGGGTTCGCCGACAAGATGCTGATCCTGGTGTTCTTGTCCGGCAACATCAACGTGGGAACCATGATAATGAAAATACAGCTTTATTTCCTTTTCCTGCTGATTTTCTATTTCGTGAACCGCAAGTGGCGCGTAATATAACCTCCGAACGATGAAACCGTATATTTATCCTCGTTACCATTTCGCGAACAGGAAGGCATTCCGTTGGATTACGGTGGTACTGTTGTTCATGGTCTATGCCTACAACTTCGTGCATCGGGAATACGGTTTCTCCTATACGGACGAAATCGTGATGGGGCTCCTTTTCCTTTGCTGGACGCTGAAGGCCAGGCACAAGAGCAAGGAGTTCCGCCTCGTCCTGTGCGTGTTTGCCTTTTATCTGGCAAACAGCTTCATCGACCCCCATAATGTCAGGGACGCGATCCTCATGGACTTCGTGCAGCAGCTCAAGCCGTTCGCGGCCTTCTACTGCGTCTACGACCTGGGGGTATGTCTCGACGCGAGGTACCGGCGGCGGTTGCGCCGGCTTTGTGTCCTGCTCACGATCTCCATGTTGCCGGCGGGTCTGGCAAACATCGGGGGGGGGGGGAGATGAATGACTTTTTCGGGGGACACGCCAGGTTCTCTTCCTTGGCGATATGTCTGGGTACCACTTACTATTACTTCTCAAGCAGGGACAAGCGCGCACTGTGGGTCTGCTTCATGATATACGCGGCGGGTCTTCTTTCCACGCGAAGCAAGATGTTCGGCTTCTATGCGGCGGCCGTGGCGATATTCCTCTTTTGGAACATCAGGCAAGCGCGGCAGACGAGGCCGACCTATTGGAGGAACATCCTGCTGGCCGCCGTCCTGCTGGCGGTAGTGTGCTATGTCGCAAGGGAGAAGATAATGTTCTATTTCGTGGAGGGCTATGAGTCTGTCAACATGTTCGCCCGCCCGTTCCTGTACGTGAAGGCACTGGAGATACTGGGTGATTTCCCTTTTTTCGGCACCGGCTTCGGCAGTTACGCCACCGATGCCGCCGCACGGTTCTACTCGCCGATTTACATCTATTATGACATGTTCCTGAATGCCGATGTCGGCGAAGAGAGTGCCTTCCTCAGCGACACCTGGTTTCCCGTGCTGGCGCAGTTCGGCTACGTGGGCGTTTGCCTGTACGTGCTGTTCTGGAGGAGCGTCTTCCTGAAAGCGAGGGCGAAGTACGGGTTGACACGGACAAGCTCGGAGCTGAAAATCACGATGCTGATCATGGCGTTTTTCTTCATAGAGTCGGTAGCGGACAGCACGTTCACGCAGAACAGGGGGATGTACATGATGATGTTGCTGGCATTGAGCGTGAGGTGCACGGGGGAGGGGACGGCGCACCGAAGCGCGCGTGACACGAGCCGTGGAGGGGCTTCTCCATGTCCTTTGGACATGCGTGACCGGACAGGCCGGGCTCGCTTTCGAATCCGCCAGTCCTTACAAGAGACCGCACACAGTCCCGGCATCGTCCGGAAGATGCTGGAACCCTATAATGGTTGAGCTATGGTGTGGTTGTTGTTCGACAGTCCGAGCAATGGAAAGAAGCCGTCTTTCATTTCACGGCACATCCATTGCAAGGAAGCTTATTCCCCCCCCCCCCCGAAGAAACGGGAATCTGATGGCGGCTTGGCTGGAAGGGGCATACGGATGTCTGCGTTCGTCCGGGTCGGACGATTGCATCGTCTGCTGGTACGACTTCCAGGCAGTCCTTTTGTATTGGCTGGGGCTTGTGCTTTGCAGGAGGAGGAAAATC
>CAYPMY010000112.1:0-6821 GCA_964412085.1 uncultured Paraprevotella sp. | reverse complement strand
GGTTGGGACTTCCGTTTACAAATAGAATTTGTTTCATATAGTTTTTAATTGTCGGACAGCTCTGCTTCATAATGCCGTTTATTTTCCGATAATTGCCGTTTTCCTCTTTGTTTGGGGCTGTTTGAACGCTTCACGTCATTAGCGTCCCGTTAAGATTGGGCTATGTTTGTCCTCCAAAGCAAGTCGCGCAATTCGTCCTTGTCCAACGAAGAATAACATGTTACGTAATCATCGCACTTGTTATAATTGCGGGTCTACGAGATAATAACACTGCTCCCCCGTTACCCTGCAGGCCGACCGCCACCGAGGTAGCCTCCGATTTCCACGGGGATTCCGGCATATCCACTGTACGAAGCGGCGTTTCCGTCAAAGTCGTAAGGCTTCGTGCCGTCCAGACGGATGACCATTGCCATTCCTTACGCGAGTCCGGAATAAGACAATGTCACGCAAGGGAGACATCCGTTCTTTTCCATGGCGGTTCCTATCAATTCTCTTATGTCGCCATCCCCACACGAATGTACGCCCTCCCCTACTGCAAATCCTTAACACACCAAGGAGTTAGTCGCCGAATCTGGAAAAACGACAGTGGGAGTAAACGTCTTGGCTTCTTCAAAGTCCATCATGGCGTATGAGATGATAATACAGATGTCCCCTATCTGCACTTTGCGGGCAGCCGCGCCGTTCAGGCAAATACGCCCCGAACCGCGTTCACCTTTTATAATATAGGTCTCGAAGCGCTCACCATTGTTGTTGTTTACAATCTGTACTTTTTCTCCCTCGATCAAGTTAGCCGCATCCATCAAGTCCTCGTCGATAGTAATGCTCCCCATATAATTCAAATTAGCCTCCGTCACACGCACGCAGTGCAACTTCGACTTCAGCACTTGAATCATCATACCCTTAGCTTTTATCTTATCTTATCCTTTATATCTAATGTGGTCTATCAAACGAACAGGCTGGCTTCCGCAGAATACGGTGACACATCCTACGATGTCATCTGAATCCGACCAGCTGTCCAGCTCCTGCAAAGACTCCCCATCCACTATGGCAAAATATTGCACTTCCAGTCCCACTATGGCATTCAGCGAATCCTCCACATATTGCCGGGTCTCTTTCAAGGTATGGTCTGCGGCAAAATTCTTGCTTTCGGAAAGGATGCCGAAGATATGTGCCGCCACGGTCTTTTCCCCGTCCGTCAATAAGGTGTTGCGGCTACTCATAGCCAGCCCGCTTTTCTCACGGACGACCGGACAAGGCACTATCTCCACTTTCAGATGCAAATCTTCGACCATGGCGCGAATCACGGCAATTTGTTGGAAATCCTTTTCTCCGAAATAAGCACGGTCAGGATCCACGATGGCAAACAATTTGCTCACAATCTGGCACACGCCGTTGAAATGCCCCGGACGGAAAGCCCCCTCCATCACCGTATCTACCGGCGGATAACTGAATTTCCTGTAATCCGGTTCCGGATACATCTCTTCTACAGTCGGCGCAAAGACGAAATCAGCCCCCACGCTTTCCAATAAAGCACAATCCGCATCCAACGTCCGAGGATATCTCTTTAAATCTTCTTTATCATTAAACTGCGTAGGATTCAAAAACACGCTCACCACGGTCACGTCATTTTCCGCCACGCAACGTCTCACCAAGGATGCGTGGCCCTCATGCAATGCACCCATCGTAGGCACCAACCCAATCTTTCCACCCTTTGCACGCGCCTCTGTCAAATCGCGTTGCAAAATCCCAATTGCATGAATTAACTTCATCCCGGCTGGTTTTAAACTGCATTCCCTAAAAACTCTGCAAAATAACATATAAAATACCACATGGCAAAAACATCAGCCAAATAAATACGCGGAACTAATGAAAGATTTAAGCTCTATTCCCTTGAAAAAGGCAATAATGCCAAACTTTTTTCGTATCTTTGTGCCAAGGAAAAGTGAACATGACAATGAAAGCAAAGAAAATACTATTCATTACCCAGGAAATGACACCTTATGTCCCCGATTCGGAACTGGCTACTATGGGTAGAGAGCTTCCTCATGAGATACAGGAAAAAGGACGAGAAATCAGAACATTTACACCCAAATGGGGAAATATCAACGAACGTCGCAACCAGCTCCACGAAGTGATTCGTCTTTCCGGTATGAATCTGATCATAGACGATACCGATCATCCGCTCATCATCAAGGTGGCTTCGATCCAGGCCGCCCGGATGCAAGTATATTTCATAGACAACGACGATTACTTCCTGAAACGCCTGATGGCTCTTGACGAGAATGGCAACGAATATGAGGACAACAGCGAACGAGCCGTATTCTATGCACGGGGAGTATTGGAAACTGTAAAGAAACTTCGGTGGACTCCGGATGTCATCCACTGCCAAGGATGGATGTCGGCTTTGGTTCCCCTCTATGTCAAGACAGCCTACAAAGAAGAGCCCTCATTCCGCGACAGCAGAATCGTATATTCCATGTCTTCCGAAGATTTGAAACAGTCGATGGGTACGAACTTCGGCAATTGCATAACGTTCAGGGATGTGAACGCATCCGTCCTCGAAGACTTCAGCCCGGAAGTGACATACGACGAATTGAACAAATTAGCCATCAATTATTCCGACGGACTGACCGTGCCCGATACGGACAAGTTCCAAGCCTTTGCCGAATATGCACAAAGCAAACAGATTCCAGTATTGGGAAACGTCAGTGCAGCAGACGCCGATGCTTTTGCCGACTTCTATGACAAGGTATGGAGCCAGGGCAAGAGTGAAAACTAAAAGAATTATCATCCTCTGCAAACATGAAACTCAGGACTTCATTCGTCACGTTGATTGGATTATGCGTGGCTTGTGACGACACGACCGATACCATCGGCATCTTCACGGATTCCGATAACATCAACGCTTCCACTTCAGTGTATGGAGTAAGTACCCAGTCATTATTGGCTGATTCCGTTTTAAGCAATAGCAACAGTTCCTATCTGGGACGCATGACCGACCCGGAAACGAACATGCAAATCAAAGCCGAATTTCTGGCTCAGTTTGGCACGGTGGAAAACTATGAATTCCCCGCTTATGACCTGATGGTAAAGAACGAGCAAGGAGAAATCGAGGCTGACTCCATTGAAATAAGGTTATACTATGAAAAGTATTATGGAGACGAGAACAATCCGATGAAAGTCGACGTATATGAATTGGACACTGCAAACGTCGTGCGCGAGGACACTACGTATTACAGCAATGCCGATTTCAGCCGGTACGTCAACCGATATGCGACGGGTCCCATTACACGAAAGGTCTTCACGACAAGGGACTTCACTTTGTCAGACGACTATCTGGAAAGCAACTCATACACTCCGAACATACGCATCATGCTACCCAAAGAATACGGCACATTCATCATAAGGAAATATTACGAGAACAAGGACTTCTTCAAGAATTCCTATAACTTCATACGCCACGTGTGCCCCGGCTTTTATTTCAAGCTGACGGACGGAAACGGTACGATGGTTAAGATGAGAGTGGGTGCCATGAACCTCTATTTCAGATATAAAGATGCTGAGAAAGACACGGTTTACGTGGGGTTGAGCCGCTTCGCAGCTACTCCAGAAGTCTTGCAGGACACTTACGTTGAAAATGACGGCCTGGCCAAATTGATAGAAAACGATGCATGCACTTACTTGAAGACTCCAGCCGGAGTGTTTACGGAAATCACACTTCCTGTAAACGAAATCTACCAAGGACATCTCAACGACAGCATCAGCCAGGCTCAATTCTCCTTGTACCGCTACAATGCCACGAGTCAGGAGTCGGCTTTCGAGGTTCCCCAGACCGTATTGTTAGTACGCAAGCAAGACATGTACACGTTCTTTGAAGAAGGGAAAGTGCCGGACGAGCAAACATCCTACGTCGCATCTTTCAACAGCAGTTATAATACATACACTTTCTCCAACATCAACAACTTGGTATCTTACTGCAAGAGAGAGAAGAACGAAGAATCTGCCAAAGCTGGTATGACACCGAAAACTTGGGAACAGGAACATCGGGACTGGAACAAAGTGGTACTCATTCCTGTTGAAACCAACCGGGACAACAGCAACAATATCGTCAGCGTAACGCACGACATGGGATTGGGAAGTGCAAAGCTGGTGGGCGGTGCAACGGACAGTCTCAAAATCCAAGTGATTTACAGCACATTCAATTGACACACCTGTTGTCGGATTTTCAGACAAGATAAAGGACAGGCGGAAAGGCAACAAGCATTCCGCCTGTCCTTATTCCGTTGCCTCACTCCTGCCATTCCCTCCATCCCGTGAAAGAAATATACGAAAGCTGTGCAAAGCGTTCCACTCAAAACGAAACATCTCAGCCGGATGATTTTCCGCATCGCAGAAAAGGGAAACGCGCGCGTACGGAAAAAGCCCACCCGTCCCCATCCAGACGAGTGAGCCATATTATCTCTATTCCGCCCTCTTCCCCAAAAAAGAGGACATCCAGCCCGCGATGGGCAATCACTTCTTGGCTGAAGTCTTGCGTACGGCAACTTTCTTGGTTTCCGTCCTTTCGGGTGCCAACTTCTTCATTCGGGCATTCAAACGCGCAATCTCTTTGTCCTTCACCTCCAATTCTTCTCCCTGGTTCTTAATCAGCGTAAGCAACGAATTCAGTTCTTCGTTATCTATGTCGCGTGGATACATGCTGTTCACCCTGTTAATGAAGTCACCGAGGATATTCATGTAATTCGTGAAAGCATCGTAGGGAGAATCATAAATCCCGCGGTACATATTCCAACTGCTGGGTTTCGTAGTCATAAAACGGAAATTATTGCTGGCTTGCAGATAATCCCAATCCTGTTTGATGCGACGGTCGTTACAGATACGCACACGGTCGGCCACGCTGTACAGCTTGTCGAAAGCCTCGCGCTGCATGTCGTTCCCCAGCCATGAACTGATGTCACGTTCCTCGTCCACCCACGACAAGGGATAGGACACTTCAAGCGCACCCACCGACTTGTGGTTGTCTATCACTTCGGAAGGCGTGGAAAAAGATATACCCCGCTCTTTCGCACATGCCGGCAAGGCCTTGAGGAACTCCAGTATATTGGACGAAAGTGGCTGGAATACACCCAACGCACACAATTCCATGAAGATGTTGATTACCTGCTCCTCTTCGGGCAGGGCGGCTATCCAATCCACATAGGTGTCAGCGAACAGTGGGTATTCGCTCCAAGAGGTATTGCTGAATCGCAAGGAAATGTCGTCCGACAGCTTGTAGTCCCTCAAAAGAATCTTCAGATTCGGGTTTTGTGCGCACTGGTAAACGAAATGCGGGCTCTTCCAGCCCAGAATGTGCTTGGCTCCTTCCGTCAGTACGCCCTTGAATCCCATGGAAGCCACCGTGTTCCCAATGTCATCGGAATAAATCAGTGAAGAATTACGGAACACCTTGGGAGACTTGCCGAAAAGTTCCTTGACCTTGCGTGACATCCTTTTGGTTTCCTCCCGGAAGCATTCCTCGTTGGCCAGAGAAGCCAGGCCGTGGGAATAAGGCTCAGCGAGGAACTCCACTTCCCCCACCTCGTTGAGTTCCTGCAAGAGTTCTATCACCGTGGGCGCATGGTTTTCCAGCAGTTCCACCGCCGTACCTGAAAGTGAGAAAGCCACCTTGAAGTATCCGGGATTATCCTTGAGCATCTGTATCAGCGTGCGCAGGGCGGGCACGTAGGACTGCTCGGATGTCTGGGTTATGCTTCGCTCGTTCTCGTAGTCATCGTAATAGTAATGATCCGTACCGATGTCAAAGAAGCGATAACGTTTCAAATGTATATTTTGATGGATCTCGAAATAAAGGCATATCGTTTTCATGTCTTAGGATTTTAGATTATTTATATTTTTGAATTGTCTCATCGTAAAGATTCCGGATGCGTTGACCCACTTTTTCCCATGTAATGCCGTCCACTTCTTCCTTCCCTTCCACTTGCAGGTATTCGTGCAGGGAAGGATACATGCAGAGCGCATACATGGCGTCGGCCATGGCGTCTATATCCCAATAGTCCACTTTGATGCATTTGGACAGAATCTCGGCACAACCGGATTGTTTGCTGATAATGGAAGGTACTCCGCTTTGCATCGCCTCGAGCGGGGAAATCCCGAAAGGCTCGGACACGGAAGGCATCACGTACACGTCACTATCGCGGAAGCACTCGAACACTTGTTTCCCTTTCATGAAACCTGGGAAATGACAGCGATCGGCTATCCCGTAGGAGGCTGCCATCTCTATCATGGAATTCATCATGTCACCGCTTCCGGCAAAGCAGAAACGCACGTTGTGCGTGCGGTCAAGCACTCGCTTGGCCGCTTCAATGAAGTATTCGGGTCCTTTCTGCATCGTGATGCGTCCCAAGAAAGTCACCACTTTCTCCTTGCGTTCCTCCTGCGGCTTCCTTTGGTCTACGATTTCTTGAAGGTCGGAAGCCAGCGGATAGACGGCATTGTGCATGGCGAAGCACTTTGCAGGATCCTGATGGTAATGGTTAATCACCGTCTGGCGTGTCAGCTCGCTCACGCACATGATACAGTCCGCATAGTCCATGCCGTTCTTCTCGATGCTGTAAACCGTGGGATTCACATTCCCGCGGCTCCGGTCGAAGTCCGTAGCATGCACATGTATCACCAACGGCTTCCCGCTGACTTGCTTGGCATGGATGCCCGCCGGATAGGTCAGCCAGTCGTGTGCATGAATGATGTCGAACTGCTGTTGCCGGGCTACCACTCCCGCCACGATGGAATAATTGTTGATTTCCTCGTGCAGGTTGTCCGGA
>CAYPMY010000111.1:2062-6859 GCA_964412085.1 uncultured Paraprevotella sp. | reverse complement strand
AATGATGCTTATAACGCTTTGCGTGCCAGTCTGGAGTCGGGAAAAAGTTTGTATAACCAGTCTTCCTCCATGGAGAATAGATGGATGGGCAACGGGCAGCAAACGGATATCCCTCGTGCCACTTATGACGACCCTATGGGAAACTCGCGTTTCTCGGATCGTTGGATAGAAGATGCCTCTTACCTGAAATTCAAACGTTTGATGTTCACCTATCATGTTCCGGTGAAGCAGAATTTCATTCAAAGCCTTTCGGTTTGGGTTGCCGTGAACAATGTTTGTACATTGACGAAGTATTTGGGTGTCGACCCTGAGTTTTCTTATAGTACATCCGTTTTGGAACAGGGCATTGATGGAGGGTTGACCCCTCAGTCCAGATCGTTCCAGTTGGGTGTGAATGTCAATTTATAATGTAAAAATGTCGGTTATGGAGATGAAGACAAAGAACATGGATACGGTTTGGGGAGTATGGGTCTGCTTAGGGTTGTTAGTACCTACGGCTTGTTCTGACATGTTTGAGACAGACTCGACTTCGGTCGTTTTTGAGTCGGGAAACCAGCTGGATTCTCCCAATGATTCGCTGTATTCCGTCATGGGGATACTTGCCCAAATGCAAAAGCTGGGAGAGAAATATGTGTTGATGGGAGAGTTACGGGGAGATTTAATGGAAACTACGGCCAATGCGGATGTCGATCTTCAGGAAATATCCAGATTCGAGGTTTCCGTTACCAACCGATATAGAATGGAGAAGGATTATTATCAGGTTATCAACAACTGCAATTATGCCATAACCCACATGGATACGACTCTGGTCGATTACGAGGATAAGGTTATGATTCCGGAATTTGCACAGATTAAGGTGATGAGGGCATGGGTCTATTGGCAGTTGGCATTGCAGTGTGGAGAAGTCAGCTGGATTGAGGCTCCGATTCTGGATTTGGAATCCAGTTTGAAGGATTACCCTCGGAAAAATCAAGAGCAGTTGGCGGAACTCCTGATAGAAGACTTGAAGCCTTATGTCGGGGTCAGGGAGTTGTATTACGGTTCCATTGATGATTACGATTCATATAAGATGTTTATTCCAGTAGACATGCTTTTGGGTGATTTGTATCTGTTCCTGAACCAGTATGAGAATGCGGCGACCGCTTATTACAGGCTGATTAAGGAGCGGGAATTGATTGTTTCGTCCTTTTATAGAAATGTGTGGCGCGACATATCCCGTGAAGGGGTGTCCCTTTCCCACGTGAGCGGCGTGCGATATGTGGAGGAAGCCATATCTTCATTCGTCTATAGTTCTGACCCCAAGGCATATCATCCGTTGCTGCTGCGTTGGTCTTACAACGATGAGGCTTTTATCGTTCCGGCGCAGTCTTTTGTGGAGGATATGGCAGAAGCCTTGTATGCAGTCGGGGTAGAGGGGAGGCCCACCGTGTCCGGGTATTGTGACGGAGACTTGCGGGGGCAGGCTGTTTTTGCCGGAGGGAGAGTTATGGCCTCAGCTTATGGCTCAATGACTTTGAATAATGTTCCCGGTACATATATAACCAAGTTCCAGAACCTGGATCAGACCGAGGTGGTGTCTGGAAGCGACCCCGAGAACGAGGCTTTGGGAAGATTGCATCTGATTAGGACTTTGCCCCTGTATCGTATCTCTCATGTCTACCTCCGTTTGGCTGAAGCCTTGAACCGTTTGGAAAAGCCGACGATGGCCTTTGCGGTCTTAAAATATGGATTGAACGCCGCGACCCTTGAGAATCCTGACAGGGTCAAACAGAGTGAACGCAAGGGGGAGATATACACGGATTTCACGGGGGACGTTTTTGCGGGCAACGTAGGTACGGCCACCCGCGGGCGGGGGAACGGGATTCCATACGACAATGAGTTTTATGTCATCCCGGATTTCAGCACGGAGGCTTCGACCGGGACGTTGGAAGATTCCATCTTGTTCGTGGAGGATTGCATCGTGGACGAAATGGCGGCAGAGACATGTTTTGAAGGCAACAGGTTCTTTGACTTGCTGAGAGTGGCTCGCCATCGTAACCAATATCCGGCTTATATGGCCAAGAAGGTTTCCAAGCGTTTCGGGGAGAATGCGGAAAGCATGGAACAAGCCTTGATGGAAGAAGGGCGGTGGTACTTGAAATAGTGCATGCGAGGATGATACAGGTGTGTGTCCTACGGAATCAAGAGGTTTTTGACGCTTCTGGAAAATCGGGCAGTTGCACCTGTACGTTCAGGCAGGAGTTAAAAGAGGAGGGATAAGTTGAACCGGGTCAGAGACCGCGTTTTATGACGTGAATTGATATATCCGTGCCGGTCGGGCAAAGCGGGGCCGTCCGACGTTGCGGCACGCGAATCATGGGTTCCGCATAGTTTAATTAAAAAATGCAATTATGAAAAAGATGACTTTGAAAATGACGTTGTCCGGTGCGGCCTTGTTGGCTTCAGTCCTTGAAGTGCAAGCCCAGGACAACCCGATCACGTTCACACGAGACATGACGTTTAGGGAAACTTATGGATGGGCGAACAGCATGTGCACTCCCAAAATAGGAGATTTCGACAATGACGGAATCAATGACTTATGGTTGGATGGCCAGCGCCAGTCGTATAACTGGCAGACCCGTACCGTGTTTGCCAAAGGATTGGGAAATCGGACGTTCTCTGCAGACTTCGAGCCCATAATGGAAATCCGGGAGGACACTTCTATCGTGCAGAAGGTCGATACGATATGGAAAATGGACGGGGATGAGTTCGCATACGACGGCGAAGGCAATAAGATTATAGATGAGCTCAAGCCCGTGGTAGACGAAGATGGGAATCCTGTGAACGATACGATCGTGACGAGAAACGAGATTTATATCTGCACGAAGAACGGTCTGCCGCAGACGGCTTGGAGCGTCGGGTCGCAACCCCTCGACTTCAACTCGGACGGTCTGGTGGATTACCTGATTCTCCATCCCGGAAAGGTAGGCGACCTTCAGGGATATAAGTTGGTGAAGAATCTGGGAAGCGGCAAGTTCGAGGTGGTGGAGGTCGAAGCCCTTGATACCATCAAATTCTCCGAGAACCCCCAGAAAGGCGATTACAACAGGTTTAACGAGGACAACGCTTATTCTTCTGTCGTGACGGGCGATTATGACAAGGACGGGTATGTGGACCTCCTGATAACTGGCAATGCTTACGGCGGGCGTTTTGTGAAGCTGTTCCGTAACATAGGCGGCCAGGACTTCGAAGAAATGAAAGTGTTCGAGGCGTTGCCTTTCGACGTGGAAGTGAACCGCCTCGGCCTGTGGGAAAGAAGCGAAGCCGGCGCGGACCCGAGTACGGGCGACCCCATCCCGAGCACGTATTTCCAGGACAAGCCGACCATGAAAGCCAAACCCTTGAGCCATGGCTCCGTGGTCTTCTTCGACATGGACAATGACGGCTGGCTGGACATCGTGGCTTCCGGGTACGGGGACGGCACGGACATGGGAGATGTCGGGGCGGAACCTGCGGGGGATGAAATCCGTTTCTACCATAACCAGAAAGACGGCACGTTCAAGGACGTGACCGACCAGCTGATTCCTGCCGCCGGGGAGATCCTGTACGGACTTGGACTTGAGACCACGGGCACATTGGCGGACGTGTTTACGGCCTGGGGGACGAACAATACGGTGATGTTGGCCACGGACTATAACCAGGACGGCTTGATGGACCTTTGGATCAGCGGGAAGAAAAGGAATGAAATCCATGAGACTTTTTGCCTTATCAACACGCCGACCGAGGGCAACGTGTTCAGCTTCGTCGAAGAAACCGTGCCCATGGTGGGCATGACGGATGCCGGGAACCGGGGATTCTTCTATGCGGACTTCAACGGTGATGATGTCCCGGACTTGTATCACAAGGGATATTCCGACGCGAAGAAAGAGGATGGCAGCACGCTGACGTGGTGCAGGATCTTCGACGTGAGCGAAGGAAGCGTGGGGGTCTATACATCTCATAGTTTTGATTATTGGAACAACGACGTATTCGGAGGCTTCGTGTGGATATGGGACGACGGGGATCCTATTCCGGGCAACTTCGGGGACGTGGACGACGACGGCAAGCTGGACATCATGGCAGGAGGCTATGAAGATGGCACGGACAACTTTATCATCAGTTACAATGAGACCGCTTATGAGCCGGTTTATCCCGAAGCGCCTGCCGAAGTGACGGCCGAGGCTGCCGAAAACGGCCAGGTGACGGTGAAATGGTCTCCCTCTTACCTGAGCAATGGCAACGTGGCCATCCACAATGTGTATATCCGTGACAACGGCACAGGTGCCGTCCGAATGCTTGTCCCGGCCAATACGGAAACCGGCAAGCAGTTGGCTTATAGTATGTTCGGCGCGTATGCCGTCAACTATTCCGAGGATGAGGGCAAATGTTCCTATGTGTTCGAGAAACTGCCGGCAGGAAGCTACACCGTGGGCGTGCAGGCCGTGAACTACGCTTATCTGGCCAGTGGTTTCACGACGACCGAAGTGACCGTGACAGACGGGTATGAGACCGGCATCCGGACTCCTGAGAAGCAGACGGACGTGAAGGTCTCCATCGAAGGCAACACGATCACGGTGAACAGCCCGGAATCCGCCGCGGTGGCAGTCTACGACGTGCTGGGCGCAGAGGTCGCCGAGGGAACGACGAACGCTCCTATCACAGTGAATGGCAGGGGAGTGTTCGTAGTAAAGACGAATCATAAGGCTGTCAAGGTCGTGAAGTGATAAGAAACAGTTTCTTTTGATTAAATTAGATTAGTTTAGATTGTGCGTTCCGGTC
>CAYPMY010000111.1:0-2031 GCA_964412085.1 uncultured Paraprevotella sp. | reverse complement strand
TTAAAGCCTGTCCTTGGCCTGTCTGCATTGATGGGCGCGGGCGGATGTCTCACGCAAGGGTATGCGGGGGATGTCGTGATTGTGGACGGTTCGTGGAAGATTTCATATATCGAGAAAGACAGTGCCTTCCGGGTGAATGTCTTGAACGGGGACGGCACGGATCGGAAATGCCTTTTTACACGTTCCGCCCCGGAAGCGGTCTACGACAACGTGTCGGGAGAGCCGCGCACCGTAACGCCTGCGTCTTTCGCGGACATGGTTCAGACCAAGGAACAGGTAAGCGACGAGTTCGGGACGGGGACTTGCTACACGTTTGCTTTTACCAGTCCGGCGAACGGGGATAACGTACGGATGGAGCAACGGTTTTGTGTGTATGAAGAAAATGATTTCTTAATCACGGACTTGTCCATAGAGGGCGACGAGGCCATACGTTCCAATTATCTGGCCCCGGTGTCGGTCGGCCGGATGTATGTCCTCTTCTCGGAAAATGAATCCAACCGTATGCTCAAAGTGCCTTTCGACAACGACGGGTGGACGCGGTATAACAGGTATAAGATGAACGTCTCGATGGTTTCTTACGAGGTGGCGGCATTTTACAGCGGGACAACCGGGGAAGGGATGGTGATAGGCGCGGTGGACCATGACCATTGGAAGAACGCGGTGTCGGCGGAAGCCTCGGACTACGGCAAGATCAACGCGTTGAAAGCCTATTCGGGCGCTTCCACGAATGAAACGCGCGACGTCTTGCCTCACGGCAAGCTGAAAGGCCCCAGGATTTCTTCGGCACGTATGTTCGTCGGCTTCGCGGACGACTGGCGGAAAGGCATGGAGACTTTCGCCCGTGCCAACACGATGGTCCGGCCGATGCGCCATACGTGGGACAAGGGAACGCCTTTCGGCTGGCAGAGCTGGGGCGTGCTGGAAAAGAAGAATTCTTTCGCTGCGGATGTGGAGATAGCGGATTATTACCATGAGGTCTTGAAGCCCGACGGTTTCGTGAACAGCCAGGGAATGCAAATAATAGGAATAGACTCCTGGGACAACCTGTCGTCCGACGAGAAGATAAAGCTGTGCAAGGAAGGAAAGGAGAACGGACAGACGGTAGGGGCGTATTTCACTCCGTTCTCGTGGTGGTGGGGATGGGACGACACCATGGGAGGCTCCTCGTACAAGGCAAGCGACTGTTTCCTGAAAGTGAACGGCGAGCCTTACAGCTTGGGAGGAGCCATGTGCCTGGATCCTACCCATCCGGGCACGAAGGCATGGATTTCCGCCCGCATCCAGGAGATGAAGAAGCAGGGATTCCAGTACCTGAAACTGGACTTCACCAGTCACGGCATGGTGCAGGCCGATTCCTATTTCGCGAAAGGTGTAACGACTGCCGTGGAAGCCTATAACAACGGGTTAAGCTACCTGACCAAGGCGGCCGACCAGGGCGAGCCGATGTTCCTTTCTTTCTCCATTTCCCCCGTCTTCCCTTACCAGTACGGGAATTCCCGCCGCGTGGGGTGTGACACATGGGCCGACATAGGCCAGACCGAGTATTGCATGAATGCCATTTCCGGCGGCTGGTGGACGGACTTGCTTTATCAGTACAACGACCCGGACCACTTGGTCATGGTCGGCAGCGGGGGCTGGGGAAGTCCCAAGAACTGCACGCTGGGGGAGAACCGCGCCCGTATGACGAGCGGGGCGGTGACGGGGATGATGCTGGTGGCCGACAACTTCTCCTTGAACGATGATTCGGGAAACGGGGACGCCTCCCTGTCGCGCACCCGAGCGAAGGAAGTCATGACGAACAAGGACATCAACGAGATGGCCGACCTGGGACGCTCGTTCATGCCCGTGTACGGGCATAATTACAACGGGAGCTCAGGCGCGGCGGAGACCAGCTTCATGCATCATACGGCGGAATACCTGTATGTGGCCGTGTTCAATTATGACGACGAGGAGTCGTCAGGAAGCATTCCCCTGCACGACCTCGGCATCGCGCCCGGGGACTTCGATGCGGTGAAAGAGCTGTGGAGCGGT
>CAYPMY010000110.1:0-6889 GCA_964412085.1 uncultured Paraprevotella sp. | reverse complement strand
TCCGACCGCGAGGCCGCCATGGACAGGCGGGAAGCGCCTGCGGCCTTCCCTATCGCGGATGCCGCCGCTTCCGGCTTCTCCTCCGTGTCCTCCCCCACGGGAGAAGCCTCCGCCATGGTTTCCGCAAGGGGAGCGCGGAACGCTTTGGCGACCTTCTCCTGCACCGGTGCCGCGGCCTCGTCCGTCAGGCCTTGCCGCCTGCCGCGCGACCGAGCCGGACCTTTCTCCCGTCCCCCGCCGCCGTCACGGCGCTTTCGTCCGTCACGGCGGCTTCCCCCGTTCCTTTCGGGACGAGAAAGTTTACGACACCACGATGCCCGTCACCGTCGACGGCGCGTCCCCGCCGAGACGGGAAGCCGCCATCCATGCCGGATTCTCCGAAGGCGGGCAACTCCCCTCAGTAAAAAAAACGCGACGGGCACGGGCAGGAAGCCCCTCGCCGGCGTTCGCGGAATAAAACACTGTACGCAAGATGATTACAGGGATTCAATCCTCCCTTCGGATTTTCTGCCGAGAAACGAAAACCCATCGCAAGAGATTCGTTCGCGTTTCTCGGCAGATTCGTTTTCCAATCTCAAGAGGACGGTGCGCGCTCCCCTTGAAGGACGGCCGGGCATTCCGTTATCCCGACAAAACGCCCGCCTTTCGCCGCCCCCGGGCAAGCCTTTCCCGTATATACGTTTAGTCGCTCTCTTGGTAAGAGAGCGACCGTTGCCTGCAAATGTAGGTAAAAAGACGGACAAGGCCAAGCAAATGCGTGAAAAGAGTTGAGGGAAGCGATGTTTTTCTAAACCTCGTGTTTTTCAAATAGCTGTGGAATAATGTATTATGAACGCCGGTCGCTCTCTTACCAAGAGAGCGACTGACATCGGGAAAATGAAACATGGTAACGCAAGGGCATGATGAGGATAGTCAGCAGTTTGATGGAAATATGGCTTGCCGCGTGTGTGGCGTGTTGCTGTGCGGCCTGCCGGGATAACAAGGAACCGCTTCCCTTGGAAGGGGAAGCCGCCGTCTCGATTCCCCGTCTGCGGGACATGGGCATTGCGCGACCCGTTGCCGGATGGATCCGGGAAGGGCGCGGCATGGCCCGGTTCGAATATCGCGGCGGACGGATGGTCGGGGGCTACAGTACGGAACACGGGACTTTCATGGCGGAGGAACATCCTCTGACGTTCCGGGCTTTCAAGGGAAAGAGTCCCGCGGGGCCAGACCGCGTCCGCGAGGTCTGCTTCAAGCCCGTCCGTGTCGCCCCGGAGGGTTATGTGGCCTACATGGAGTTCAACGGGACGGAGCAAGAGGGGACGGACGGCGGAAAGGCCCGCCCTTTCCGGGGCGAGGTGTCCGCTTCTTACGACCCCGAAGGCCATATAACCGAGATGGACTACCGCCGCGAGGACAGTTCGGGCCGGGGAGAAACCGGCGCGGCCCGGTATGTCTGGAAGGACGGGGACTTGGAGACGGTGGTTTCCGACGTGTCCCGCACGGACGACCATTACGAGAGGCATGAGATTTACACTTTCGGCTACGGCACGCGGGACTCCTTGGAATCGAACCCCGGCATCTACCTCCACGAGATGAATTGTTTCTCGGGGCTTTGCGATTTCATCTGGTATGCCGGGCTGTGGGGGAAGACGACCCGGCACATCCCGCAGGCTGTCACTTACGAGAAGGCGGGGGACGGGGAAAACCGCGGCGAGACGCAGTCCCTCACTTTCACCCTGCAGCCGGGAAGGGACGCCGCGACGTTGTCTTACGGCGGAGTGCCGCGCTTCACCTATTTCTTCCCGAACGCCGCGGCCTGTTGCCTTGCAGTCCCCATGGCCCACATACCGTAAAAGGCCGGGTGGAGCCGTCTCGCCCGGCCGGCGCGGCTCTGTCGGTCCGCGTCGCAAAGGCATGCGTCTTGGCTCATGGCGGCATCGCCCCTCCCCCGGCTTGACCCCGATTCAGCATATATGGCGCGGCTGTCCCTCGCAGGCGGCCAACTACTCGCCATGGCAGCGGACAATCCGACGGGAGCGGCGGATATCGTGGACAAGGCCTGCCTGTGCGGTGCCGGCTTTCGCCCGGAGGGTCACGGCCGTCCGGACGAACAGGCCGTTCGTGCCCGTTCCGTGAAGCCGAAGGAATGTCCCACGCGGCTGCGGGCTTCTCCCTATCGTCGGCCTTTTGAGTCTTTGTCAGGGGACGGTTCCCGCCTCCTTTCCCGCACACGACGGGTGTCATCCCGTGTTCCCTTATCCCGCGTACTTGCCGGCTATCCGGCCAGCCTGCCCGTGCTTCCAAAGTCTTCGGAAAGGCCAGGATTATCTTCGGGAAGGCCAGGATCACTGCGATTGGCCATGTTCAGCACGGCCGGACCAAAGCCCTGCTCTTTCAGCCGTATGCCGATCGACAGGCAGTCCTCGTCGGCTACTTCCGCGGCCGTCCTTCCTCCTTGCGGAGCATCCGCATGGGACCCGTGGTCGATAGGACATCGTTCCATGCCGCATCGGCGCATCTAAGGGAGACACGGCCTTTTTCCCCTCCTCGGTGACACAATGGCCCTGATTGACAAGCACCACCGTGTTCCCGTACTCGGCAGGGCGCAGTCCACGCACTTTGCCATGGGCATGGTTGTCGCCTCGCTTCGCTTTTCCCATCCGGGCACGACATTCCCGGGAGGAATCCTCGCCGTTCCCCTTAACCTGTTCCATAAACCTCCTGTTTGTCAATCAAGACTCCAATCCGGCCCCTTGCGATCCATCCTTCCGCGCTTACCCGCATTAAAGGTCGAGCGCCTCTTCACGTCTGGACTTTCGCGCGAGGCTTGCACCGGCCCCGACAGGCCATGATTTGCGGCCAAGCCCTCTCGCAGGCCATGTCAAGACACCCGTTTCAGCACGAAGTCCAGGTACAGGCGCAAGGCCTCGCCTACGGCTTCATTCCCGTCAGGGCCTATCAGCCCGGCCGCTCGTCCCCGGATTTCGTCCATCTTGCGGCGGGCGTACTCTATGCCGCCCGACTGTCTGGTGAAATCCATCAAGGAAGAGATTTCTTTTTCCGTGGCCCTGCCCTCACGCACCTTCAAAGCCGTCTCGTGCCACGCCTCCGCCCCGGGCTGAAGCACGGCGTGCACCACCGGAAGAGTGAGTTTGCCTTCTTTCATGTCGTTGCCCGTGGGCTTGCCCACTTCGGCATCGTAATAGTCGAACACGTCGTCGCGAATCTGGAAGCACATGCCCACGTAATTCCCGAACTCGCCCAAACGGCGGATTTCATCTTCCGACGCCCCTGACAACAAGGCTCCGACTTCGGCGCATACGGCGAACAAAGAAGCCGTTTTGCGCCGGATTACCTCGAAATACTGTTTCTCGCTGATTTCGCCGGACCTCGCGTCGGACAACTGTTGCAATTCCCCGTCGGAAAGGGTCTGCCCCAAACGGGCGACCAAACCCACCACTCTCAGGCTTCCGGCCATGGCCGCATGCTTCAAAGCCGTGGACAAAAGGTAGTCGCCCGCCAGGACGGCGGCCTTATTGTCCAGGAGGGCGTTCACGGAGGACTGCCCCCTGCGTATGCCGCTCTCGTCCACCACGTCGTCATGCACCAGGCTGGCCGTATGCAGCATCTCCAGGCCCACGGCGGCATGCAAGACGGAATCGTTGACTTCGCCGTACTTTTTCGCCGCCAGCAGAGTCAGAATCGGGCGCATCAGCTTCCCCTTACGGTTCAACACATGCCGCAAGGCTATCGCCAGAAGGGGATTATTGTGCCGCAAAGTGACGCCGAAGAGCGATTCGAAACCTTTCATCTCACGCTCTATGGGCTTGCGGATTTGAGTCAATGCGTCCATACAAACAGCCGGTTCCGGAGTACAAAATTACACAAAAAAACAGGAGTCGCTCGTGTTTTTTACGTAATTTTACGGGGAAAATCGTCATAACGTATGGACAGACTCTTCTTACTCGATGCCTATGCGCTCATTTACAGGGCTTACTACGCATTCATCAAAAACCCGCGCGTCAATTCGAAAGGACTTGACACGTCGGCCGTCTTCGGCTTTGTCAACACGCTGGAGGAGGTGCTCGAGAAGGAGCGCCCCTCGCATATCGGCGTGGCTTTCGACCCTGCCGGCCCCACCTTCCGCCACGAGGCCTATCCCGGATACAAGGCACAGCGGGAAGAGACGCCGGAAGCCATCCGCACCGCCGTGCCTATCGTAAAGGACATCGTGAGAGCCTACCGCATCCCCGTCCTCGAAGTCGCCGGGTTTGAAGCCGACGACGTGATAGGCACTCTGGCCACGCAGGCCGCCGGGCACGGGAACCTGGAAACTTATATGATGACCCCCGACAAAGACTATGGCCAGTTGGTGAACGGGCGGGTCAGGATGTACCGTCCGAAATCCGGGGACAAGGGCTTTGAAATCATGGGAGTAAAAGAAGTCACCGAGAAGTTCGGCATCCGCTTCCCGGCCCAGGTCGTCGACATTCTCGGGCTAATGGGGGACTCGTCCGACAACATCCCGGGCTGCCCCGGCGTGGGCGGGAAGACCGCGTCCAAGCTCGTCAACCAATTCGGCAGCGTGGAAAACCTGCTGGAACATACGGACGAACTGAAAGGAAGCCTGAGAGCCAAAGTGGAGACCCACCGCGACACGATTGCTTTTTCCAAGTTCCTGGCCACCATCAAGACGGACGTGCCCGTCACGCTCGACCTCGAGGCACTCGCCACAAAGGAGCCTGACGAGGAAGCCTTGCGGCGCATATTCGAAGAGCTGGAGTTCCGGACCTTGCTGGAACGGAAGTTCCCCGGAAAGCGGCCCGCCGCAGAGCCGGGCTTATTCCAAGGCACCCTCTTCGCGGACCTTGCGGACGAATCCCCGGAGGCAGGCAACCGTCCGAGCCTCGGCAGATACAAGAGAGAGGATTTCGACTACCGGCTCGTCGAGACGGAAGAAGACAGACGGCGAATCATCGACCTGTTCCTCACAAGGGACTTCCTCAGCATGGACACGGAAACGACGGGAACCGACCCCATCAGCGCCAAGCTGGTGGGATTGAGCTTCAGCGTCGAGGAGAACCAGGCCTTTTACGTGCCGGTCCCGCAAGACCCGGAGGAAGCGCGAAAGGTAGTCGACGGATTCAAGCCGGTCTACGAAGACGAGCGGATACTCAAAATCGGGCAGAACATCAAATACGATTTGATGGTATTGCAAAACTACGGAGTCGCGTTGAAAGGCGAAATCTTCGACACCATGATTGCCCATTACCTCCTGCAGCCGGAGATGCGCCACGGCATGGACTATCTGGCCGAAGCCTACCTGAACTACCAGACCATACATATCGAAGAGCTTATCGGGCCGAAAGGGAAGAGCCAGGGAAGCATGGCGGACCTCCCCCCGTCGCAGGTGTATGAATACGCGTGCGAAGACGCCGACGTAACCCTGAAGCTGAAGAACGTGTTTGAACCGAAGTTGAAGGAGAAAGGATGTTACGACCTGTTCCGCGAGATAGAGATGCCGCTCATGCCTGTGTTGGCCTGGATGGAACGGAACGGGGTGCGCATCGACACCGAGGCGCTGAGAGAGACTTCCGCGCTTTACACCGAAGAGATGAAGCGCCTGGAAAGGGAGATACACGCCCTGGCCGGCGAGCCCTTCAACATAGCCTCTCCCAGGCAGGTGGGCGAAGTCCTGTTCGAGAAACTCAAAATAAGCGAAAAGCCCAAGAAGACCAAGACGGGGCAGTACGTCACCTCGGAAGAAGTGTTGGAGACGCTGCGCGCGCGCCACCCCGTCGTGGGGAAGATCCTGGAACACCGCGGACTGAAGAAACTGCTGGGCACGTACATCGACGCCTTGCCCAGGCTCGTCAACCCCGAGACGGGGCACATCCACACGTCCTTCAACCAGACCATCACCTCCACGGGGCGGCTGAGCAGCAGCAACCCGAACCTGCAGAACATCCCCGTGCGCAACGAGGAAGGAAAGGAAATCCGCAAGGCTTTCGTCCCGGAGCCGGGCTGCGAGTTCTTCTCGGCCGACTACTCCCAGATAGAGCTGCGCATCATGGCCCACCTGAGCGGGGACCCGCACATGATAGAGGCGTTCCGCCAAGGGCACGACATCCATGCCGCCACGGCCGCGAAGATTTACAAGAAGCCCCTGGAAGAAGTCACCCGCGAGGAACGGAGGAAGGCCAAGACGGCCAATTTCGGCATCATGTACGGCATCACCGCGTTCGGGCTGGCCGTGCGGCTGAACGTCGGCCGCGCGGAAGCCAAGGAGCTGATCGACGGCTATTTCTCCACGTACCCCAAGGTGAGGGAATACATGCGGAAGAGCATCGAGGCGGCGCGTGAAAAGGGCTACGCCGAAACCATTTACCACCGCAGATGCTACCTGCCCGACATCAACAGCCGCAACGCCGTGGTGCGCGGTTATGCCGAGCGCAACGCCATCAACGCCCCGATACAGGGCAGCGCGGCGGACATCATCAAAATCGCCATGATAGCCATTTACCGCCGCTTCCGGCAGGAGCGCATACGTTCCAAAATGATTCTGCAAGTGCACGACGAACTGAACTTCAGCGTCTATCCGGAAGAAAAGGAACGCGTGCGGAGAATCGTCATCGAGGAGATGGAACGCGCCTGCGACCTGCAAGTCCCCGTTGAGGCCGATTACGGCTGGGGCAGGAACTGGCTGGAGGCGCATTGAGAACCCGGGAACGCCGCCGGCAGGCCCCCGGGCCGCCCGCCGCAGAACGGGAGACCGTCCGCCTGGGATTGTGGAACCGTCCGCTTAGGATTGGGGAACCAATCGCTTGGGATTGGAAAATCAATCGCTTGGGATTGGGAAATCGTTCGCAAGAGGTTGGAAAACCAATCGCAAGAGATTGAAAAA
>CAYPMY010000109.1:0-6923 GCA_964412085.1 uncultured Paraprevotella sp. | reverse complement strand
CCATGGCCCGATGGTATAATAAAGTAGACGGGAAAGGTAAAGCCCTTCGATGTCGTTGCGGCCACATTCCACGAACACCATGATGACATCCTGAACTTCAACGACAATGGGGCATCAAACGCGCCACCGGAGACTTTCAATGACAAGATTAAACTTTTTAGGGCAAACTTGCACGGAGTAGCAGACAGAAAGTCCTTCCTGTTTGGAATGGCAAAAATATATGGATTCCACACTGAATTTCCACTGCCCCCTTTTCTAATTCATCGAACTCACCCTAAATCAAACGACCCTCATGCCTTGTCGGGATGACTGGATTCGAACCAGCGACCACTCGCCCCCCAGACGAGTACTCTAACCGGGCTGAGCTACATCCCGTTTGCGAGCGCGAAAGTAGAAATTGTTTTTGACTTTTCCAAATAAATTTCTACTTTTGTGCTGGTATAACCCACATTTTAGGCAAAATATGCAAATCCGACTTACCGCGCCGCTACACCTGCGGAATAAAACCATAATACTGCCGGCCAGTAAAAGCATCAGCAACCGAGCCCTCATTATCCACGCACTGGCGGGAGGAGGAGACTTGCCGAAAAATGTGTCGGAATGTGACGACACATTCGTTATGGCAAGGGCACTGGCGCAAACCAACGACACCATCGACATCATGGCGGCCGGCACGGCCATGCGTTTCCTTTCGGCTTACTGGTCTGTGAACGAGGGTACACACATCTTGACCGGCACGGCCCGGATGAAACAACGCCCCATCGGCATTCTGGTAAATGCCCTGCGGACATTAGGCGCACAAATAGAATATGTGGAAACGGAAGGTTATCCCCCTCTGCGTATTTCCGGAGGACTGCATGAGGGAGGCCGACTCAGCCTGCCGGGAAACGTCAGTTCCCAATACATTTCCGCTTTGCTGATGATCGGCCCGGTCCTAAGAAAGGGCTTGGAGCTGGAACTGACCGGACAGGTCATTTCACGTCCCTATATCGACCTGACCCTGAAACTGATGAAAGACTTCGGCGCGCAGGCGGAATGGACAGACGAACGACATATCAAGGTGGATCCGCAACCTTACCGTCCGACACCCTATCATATAGAAAACGACTGGACTGCGGCATCCTACTGGTATGAAATGATGGCTCTGACATCCGACAAAGACGCGGAAATCATACTGGCTGGTTTGTTTGCGGACAGTGTCCAAGGAGATGCTGCCGTACATGGCCTTTTCGAACCGATAGGCGTACACACGGATTTCTTCTGCGACGACAACGGAATGCAATGTGTCAGACTGACCAAACAACCCATCGCCACGGAACGTTTGGAGTATGATTTCGTCAACCAACCGGACTTGGCACAAACATTTGTGGTCACGTGTGCCATGTCGGGTCTCCCGTTCCGTTTCACGGGGTTGCAAAGCCTGAAAATCAAGGAAACCGACCGTATCTCCGCACTTGTCTGCGAACTGGGCAAACTGGGGTATCCCTTGCATGAAGCCTGCGAGTCGGAACTATTTTGGGACGGGCAACGCACTGAATCCCTGTCGCATCCGGCCATCGACACCTACGAGGATCATCGCATGGCCATGGCATTTGCACCTTGCTGTTTCACCATTCCCGAAATATATATCAATCATCCGCAAGTGGTCAGCAAATCTTATCCCCATTATTGGAACCACTTGAAAGAAGCGGGATTTGAAATCGCGACCTTATGATTGTCATTTACATTCTCATAGCCCTTGCCGTTGCTGCCGTCGTTGCACTCGTGGCCGGCAGCTTGCACGGCCTCCCGCTGAAAAAGAAACCGACACAAGGTGAGATCAGCGAAATGCCGACCGCGGTACGACCGCCGCAGGAATGTTGCGGACAGCACGAAGTGTGCGAAAAAGAAAGCCTATTGGCCGCCATAAGCAGGCAAACAGAATATTACGACGACGAAGAACTCGACCGTTTCCGGGAAAAGGATGCTTCCTCGTATAGCGAGGCTGAAACGGACGAGTTCAGAGATGTCCTCTACACGATGCGCGGTGACGAAGTGGCCGGATGGGTGCGCAGCCTGCAGTTGCGCGGCGTTCCCCTGCCCGATGCATTGAAAGACGAGGTGTTCCTTATTATCGGGGAAAGGAGAACCGACCACGCATGAGCATCCTGTCTTATACTTTCTTCCAGAATGCCTTGTTGGGCAGTTTGTTGGCCAGTATCCTTTGCGGGTTGACAGGCACTTATATCGTTGCACGGCGGTTGGTTTTCATCAGCGGCGGCATCACCCATGCCTCGTTCGGCGGTATCGGCATCGGTGTTTACCTCGGTTTTCCCCCCGTACTCTCTGCAGCCGTATTTTCCGTACTGTCCGCCTGCGGCATACAATGGATCAGCCACCGCCGCGACATGCGCGAAGATTCGGCCATCGCCGTTTTCTGGACTTCTGGCATGAGCATAGGCATCATTTGCAGTTTCCTGACACCGGGCTTCACCCCGGAACTGTCCTCCTATCTGTTCGGCGACATATTGACCGTGGCTTCCTCGGATCTTTATTTGTTAGGAGCATTGGCACTCGTCGCCACGGCGGCTTTCACGTTTTTCCTTCGTCCGCTCGTTTCCATTGCCTTCGACACCGAGTTTGCCCGTTCACAACGCCTACCTGTCGTCACGGTGGAATATCTGATGATGAGCTTCATCGCACTGACCATCGTGGCCTGCCTGCGTATGGTGGGCATCGTGCTGGTCATCTCCCTGCTGACCATTCCCCAAGTGACGGCCAATATTTTCACTCATAACTTCAAACGCATGGCTCTGCTCTCCATCGCGACAGGCTACAGCAGCTGTCTGGGCGGCCTTTGCCTGTCGTACCATTACAATATACCATCGGGCGCCTCCATCGTTTTCGTCTCCATGCTCCTCTACTCGGCGTGCAAAGGAATTTCATGGGCGATTATTCGATGGAGAAGGCAATAAAATGAATGTTTTTCAGTTATCTGACTGTTTAAAGAACGCATTGGGAAAAAGGACACTACATATCATCGCGTCCGGATTCATCCTCCTGTCCGTCCTGTCGGCGTGTTCCACGAAAAAGAACACGTCGGGTACGCGTTTTTACCATGCCATGACGGCACGGTTCAACACGTACTTCAACGGGTCGGAAGCTTTCAAAGAAGGGGTCCTCGAGCAACAGAAAGGGCATAAGGACAATTACACCGCCTTATTGCCCATGTATGCCGTGCGAAACAAATCCACGGCAGCCATGGGAAAGTCCAGCTTCGAGACCGCCATCGGGAAATGCGAGAAAGCCATCAAGCTGCACTCCATAAAGGCGCGGCCGAAGTCGAACGTCAACAAAAGGAAAACAGCCAAGGAAAAAGCCTACATGGCCCGCAAGGAGTTCAACCCGTTCCTGCGGCACGCATGGTTGCTCATGGGAAAGGCCCAATTCCAGCAGGGCAACTTCATAGAAGCGGCTTCCACGTTCAATTACATCAGCGGACTGTATGCGGGACAGCCTGAAATCGTGTCCGTAGCCCGATCCTACCTGGCCCGTTGCTATGTGGAACTGGAATGGCCTTACGATGCCGAGGATGTCTTTCATAAGATACGGCGCGACAGTATCGGAAGTGAGGGGAAGCGGGAATTCAACGCCTCATACGCCGACTACCTCATCTTCGTGAAACAATACAAAGAGGCTATCCCCTACTTGCAAAAAGCCATCAAGAAAGAAAGGAGCAAACTGCAACGCGCGCGCCTGAACTTCCTGCTGGGACAGTTGTACCGCGAAACGGGGAACAAAGCGGAGGCCTACAAGGCGCTGCGGCGTGTCGTTCGCGCCAACCCCCCATACGAACTGTCTTTCAACGCCCGTATCCTGCAAACCGAGGCCATGGCCGGCGGGAACCACAACAAAATGGTGAAGAAATTGCGGGGCATGGCCAAGAACAAGAAGAACAAAGACTATCAGGACCAGATTTATTACGCCATCGGAAACATCTACCTTGCCAACCGGGATACCGCCCGCTGCATCGGGGCGTACGAGACCGGCGCCAAGGAAAGCACACAGAACGGCATCGCCAAAGCCATGGTGTTGTTGCGATTAGGTGAGATATACTGGGACAAAGAGGACTATATCAACGCACAACGCTGTTACGCCGAGCTGGTCGGCATACTGGACAAAGAAGACGAATCTTACAAAGAGGCGGAACGCCGTTCGGGCATCCTGACCGAGCTGGAGCCCCATTTGTCGGCCGTCAAACTGCAAGACAGCCTGCAATGGCTGGCCAAGTTGCCCGAAAACGAACGCAACGAGGCCATCGACAAAGTAATCGAAGCCTTGAAGAAGCAAGAAAAGGAAGAGGCGCGCAAGGCCATGCAGGCCGAAATGGCCTCAAACATGCCCAAGACTCCGACAGCCACGCCGACCCTGCCAACGGGAACCGGCGGGGCACAGGCAGGAGCTTCCGGGCAAACCGGCACGTGGTATTTCTACAACCCGTCGGCCGTGGCCCAAGGCAAACGCCAGTTCCAGCGCACGTGGGGCAAACGCCCGCTGGAAGACAACTGGAGGAGAAGCCACAAGAACGAAGACCGCACGGAAGAATTCGGAGAATATGACTACGGCGAGGACGACGACAGCCTGAGGGCGGCACGAGCCGACAGCATCGCCTTGGCCGACAGCATCGCCGAAGCCCGGGAGCGCATGGCCGACTCTCTGGCAAGCGACCCGCACAACCGGGAATATTACCTGCAGCAAATCCCGCTCACGGAAGAGCAGATGCAAGCCTCCAACGACATCCTGCGCGATGCACTTTACCAGGCTGGCATCCTGGAAATGGAGAGGTTGGAGAACTTCGGACTGGCACGGCGCACCCTGTTGCGCCTCATCAGGACGTTCCCGGACGTAGCCGGCAAGGACAACGCATACTACCATTTGTTCCTTGTCAACGGACGGCTGAACGACATGGCCGAGGCGGAACAATACAAACAACGGCTCATCGGGGAGTTCCCGGACAGCCGGTATGCCGTCATGCTGGCCAACCCCAGATACGAGCTCTACGCAAGGCGGGGCAAGCACATGGAGGACTCCCTGTACGCCGCCACATACGAGGCATACGGCAAGGACGAATACGAGGAGGTGTTCCGCAATTGCTCCGCTTCGGCTTCGGACTTCCCGGAGGGCGCGCACCGCGCCAAATTCATGTTCATACAGGCCATGAGCCAGCTGTACAGCGGGGAACGGGACAGCTTCTTGGTCACGTTGAAGCAAGTCATCGAGAAATACCCGAAAGACGAAATAACGGAAATAGCGCAAGGCATCGTGAAAGGCATCCAGGAAGGCCGCCCGCTGACCGACGGGAAATACGCGGCGAGCGACATCTGGAGCCGGCGCTCGCTGACGGCGCTGCAAGACTCCGCGGCCGAAGCGCGACAATTAAGCGACGAACGGTTCAGCAACTTCGTGTTCCTGCTGGCCTATCCGGAAAACAGCCTGGACGAAGACCAGCTGCTATACGAGATGGCCTTGTATAATTTCACCAGCTTCATGGTACGCAATTTCGACATCGACATCGTGAAGTCCGGCGGGCTGGCGCAAATGCGCGTCAGCGGCTTCCTCAACTACGACGAGGCACACGCCTACGCCCAGAAGCTATATGCCGACCCGCACATGGACGTCGTGCTCAGGAACATCCGGTCCGTCATCATTTCCGAAAGCAACCTGAAACTGCTGGGCACGGCGTTCAGCTTCGACGACTACAAGAAGTTCTATGACGAGAAGTTCGCGCCGCTGCAAGTGCCGGAAGACCTGAGGCTGGACGAGCCGGCCTCCATCGAAATCCGTACGCCGGACGACGAACCGCCCGCCGGGGAGGAAAAGTACGAAGAAGAGGAGGAGGACACTGACGGCGGCATCATTTTCTAACATACGAAACCATTGCGACGATGAACAACGGATTGTTACTTTGGGTAGACGACGAAATAGAATTGCTGAAAGCGCATATCCTTTTCCTCAAGAAGAAAGGATACGAGGTGGAAACCGTGTCCAACGGGCAGGATGCGCTGGACAAGTGCGCCGAAACGACCTACGACTTGATCCTGCTGGACGAGAACATGCCCGGCCTGAGCGGGCTGGAGACCCTGTCGCGCATCAAGGAAATCACGCCGGCCACGCCGGTCGTCATGGTGACGAAGAGCGAGGAGGAGAACATCATGCACCAGGCCATCGGCTCCAAGATCGCCGACTACCTCATCAAGCCCGTCAACCCCACGCAAATCCTCCTGACACTGAAAAAGAACATCCAGAAGAAAGAAATCGTCACGGAAGTGGTCCAAAGCGCCTATCAGCAGAACTTTCACAGGATTGGAACGCGAATCAACGATTCCCTGACGTTCGAGGACTGGAAAGAGGTGTACAAGCAACTGGTGTACTGGGAGCTGGAACTGTCCGAGACCGACAGCAGCATGGACGAAATGCTGGGCATGCAGAAGACGGAAGCCAACATGGCCTTCGCCAAGTTCGTACGCAGGCACTACGAAGAGTGGATTGCCCGCCCCGAAGACAGGCCGCTGATGAGCCCGGACATCTTCAAGGCCAAGGTCTTCCCCCTGCTGAACCAGGGGGAAAAGGTGTTCCTCATCGTCCTGGACAACTTCCGTTACGACCAGTGGAAGACGCTCGGCACGGAACTGGCGGACGCGTTCCTCATCGACGAGGACATTTATTGCAGCATCCTGCCCACGGCCACGCAATACGCGCGCAACGCCATCTTTTCCGGCCTGATGCCGGACAACATCGCCCGGATGTACCCGGAGCTCTGGGTGGACGAGGACGAAGACGAGGGCAAGAACCTGAACGAGGAGCCTCTCATCCGGACACAGCTGGACCGCTACCGCCGCAAGAACACGTTCAGTTACCATAAGATCAACGATTCGACCACGGCC
>CAYPMY010000108.1:0-7003 GCA_964412085.1 uncultured Paraprevotella sp. | reverse complement strand
CGTTTGGCTGAGATTGGAAAACCGTCCGCCGCAGGGAAAAAGGGGCGAACGCGCCAGGCCCTTGCCGGGCGCCGGACAGGCTGTCGGGGGAACGCGGGGAAAGGGCGGGCGGGGAAACGGGTGTCAAGGGTCTTCCCGCCCGCCCCGGACGGGCCGCAGGCTTCAATAGATGTCCTCACCGAGCCCTCCGGGGCCGCAGATGCCCAGCGGGACCATCTCCAAGTAATCGAGGGTGAAGTCGGAGGTCTCGCCGCTGGTCAGCACGGAACGCAGGCGTACGGTGTGGTGAGTGTTTGGCCTCACCACCACGTTGCATATCCTGCGGCGCAGCAGGTTCACGCAGTTGTAGTAATTGGTGCACGCGACGGGACTGTATCTCGGCTCGTCGTCCCCGTCATTCCCCCAGAACAGGCTTCTCGGAGCGCTGTAATAGCCGTTGTTCTTCATCACGCGGGCGTTCTCCTCCAGTTGCTCCGTGGTGTAGATTCCCCTTGAATCCTCGTCCTTGTTGCGCCAGCCTGCCCACCCGTTGTAAAGCCCGCCTATGCTCCCGTCGTCCCCGTAGACGCGCATGTCTATGGGAAGCCCCTGCGGGATTCCGTCCACGTACACCTGCCCGATGCCGCGGGAGGGCAAGGCGCAATAGCCCAGGCGGACTTCGTACGTCCCGGGAGGCACGTCCGGCAGGCGGAAGGTCACGTCGTAGCTCGTGCCCAGTATACCCACCACGTCCCCTCCCATGTTGCTCCACTGGGCGATGGGGCGTTCCAGGAAGAAGATGGTGTTCTCGCTGAACTCCACGTCCTTCAGATAACCCGGCGGAAGATACCAGTTATGTCCCCCGGCCTCGGTCCCCTCCTCGCTGTTGTCCCCGGAGCCGTATTCCTGGGCGGGGTTGCCGCACAGGCGGATGTTGTTGGTGGTAAGTTCCGGCCACAGCGTCAGCACATCGACGCGCATGCGCGTGTTCATCACCTTCTCGCGCATGGTACGGTCGTAGGCCAGCACGTCGTCCACGTAGTAATACGCCACGTTCAGCGAGAAGTTGTCCGCGTTCCCGGGGACTGTCACGTGTGCGCCCCGGACGCGCTCTCCGCCGTTGTACCTGCCGGCCTCGCTGTGGTTGACGTAGAAGCCCCGCTCGTACTCCACTGCCGGGTCGACCGTGCGGTAGACCTTCTCTATCTTGATGGCGGAGAAGTCGAGCAGCGTGCCGACCCATTCCGCGGGGTCTGCATACGCCGTGTTGACCTGCCAGCAGTTGACGAGCTTGGCCGTGCTGGTGAACAGGCGGTCGAGGATGTGGTAGGAGAGGAACATGTGCAACGGGTTGTAGCGGCTCCTCAGGGAGGACTTGTTCCAGTACGCCTCCTTGCAGGTCTTCCCCGTGGCGGGGTCCGTCGCGTCCAGCCCGAAGATCCCGGCGGAGACTTCGTCGCCGTACCTCTCCGCGGCAAGGTCGTACAGGGCGTCTATCTTCTCGTCCATGCTCATCCCGGCGTTGAAGCGGCCGGGGTATTTCCCGTAGAAGACCGCGTCGGGCACGACGAAGAGGGTGAAGCCGCTGTAACGGTGGTCGGGGCGCTTGCCCACGTAGTCCTCGTTTCCGATGTGCATGCTTTGGGTGAACGGGGCATAGTCGTCTTTCCACTCCTCGTAACCGTCGTCGCAGTAGCGGGACAGGGAGTCGAGCAGACCCGTCCGCCTGAGAGCCTCGTAGAAGATGGTGAACTCCCCGTAGTTATCGTCCAGGAGGCTGGCGCCAAGGCTGGTGTTCGGCACCAGCACCCTGTCCACGGGATGAACTACGCCGTTCTCCACGGAGTCGTTCTTCATCCCGTTGATGATGGCGGCACGGCGGTTGACGACACTCACCGTCATCCCGTCGGCGTCGACCGTGTCGCCGTCGGTAACGATTATCACGGGGAGGTCGAGGCAGTTGCTCTCCTGATGGGTCTCGGAAAGGCTGTACGTGTACAACGCGCGCTCCACCAGGCAGGCCTTCACCAGAGTGTCGCAGAAAGAGGCGGGGATGTCCTCCACGGAGGCATACCCGTACTCCTCCAGAAAGGCTTCCACCCCGGAGTTCACGGGAGGGAACAGCGTGCGCGCCCCGCGGCTGGCCAGCAGGCTCATCCTGCCGGCGCGCTCCACGATGCGCCTGAACTCGCTGAAATCTTCACGGTTCTTCAGGTAGTCACTCATCATCTCGCCGGTGAAAGTGTAGTAGCTCCCCGACGCGAGGTCGTCGCCGCAACCGGAGAAAAGAGCCGGTTGGGAGGCCGCCAGGCACAGGACGCACACGGACGGCCAATGTTTGAATCCGTTTTTCATTTTTCGTGAAATCAAGTTGACAAGTTGGCAATGCATGGAAGACGCGCGTCCGCGCCTCCCACTACAAAATTACACTTTTCCAAAATACGGGAAACAGCATTATTTCAACAATTGATAGGATTATATCGCTCTTTTTCAATATTTACGGAGAAAAGGGGCGCGGAAGAGGCACTTCCCTCCCCCGAAACGGCATGCGACGGTCTTACCCGCAGAACCGAACTGCCCGTGCCTCGTTTCCTCGGCACGGGCAAGATGGCGCGGACGGTTTTTCACGCGAAAAGCCGCCCCGTGCCGGGAAATGGGGCACGGGGCGGCTTCCTTGTCAGCGGGAACATCAATGATTAACCGACACCTTCGCGGTCCTGACAGTGCCGTCGCTCATCTTGTCCCGGCGGATGTAGATGCCGCGCCGGTTCGGCACGGCCACGCGGACGCCGCCGACGGTGTACCACGCGGTACTTGCCACCGTGGCAGCACCTCCTGCGGCCGCGTCTTCCACGGACGAGGTGAAATCGTCCGGCTTGTTGGAGTCTCCCTCGCCGTAGTACGTCAGCCTGAAATTGTCGAAACATGCCCAGTCGCGCTCAACCGCGCCTATCTTGCGCACGCCCAGCACAGGTTCCTCGCCTTCCTCCACGCGGAAGCTGAAGCCGTCCTCGTAAGCCCCGCTTTCAAAGGCCGCCTTCGCGCCCTCCACCTGATTGACGACGCAGTGGTAAATCAAATCGGGCCTGTCCGGGAACAGGGAATCCGGCAGCACGACGTCGCTCGAAGCATACTTGCCTTCACGCACTCCCTCGAAAATGGAAACGAGTTTCTTGCTCCATTTGGATTCGTTCGCCTCAAGGTAGACTTCGGCGTTCAATGTCTCCTCCTTGTGGAGGCGCTTCACGCCTGCGGGTATCGGGCCGTCGCCTCCGTCGCGGTAGAGCCCGTTGTAAGCCACGCGATAATAGCCGGCGGGCATGTTGTAGAGTCTCTGGCAGACTACGCAACTGTCCACGTCATAGATTTCATAATTCAATCCGCTCGAGGCCCAGCCGCCGTTGGCCGTCCATCCGTCGGAGGAAGGATTGTCCACGGTCTCCCCCGCGTCGTTCAGTCCCGTGGCCTGGAAACCCGGGTTGACAATCAGTCCCGTGGCGTCCACCGGGGCGTCCTTGCTCGCCGAAGCGAAGTCGACAAGACCGCACAGCATCTTGGAATAAGCCCTGTCCAGACGGGCGGAATAGTCGTTGATTTCGTCCAAGGTGGAGAACATGCCGTCCGCCTCTATCTTCTCGTAGAGGATTTCGCCGACCAGCCCTGCCAGCTCGCCGTATCCTTCGGTCTCGCTGTACGCTTCGTAGCTTCCATCGCCCGTGCCGCTTATCTTGTTGTCGTGGTTCGTGGCCTTGGCCTCCAAGGCGGAAGCGGCGGAGGCGGCCTCGTCGTAGGCTTCGATGGCCGAGGTCAGGGCCTCGCTGAGCTCCTTGAAAGTCCCGGGGGTCAGGACGTCCGCCGCCTTGGCCGCCTGTATGGCCGCGCTCAGGCCGTCCTTGGCCTCCTGCGTGGTCAGCGCGTCCTCCCGGGCCAGCAGTTCCTGCGCGCTCGCGACGAGGGCTTCCATGGTGGATGTCGCGCCTTCCATGTTGTCCGCGCCCAAGTAGGTCAGCCGGAAAGTGTCGTAGGCCACCCACGCGCCCCACCATGACACGCCCGACAACCTCAAGCCCACGCGGAGCTTCCCGTCCTCGCCCACGTAGCAGACAGCCTCGTTGAGGTAGTTGTTCCTGTCCGCCTCGAAGATGACCTGCGCTGAGGCTGTCCCGTCGGTCAGCCATTTGCCGGCCAGGCCCGCTTCGTCGGTCCAGTCCACAGGCTCGCAGTTGTCGGCCACGTTCTCGTCCTGCGGGCACGCGGTCACGTGGACGAGCGGCACGGAAGCGTCGTTGCCGAAGAAGTAACCCATGATCTTGTTCGTCTCGTCGCCCGGACGTCCCCAGCCCTCATGCCATTGGTTCTCGTTGTCCGAAGCCGGCTTGTAGAAGCCTTGCACGGTAATCCTGTACGAGCCCTCGGGCAGGTTGCCGACTTCCTGGTAGACTTCCCAGTCTGTCCCCGCCCACACTTCGGCCAAGGAGTGGTTCTGGTAATATTGGCCGTCGCCCGTCTTCGTCCATCCTTCTCCTCCCTTGTCGAGGTCTGGGTTTACCAACAGGCTCGTCGCGTCGTCCACTTCACCGTCCGACAAGGCTTCCCTCACGCACGAAGTCCATATCCTGTCGGAGCGCGGCTGTATGCTGTCCAGCTCGGCCGGGTCGAAAGTGCCGCCGTCGTAGGCAGTCTCCAGTCCCGAGAGGAAGTCGTCGTAGGCGGGGAATTCCAGTCCCGCGAACGCGGACTCCTCCCATGCCGTGTTCAGCTCCTCTATCTTCTGCGACAGCGTCTCGTAGTCGGCCACGTCCTGCGCCAGGCTGTCCATGCACAGCTGCAGGGACTCGAGTGCCGATCTCAGGGCATCGTCGCCGAGCGCGCCGTCGGCATGGGCGGCCTCGGCGGCGGCTATCATGTCCTGGTATTTCTTATCTGCGCTCTGGCTGTGCTTCTTGGGCTGGAGTTCCCCGGCATACCGGCTTTCCGCGTCCGAGATGCCCTGGCCCAAAGCGTCGCGCATCGTGGTGCCGCCCGCCTTGCCCATGTATTTCAACGTGAAGTTGCCCACGGCGGACCAGCCGTCCCTGCTCCCCTCGGAGCGCATTCCTATGGTGGCCGTGCCGCCGATTACGGAGAAGTCCACCGTGTAAGGCGCCGCGTAGGCGCCCCCGTCCGGCGAAGGCGTGTCGGCCTTTTTCCTGTTCTCCCCGGTCAACGTCTTGGCATACAGGAAAAGACCCACGGGAGCATCGGCTCCGTCGTTCGCGACCGTCTGTTGCGTCATGATGTAGGCTCCCAGTCGGTATTTGCCGTCGGGAATGCCGCTCAGCTCCTGTTCGACGTACCAGTCTCCCTGGGGAGGATTCTGTACCCAGCGCTCGAAGAAGCGGACATCGGCCCCGTCGGATACCGTGACCGAGCTGGCGTCGGGCATCACCTGGAAGTTGTCCCTGTCGTCGGCGCGCCAGGTAGTCCATCCCGCAGTCCCGTCGCCGAACGACGCGTTCGCGATCAGGCTCGTCACGTCGGCGGGTTTCGCCTCGGAAGCACCGCCGTACATGAAATCCAGCACGGCGTCTTTCAGCTCCTCCGCCGCGCCCTCCACCTCTTCCGCCGTGGCGGAGGGGTTCTCGTAGAGTGCCTTGTACTTGGCGTAGTCCGCATAGCCTGCCTCGTCGGCGGCTTCCAACTGCGGCTTCAGCACGTTCTTCTTGGCTATGTACACATCATACGCCTGCGGGGCCACGAACTTCCAGTCGAACCCGGCATCCTCGTAACCGGCGGTTCCCGGCACTACCATGGGGACGACGGCCTCTTTCCAACCCCCGTCCGCATCGGGGAGTGCCGCCATCCATGCGTCGGCATAGGCGGGATTGCCGGTGTTCGCGCCGTAGATGGGGTCGTCCGCGTTCACCCGGATGCGGTAGGCGCCCCCGTCCTGCGGCACGATGTCCCACAGGATGTGCCCCTCCTTGCTGTGGTCCACCCAACAGGTCGTGCCGGCGTCCAGGTGCATCTCATGGAAACCGCCCACGGTCGGCGCGTTCATCATCGACAGGCGGTAGGACTTGGCGTCCGAATAATCGGCTTTCCCCTCGTGGGTAATCAGCTCGTAGTCGGAGCCGTAGCTCAGAGTCACGTCCTGCCCCGTGTCGGAAACGACGAGCTTCACGTCGGCATCGGCCCCGTTGGACATGAACTTCCCGCTGGCCACATGGTAGATGTAATACACCGGCCTCTGCCCGCCCCGGATTCCCTCCAAGTCCGGCTGCGCGAATTCCAGCGTCGGGTCGGCCCAGCCGGCCGCCCATGAAGGCGACGTGCACGGCGCGGCGCCGCACAATGCCATCAACGCAAGTAATCTGTTCTTCTTCATTTTTCTTGTAGAAATTAAGTTAATAAACCGCGGGAAACGCCCTTCCGCGTTTTCCGCCACAAAACTACGATTTTCCCGCGTCAAGGGAATTGGACTATTCCGTCAAAAGATAGGATTATATCGGTTTTTTCGCCCCTCGCGGAAAAAGACGAGCCGGAACCGCAGGAAAGGAGACACCGCTCCCGCGGCAAGAAGCACAGGCGGCACGGGCAGGACGGCTTGCGGCTGACCGTTGCCCGCAAGGCCGCCCGCGACCCTTTCCCCGGCGCCCTTTCCGCTCCGCCAGCCGCGACGCCCGCAAGGGAAAGCCGCCGGCGCACGGAAGCCCGACCGGGCATCCGTCCTTTCATGGAACGCGGCCCGCGCGCCTCTCCTGCGGGACCGGGGAGGGGAGCCGCCTGCCGCGACGGGATGCCGGAGGGAACCGACCCGCCGCGAGACGCCGCCCCCGCAAGCCCGGTTCCGCCCCTCCCCTCCCGGTCTTCCCGAAGACGGGAGGAAGTCCCTTGTCGTAAGGATTCTTCAACGCGCGCCCGTCGTCTGCGGCAAACGGAAAAACAATCCCTTGAAACCGGAAAAACGTTCGCAGGAGATTTGAAAAACGTTCGCAGGAGATTTGAAAAACGTTCGCAGGAGATTTGAAAACCGTTCGCAAGA
>CAYPMY010000107.1:0-7033 GCA_964412085.1 uncultured Paraprevotella sp. | reverse complement strand
TCGTTAAGGACAACCAACTTGCATGCTTCTAACCTTATATCGAACTCACGTTTATATTATGAAACTTGGTGAAATCCGGGATCCACAAGATGGACAGCCTGAGAGAGGCGCGTATGGAGCAAGGGGAATCGCATTGGCCTTATGCTGGATGAAATAAGGGCATCCCGAAAGGCAGGAATCCCCTCCGCTTATCATGACGATAAGCGGAGGGGATGGTTTTTATAATATGAAGTCAAGTCAGAACAGACTCCACGACACGGTGAGGCCGGCCATGACGATGGCCACCATCGACATGAGTTTGATGAGGATGTTCAGGCTCGGGCCGGAAGTGTCCTTGAACGGGTCGCCCACGGTGTCGCCCACCACGGTGGCGCGGTGTGTCTCGCCGCCCTTGCCGCCGAAGTTGCCTTCTTCTATGTACTTCTTGGCATTGTCCCATGCACCGCCTGAGTTGGCCATGAAGATGGCCAGCACGAAACCGGCCGACAGTCCGCCGACCAGAAGGCCGATGACACCCGGCACGCCGAACACCAACCCGGTAGCGATGGGAGCCACGATGGCCAGCAACGATGGGAAGACCATTTCACGTTGTGCGCCTTTGGTGGAAATCTGCACGCAACGGGCGTAATCCGGCTCGGCTTCTCCGCTCAGGATTCCCTTGATTTCACGGAACTGCCGCCGTACTTCCTCTACCATGTGGGCAGCGGCACGCCCTACGGCGTTCATGGTCAGCCCACAGAAGAGGAAGGCCATCATGCTGCCGACGAACATGCCGGAGAGGACTTTCGGGTTCATCAACGTCACGTCGTAGTAGGTCATGAAGTCGGTGAACGAGGCATCATGTATGGATAGCGTGCCGCCGTTCGGCATCGTCAGCATGGTTTCGCCTATACGCGTCAACCCGATGCGGATTTCTTCGATGTAAGAAGCCAATAAAGCCAGTCCCGTCAAAGCCGCGGAGCCGATGGCGAAGCCCTTGCCCGTAGCAGCCGTGGTGTTGCCCAACGAATCCAAGGCATCCGTGCGTTTGCGCACGGCCTCGCCCAGTCCGCTCATTTCAGCGTTCCCGCCCGCGTTGTCGGCTATGGGGCCGTAAGCGTCCGTGGCCAAGGTGATGCCCAAGGTGGAGAGCATGCCCACGGCGGCGATACCGATGCCGTAAAGGCCCATGCTCACGTTGGCAAAGTCGAACCCTGCGGCCAGCCAATAGGAAAGGATGATACCGACGACGACGGCTATTACCGGGATGGTGGTGGACACCATGCCCAGTCCGATACCTGAGATGATGACCGTGGCCGGACCCGTTTTCCCGCTCTCGGCCAGCAGTTGGGTGGGGCGGTAGGATTGTGAAGTGTAATATTCCGTGGAGCGTCCGATGACGATGCCCACCAGCAGGCCGATTACCACGGCGAACGAGATGTTCAGCCAGTTGTCAATCCGCAACGCCCAAAGGATGAGGAAAGTGGCCGCGACAATCAGGACGGAACTCAAGTTCGTACCTACGGACAGGGAGTTGAGCAGTCCTTTCATACTGGCGTCTTCCTTTGTGCGTACGGAGAAGATGCCCAGAATGGAGAGCAGGATGCCCACTGCGGCTATCAACATCGGGGCGATGACAGCCTTTAACTGCATGTCCACTTCCCCTTTGGCCATGAAAGCCGCGGCTCCCAATGCGGAAGTGGCCAGGATGGAACCGCAATAAGATTCATACAGGTCGGCTCCCATGCCGGCCACGTCGCCCACGTTGTCGCCCACGTTGTCGGCTATCGTCGCCGGATTGCGTGGGTCGTCCTCAGGGATACCGGCTTCAACCTTGCCTACCAAGTCCGCACCCACGTCGGCCGCTTTCGTGTAGATGCCCCCTCCCACGCGGGCGAACAAGGCCTGCGTGCTGGCACCCATGCCGAAAGTCAGCATGGTGGTGGTAATCATGCAGAGTTTGGCTGTGGGCGCACTGGGGTCGGTCGGGATGAGGGCATCCAGAAGGAGATACCAGAAAGATATGTCGAACAGGCCGAGCCCCACGACCACCAGTCCCATGACCGCACCGCTCCGGAAAGCCACGCGCAGTCCCTTGTCTAAGGAATTACGGGCGGCGTTGGCAGTACGTGCCGAAGCGTAGGTGGCCGTTTTCATACCCAGGAAACCGGAAAGCCCGGAGAAGAATCCGCCGGTGAGGAAAGCTACCGGCACCCACGGGTTTTGCAGGTTGAAGCCGTATGCCATGACCGAAAACAGTACGACGAGAGCCAGAAAGACCAGTCCCACGATTTTGTACTGTTGCTTTAGGTACGACATGGCACCTTGGCGCACGTGCGAGGCGATTTTCTGCATGACTGGCGTGCCCTCACTCTCTTTCATCATCTGGCGGTAGAAGTACCAGCCCAGTAGCAATGCCAATAAGGACGATACGGGAATCATCCAAAATAGAAGATGCTCCATAGAAAATGTGTTTTTTGAGTTAACGATATGTCATTATCGGGTGCTAAGGTAGTGAAAAAAAGGATAATGAGCGAAGAAATCCAGATGAAAATATCGGTCTTGTCAATTTGTTACGGCATATTCGTACTTTGGTTGATAAATCAGATTGGATAGGTTGAAGAAAAAGACAAGTCGGCAAGAGCGGACTGGTATGCGGATTATAGGGATGCTAAAGGGCTGCCTCCCGTTTATACGCGGGAGACAGCCCTTGCCGTTGTGGGGCGGGGGACTTTACTTCTTCAGCTTGGCTAAACTTTCTTTCAAGGCCGCGATTTTGCTTTCGGCATCGGCCTGTTTCCTGCGTTCCATTTCCACCACGGCAACGGGGGCGTTGGCTACGAAACGCTCGTTGGAAAGCTTTTTCAAGACTCCGGTAAGGAAGCCTTCCAAGTGTTTCAGTTCGGCTTCATGCTTGGCGATTTCCGCTTTCACGTCTATCAGGTTGCCGAGCGGCACGGCATATTCCGTTGTACCCACCATGAACGAAGCCGTGCCCTCGCCTTTTTGTGCCACGGTGTCAATGGCATCCAGATTAGCCATCTTCTTGATGACACTTTCGAAGTCAGCTTCCGGATTCCCGCCTACGACTTCCAAGGTCAATGCCTCTTTCGGGGCGATGCCCTTTTGGTTGCGTATGATACGCACACCGGCCACGATACTCTTCACGTTCTCGATGTGGGCGAGGTAGATGCCATCCAAGGCGTTGGAGCCGGCATCTTCCTTTGTGGGTTCGCCCGTCCGGAGCGGAGAGGTCATGATGCTTTCGCCCGGCTGGCGGTCGTAGATGTGTTGCCAAAGTTCCTCGGTGATGAAGGGCATGAACGGGTGCAGAAGCTTCAGTAGCGTGTTGAAGAACGACAAGGTTCGTTCGTACGTCTTGTTGTCTATGGGTTGTCCGTAGGCCGGCTTGACCATTTCGAGGTACCAACCTGAGAACTCGTCCCAGAATAGTTTGTACACGGCCATGAGGGCTTCGCTCAGACGGTACTTCTTGAACAAGTCTGCCACTTCCCTTGCTGTGGTTCTCAGCATGGCGTCAAACCAACGTGTGGCGATGGCCGCTGTTTTCGGTTGTGCGGTGTCGGCCGTCTGCCAGCCTTTCACGAGACGGAACGCGTTCCATATCTTGTTGTTGAAGTTGCGACCTTGTTCGCAGAGCGCGTCGTCGAACAAGATGTCGTTGCCTGCCGGGGCGGACAGCATCATTCCCATACGTACTCCGTCGGCACCGTAACGCTCTATCAAATCAAGCGGGTCGGGGCTGTTGCCCAGGAACTTGCTCATCTTGCGTCCCAGCTTGTCGCGCACGATGCCGGTGAAGTACACGTTCTTGAACGGCATTTTCCCTTCGTATTCGTAGCCTGCCATGATCATGCGCGCCACCCAGAAAAAGATGATGTCCGGCCCCGTTACGAGGTCGGATGTGGGGTAATAGTAGTTGATTTCTTCGTTGCCCGGATGGTTGATGCCGTCGAACAGCGAAATCGGCCACAACCAACTGGAGAACCAAGTGTCCAATGCGTCCTCGTCCTGACGGAGATCGGCTATGGTCAGGTTGGTGTCGCCGGTCTTCTCCTTGGCCAGTTCGAGTGCCTTCCCGGCGGTCTCGGCCACCACGAATCCGCCTTGCGGCAGGTAGTAGGCCGGGATGCGGTGTCCCCACCACAACTGTCGGCTGACGCACCAGTCTTTGATGTTCTCCATCCAGTGACGGTAAGTGTTTTTGTATTTGGCCGGATAGAACTTGATTTCGTCTTTCATCACCGGCTCCAAGGCAATCTGCGCCAAATGTTCCATCTTCAAGAACCATTGCATGGAGAGCTTCGGCTCGATGGGTACGTTGGTGCGTTCAGAGAAGCCCACATTATTGACGTAGTCTTCTACTTTTTCCAGCAATCCGGCGTTTTCCAAGTCGGTGCAGATTTGCTTGCGCACGTCGAAACGGTCCATGCCCACATACATTCCGGCGGCCTCGTTAATCGTGCCGTCGTCGTTGAAGATGTCGATGGAAGGCAGGTTGTGCCTTTCTCCCAACATGTAGTCGTTAGCATCGTGTGCGGGTGTCACTTTCAGGCAACCCGTTCCGAATCCGATGTCCACGTAGTCGTCCTCGATGACGGGGATGCAGCGGCCTGCCAGGGGCACAATCACCTTTTGCCCTTTCAGCCACGTGTTCTTCGGGTCGTTCGGGTTGATGCACATCGCCGTGTCGCCCATGATGGTTTCGGGGCGCGTGGTGGCCACCACGGCGTAGCGTCCGCTTCCGTCCGGCTGGCCGTCTTCCCCGGCCACCATATATTTCAGGTAGTACAGCTTGCTGTGTTCCTCTTTGTAAATCACTTCTTCGTCAGAGAGGGCCGTCAGGGCTTTCGGATCCCAGTTTACCATGCGCACGCCCCGGTAAATCAATCCTTTGCGGTAGAGGTCGCAGAACACCTTGATGACGCTTTCACTCCGCTTCTCGTCCATGGTGAAAGCCGTACGGTCCCAATCGCAACTGGCTCCCAGCTTGTGCAGCTGTTTCAGGATGATGTTGCCGTGTTCGTCCGTCCATTCCCATGCATATTTCAGGAACTCTTCGCGTGTGAGGTCTGTCTTCTTAATGCCCTTCTTTGCCAGTCGGTTCACCACCTTGGCTTCCGTGGCGATGGAAGCATGGTCGGTACCCGGCACCCAACAAGCGTTCTTGCCGTCCATGCGGGCACGGCGTACCAAGATGTCCTGAATGGTTTCGTTGAGCACATGCCCCATGTGGAGCACACCCGTCACGTTGGGGGGCGGGATGACTACCGTATAAGGCTCGCGTCCGTCGGGTTTAGAACTGAAAAGCTTGTGGTCGAGCCAGTATTGGTACCATTTGCCCTCTACGTCGGCTGGATTGTATTTGCTTGCTAATTCCATTATATATGTAATATGTGTTTCTTTTCAGGGCTTGCAAATTTACATAAAAAAGGTCATATAAGCCGGAGTTTGGAGCAATTAAATTGCGGCAGGCTCCTTTGCGGCCTCTGCGGAAGGTCGGTCGGCAGGGCAAGCGTCTCGTTGTAGTCCTTTTCCGGCGACGGAACCGTCTTCCTCTTCTTGGCGGAGGCACAAGAGCCGGCTGGCAGGAGGAAGTCAGAAGTCCGGGTCGTGCGGGACTTGTTCCCGACTTCATGGGGCGGCGCATGAACGGCCGGCTTGTAAGGAAAGCCGGAATAATCCGGGCGATGGCCGATGCCGCACAGGCAAGCCTTGCTTGCGACATCTGCCGTTCCCGCTGGATTGTCCGCCACCATGGCGACAGGCAAACCGCAGGCAAGAGGCGGATGCCATATATATTAATTTGTGTTAAACACAGGGGGGGGCGATGATGCTACCGAATAAAATACGTATCTTTGCAACCAGAGTTGATAAATCCGTGGTCGGGTAAAGTGGGCCTGTCCGACTTTTTGCGGTATGTTGTATAGAACCCACCTTAACAAGCGAAAAGGACAATGAAGAAAGCTATTCCGTTTATCAGTTGCCTTGCGGGAGCGTTCATCGCGTCATTCACTTCATGCGATGACGATTTCCCCGGGCCGGATCCAGTGGATGTGACAGCCAATTACTCCAACTCCGATGAGTTGGAGCTTACTTATAACGGCAAGGCCATGACTGGAAAGTCGGTGGACTTTAGCACGGTGGCCGGGGAGACGGCCGATTTGACGTTTTACGATGTCATCCCGGGCGAAAAGGCCATCTCAATCAAGTCCGTCCCGCTTCTCGGTGACTCCGAGGGGTATTCTTTCTCAGGCAGCGGTGCAGGGGAAAATACTTCAAGCACCTTCGATTTCGATGGACGCGCCGTCAAGGGGAAGTTGACCTTGAACCTCACGAACGTCAGGATGGGGGATGCCGGATTATGGGCAAAAACTTACGCTGTAACCAATGTGGTGGAGCGCGGCCCTAAACAGACAGTAAAAGTCGCCCTGCTATCTGGACGCGGAACTTGAACTTACGAAGGAATGCTACGACGCGCAATCGTCGCTGAAGATGCTTCAAGGCATATTGGGTTACATCCTGCCGCAATACCTGAAAGATGTCACGCTGGACGCAGACGGGACTATCTCGGCTTCTTACTCAAGTGATAAGCTAAACGCGAAACAAATACTCGGCGTGCTTCTCATGGGATTGAGTCAATCGCACATTGATGCCGCCCTTGAAGGCCGTACCTATAAACCCTCGCAACCGACAGGCTTCTTGTATTGGTATCCGAAAGACGGGCATTTGATGCTTAAGATAGACCTCGTCGACATTATCGTCAGGATTGCGGCAAAACAAGGGTTGCAGCTCGACAGGGAAGTCACAAGCGGCCTTGTCAATGCGATTGTCCAGATGGATGCCTTAAGGCTCAAAGGCTTGTTGGCGACACTCAACAACAGCCTCGACAACGAAATACTGGGAGCGTTGGCGAATATCGACGACGACTCTTTCCAGAGCGTTCTCAAATGGCTCGGCGAGGGTATCCCGGTACATATTGAAACGGAAGAGGGACAAACGCGAATCTATGTGGACAAGGAAGTCCTGACTC
>CAYPMY010000106.1:0-7115 GCA_964412085.1 uncultured Paraprevotella sp. | reverse complement strand
CGTTACGCAACGAAAGCCGCCGCTTGTTAGATCTTGCCGAAACCGCAGTGGAAACGGCCATCGAACGAGGAGAGAGTGCGGCTTTGGAACTACTTGATTGATAAGGCCCGATGAATATGCTTTTAGACACGAATGCCGTAATCCCGTTGGAAGATGCGGGCAAAATACTTGATTCTTCCTTTGCCGAACGGCGGAGTTTATCCGCAGACAGCACCATTGTCTGCATATTCATCCGATGCCGTTTTGAAGCCTTGCCGGGGTAATGCCGTTAAAAAAACTTGTTTGTGTCATTCCCGAATCGAACCCGTTCGGAGATGTGATATTGTCCTGTTTTTACAGGAGCAAGGATCGTAAGTCCGTACAATGTATGGGCATGGTCGGGGATGCCCTGTCTTCAGAAAATATCGATGAGGTGTTTCCCGCCATTTCCAAGAGAACCGTCCACGATCATTCGGATACGGAAAATTCTGAGGGGGGAAGACGCCGGTAATACTTTCCCGGTGACAGAATGGCGCCGACGATGCAATAAAAAAGAGGGTCGCCCGTTTTTGGAAAGGAGTACGGGAAGTCAAAAGAGTAAATGTCATGCAATGGTATGACCGGATAAGGCAGGTCAAGTTTTTGTTAGTGGTCATGGCCATCGTGATAGCCGTGGGGTCTCTTGTCATATCCAACTATTTGGTACGTGATTTGGCTTTGGGTGAGCACCAGAACATGGAAGTGTGGGCGGAGGCCATGCGGACGCTGAACAATGCGGATGAGAACACCGATGTCGCCTTGGTCTTGAAGGTCTTGAACGGGAACAATACCATTCCGGTCATCGTGCAGTACGAATCGGGGGAAATACACAGCTACCGGAACTTGTCGTTGAAGGCAAGCAATGCTGCCGACAGCACGAGGGAGGTGAAGCGGATGGCAGAAGACATGCGGCAAAGAGGCCGTGCGATTCGTATTTATCTGAACGAAGGTGCTTCCCAAGGCGTTGACGGTGATTTCATGGAAATCTGCTACGACGATTCCATCATGTTGAAACGGCTGTACTCCTATCCTTACATACAACTGGGGGTAGTCCTTATTTTTGTCGTAGTGGCCATTTTCGCTTTGTTGAGTTCCAAGAAGGCGGAGCAGAACAAAGTCTGGGTGGGCTTGTCCAAGGAGACGGCCCACCAGTTAGGGACTCCGATTTCTTCGTTGATGGCATGGGTCGAGATTTTAAAGGAGACTTATCCCTACGATGAACTTATCCCGGAGATGGACAAGGATGTGAAGCGGTTGGAGATGATAGCCGAACGTTTTTCCAAGATCGGTTCCTTGCCGGAACCTCGCGAGGAATTGCTGTCCGCTGTGCTTGGGCACGTGATAGATTATATTTCCCGTCGCACGTCCAATAAGGTGTCCATCCGCTGCCTGTCGCCGGAATATCCCTTGAAGGCTTATATGTGCGCCCCGCTTTTCGAGTGGGTGATAGAGAATCTTTGTAAGAACGCGATAGATGCGATGGGAGGACAAGGATGCATCACGGTAGCGGCTTTCGAGGATGCGGGGAAAGTGGTCGTCGAAGTCACGGATACCGGCAAGGGCATCTCGAAGAACCATTTCCAGACGGTGTTTAGCCCTGGTTTTACGACGAAGAGCAGAGGTTGGGGGCTGGGTTTGTCCTTGGCCAAACGTATAGTGGAAGAATACCACAAGGGACGTATTTTCGTGAAGCGTTCGGAAATCGGTGTGGGGACAACCTTCAGGGTGGAGTTGAAAAAGTATTAAAAAGAGAGTTTTTTGTGCTTTTTATTGTGTCCCGTCGCTTGTTTTTTTGTATTTTTGCGACCCGGATGGACGTACTTGACAGTTATAAGATTGATTTGAAAGACATGCGGGCCGGTGTCCGTGAATATCGGTTCGCAGTGGATGATACGTTCTTTGAGGCCGTAGGAGGGACTTTGGTGAAGAACGGCAAGGCGGATGTAGGCATGCAGATAAGAGAGAGGGAGGGAGCTTGTGTCTTCACCTTCCATATCAAGGGAACGGTGCGTGTGCCGTGCGATCGATGCCTTGACGATATGGACGTGGAGATAGAGACGGAACGTGTGCTTACCGTGAAGTTAGGGGATGAGTATGCGGACGAGGGGAATATGGTGACGCTTCCGTACGAAGACGCTGTGTTGAACGTCGCATGGATCATTTACGAATACATCGTGCTGGAAGTCCCGCTTACGCACGTGCATGAGCCGGGACATTGCAATGCGGGAATGATGGAGGCTTTGGCGGCGCATTTGGTGGCTTCGTCCGAGGAATCGGATGGTTCCGAGGAGGAGGGGAGCGCGGGCGAAGGAAGGTTTATCCCGGTAAGCCCGCGCCGGGACAGATTGAGGAAAATATTGGATAATTAAACACTTAATAAAATGGCACATCCTAAAAAGAAACAGTCAAAATCGAGAACGCGTAAGAGAAGAACCCATGATAAGGCCGTGGCACCTACGTTGGCAGTTTGTCCGAACTGCGGTGCATTCCACATTTATCACACTGTTTGCCCCACTTGCGGCTATTACAGAGGCAAGGTGGCTATCGTGAAGGAAGCCGCCGTTTGATCGTTGGCGAGGAAGATATAGCCAGAGAGCACCGCCGTTCTCCGGCTACTTTTTTTAGAAGACAGGATAAGTATGGAAAAAACGAACGCGGTAATCACCGGCATCGGCGGTTACGTCCCGGAGTATGTCTTGAACAACGACGAACTGTCGCGAATGGTCGATACGAACGACGAGTGGATCATGACCCGTATCGGCGTAAAGGAGAGGCGTATTCTGAATGAAGAAGGCTTGGGCACGAGCTACATGGCTCGTAAAGCGGCGAAACAGTTGTTGCAGAAGACGGGAGTAAGCCCCGAAGACATTGATTGCGTGATGGTTTCCACTTCCACGCCGGACTACCATTTCCCCTCTGTGGCTTCTATCGTCATTGGCAAGCTGGGGTTGGCGAACGCTTTTGCGTACGACTTGCAAGCCGCCTGCAGCGGGTTCCTTTTCGCCATGGATACGGCTTCCGCCTTGATTGAGAGCGGCCGCTACAAGAAGATTGTTGTCATCGGCGCGGACAAGATGTCCTCGATGGTCGACTATACGGACCGGGCGACTTGTCCGATTTTTGGGGATGGAGCCGCTGCGGTGTTGGTTGAGCCCACTGCGGAAGACGTGGGCTGGAAGGATGCCTATTTGCGTACGGATGGCAAAGGGCTGCCGTTCCTGTGCATGAAAGCGGGCGGTTCCGCCTGTCCCCCCTCTTATTTTACCATAGACCATCGCTTGCATTACCTCCATCAGGAAGGACGCACGGTGTTTAAGTTCGCCGTGACCAACATGAGCGAGGCCTCGGCCTTGGTGGCCGCACGTAACGGATTGACCAAGGACAATATCGCTTGGGTGATACCTCATCAGGCCAACGTGCGCATCATCGAGGCCGTGGCGCACCGCTTGGAGTTGCCAATGGAAAAGGTGATGCTTAACATCCAACGTTACGGCAACACAAGTTCGGCCACCTTGCCGTTGGCACTGTGGGACTACGAGCAACAGCTGAAGAAAGGAGACAACCTGATTTTTACCGCTTTCGGCGCCGGGTTCACATGGGGAGCCGCTTATATGAAATGGGGCTACGACGGGGCGGGTAGATAAGGGACGGAAGAAATCCTCCCCCAAAGAAACATCATGGAAAAGAACGCATCCGGCAGGCGCGTTTTTGTCCGAAGGGGAAACAGGGCGGTTATATGGCACATAAGGCTGGTTTTGTGAATATCGTGGGCAATCCGAATGTCGGGAAGTCCACGTTGATGAATCTCCTGGTCGGGGAACGCATATCCATCGCGACCTTCAAGGCGCAGACCACGCGCCACCGCATCATGGGGATCCTGAACACGGAAGACATGCAGATTTGTTTTTCCGACACTCCCGGCGTCTTGAAGCCTAAGTACAAGCTGCAAGAATCCATGTTGAACTTCTCGGAATCCGCCTTGCAAGATGCCGACGTCCTGCTGTACGTGACGGACATGGCGGACAGGCCCGACAAGAACGGCGACTTCCTGGCGAAAGTGTCCGGGATGGATGTCCCCGTATTGTTGCTGGTCAATAAGATAGACACGAGCAACCAGGAGGAACTGGCCTTGAAGGTGGAAGCCTGGCATGCCGTCCTGCCCAAGGCGGAAATCATACCTGTTTCGGCCTTGTGCAAGTTCAACATAGATACGGTGTTGAACCGCATCAAGGGACTTTTGCCGGAAGCTCCCCCGTATTTCGGCAAGGACCAGTGGACCGACAAGCCGGCCCGCTTCTTCGTGGCTGAAATCATCCGTGAAAAGATTTTGTTGTATTACGACAAGGAAATCCCGTATTCGGTGGAAGTCGTGGTGGAGCAGTTCAGGGAAAGGGCGAAATCCATTCATGTCAATGTCGTGATCTATGTGGAGCGCGAGTCCCAGAAAGGCATCATCATAGGCCATCGGGGGGTGGCGTTGAAGAAGGCCTCCGCGAAAGCCCGGAAGTCTTTGGAAAGATTCTTCGGCAAGAGCGTTTATCTGGAGTCCTTTGTGAAAGTGGACAAGGATTGGAGAAGTTCGGAACGCGCTTTGAAAAACTTTGGATATAAACTGGATCAGTAATCAGGCCGTGAGGCTGGAATTTGGTGAATTATGGGAAATATAGTGGCAATAGTCGGACGCCCGAATGTGGGCAAGTCCACTCTCTTTAACCGTTTGACCCAGACACGCCGCGCGATTGTCAGTGACGAGGCCGGGACGACCCGCGACCGCCAGTACGGGAAGTCGGAGTGGACGGGGCGCGAGTTCTCCGTGATAGATACCGGCGGCTGGGTGGTGAAGTCGGACGACATATTCGAGAAAGAAATCCGCAAGCAAGTTACCTTGGCGACGGAAGAAGCGGACGTGATATTGTTCTTGGTGGATGTCCGGAACGGTTTGACGGATCTGGACGAGGCCGTGGCCAATATCTTGCGGCGCACCGAGAAGCCGGTCATCCTTGTGGCCAACAAGGCCGACACGAACGACTGGATATATGGCGCGGCGGAGTTTTACGCCTTGGGGCTGGGCGACCCCTATTGCATCTCGGCGGCGACAGGGAGCGGCACGGGGGAATTGTTGGATTCGGTCGTCTCGAGGCTTCCCAAGAAAGCCGATGGCGGAGCTGACGGGAACATCCCCCGCTTCACCGTCGTCGGGCGGCCGAATGCGGGCAAGTCCAGCCTGGTCAACGCGTTCATCGGGGAGGAACGCGACATCGTGACCGAAATAGCCGGGACGACCCGTGATACCATTCATACCCGTTACACCAAGTTCGGGCTTGACTTCTATTTGGTGGACACGGCCGGCATCCGCCGTAAAAGCAAGGTGACGGAGGATCTGGAATACTATTCCGTCGTGCGTTCCGTCCGCGCCATCGAGAACTCGGACGTCTGCATCCTGATGCTGGATGCCGGACGCGGGATAGAAGCCCAGGACCTGAGCATATTCCAGCTGATACAACGGAACGACAAGAGCATGGTCGTGGTGGTCAACAAATGGGATTTGGTAGCGGATAAGACGATGGCGGTCATGAACGAATATGAACGCGCCATCCGCAGCCGCATGGCCCCGTTCGACGATTTCCCGATCGTGTTCGCTTCCGCCTTGACGAAACAGCGCATCTTCAAGGTGCTTGAGACGGCCACGGAAGTCTATCATAACCGCAAGAAGCGCGTCCCTACGGCCAAGCTGAACGAGGAGATGCTGCCTTTGATCGAGGCCTGTCCGCCCCCCTCCATCAAGGGGAAATACATTAAGATTAAGTATTGCATGCAACTGCCGGACACGCAGATCCCCTCTTTCGTGTTCTATGCCAACCTGCCGCAATACGTGAGGGAGCCCTACCGCCGTTTCCTGGAAAACAAGATACGCGAACGTTGGAACTTCAGGGGCACTCCCATCAACATCTTCATGCGGCAGAAGTGATGAGGAAAAACATTCTCCCGTGGATGGCCTTTTTGGGGCTTCCCCTGTGGATTTCGTGCGGCGGGGGCGGAAGAGGCGAGCCGGGCCGGGCGGCCGAGATCTGTTACGGCTATTTGATAGAGGGCAAGTACGAGGATTACGTCCGCTCCATTTCCTATAGCGACAGCATGACGGAGTCTTATCGCAGCCAGATGGTCGATCTCGCGGCTCAGTATGCCGCCCGTGAGAAAGAACGCAGGGGAGGGCTGGTTTCCGTCCGGGCGGTGGGGGATACTGTCTCGGGGGATGTCGCCAGCGTTTTCCTGGAAGTGTCGTTCGGGGACGGTACGCGTGAGGAAGTCGCCTTGCCGATGGTCTGGTGCGGGGAGGAATGGAAGATGCAGTGATAGGCATGGAGCGTTCGGGCTGAAGCCCTCTCCGCATCCCCGCGCATGGCCCCGGAGAAGCCGCCCGTTATGTGCCGCGCGTGCCGCGCGGCGGGGAAGCCCCGGGGCGGATGGCGTCCGCGCCTCGTTCCGTGGCGCGCCGGGACGTCCCCTTTCCCCCGTCCGGCCCGGCGCGGGGTCCCGCGGCTTCGGCGGGCGCGCCGGAACGTGGCCCGCGCCGCGCGGCGGGGAAGTCGGCGGCTTCGTCCCCTTCCCGCCGTTCGTCTTTCGCCCCGCCGTCTTGCGGCGGCATGAGCAGTCTTCTTGAAGCCCGTGGGGACAGTGTCCGGGGCGCGTTCCCGTCCGCGAACGCACGGCGCGGGAAAAGCCCTTGTCGGGTCTTTCGCCGCGACGTGCCGGAAACCGGCGCGGCGGCGGATTCGTTGGAGGAACGTTCGTGCGCGCGGCCCGTTCCCCGGTGAAGTCCAGGTGAAGGGTCGGGAGATGTAGGGTTCACCTTAAAGCGTTGGTACAGAAAGGGTATGGAGGAAGCGAACCTTTTCGGGCGAAAAAACGTCTGTCACGGGCGGGATGGGGCGGCGCGGATCCGGGAGGCATCCGTTCTTCCTTTTTCCCTCCGGCTCCCGGCATGGAAGGACCCGTGGAACGGATGCCAGTGCGCCCGGAGACCAATCGCAAGAGATTGGAAAACCAATCGCAAGAGATTGGAAAACCGTTCGCAAGAGATTGTAAAACCGACCGCA
>CAYPMY010000105.1:0-7170 GCA_964412085.1 uncultured Paraprevotella sp. | reverse complement strand
CGAACCCGAAAGCCGAGTTCTTCATCCCGCTGATGGTGAACAAGCTCATCAACGAAGGCACCGCCACGGTAGAGGTTCTCGACACTACCAGCAAATGGTTCGGCGTGACCTACGCCGCCGACCGCGAAGCCACAGTGGAAAAGATTGCCTCGCTGGTAGCCTCCGGGGAATATCCGGAAAAGCTGTTCTAAACAAGGCAGGCCGGAGGCCAAGGAAGAAGGCCGGGCTTCTCCGCCCTTTAAAGGAAGCCTTCCAGTCTGGCTTCTTGACATCGCGCTTGCCTTCCGGCTTCGCCCGACGGGGAAGGCTTCATCGCCGCATCGCTTTTCGGCGGAAGATTAAGGCGGATAACACGCCAGACGGGCACGGTTTCGGGCCGCTTGTTCTTCGTCCGCCCTATCAAGGAGGAAAGGATGCAATCCCGCAAAAAGCGTTCCCCGCCCGTTTCCTTCCCCATTGACGGACGGAACAAGGAAAGTCGGCCAGGGGCGGCCTCTTCGCGGAGGCCGCCCCTTCTATTCATGACCTACGGACAGCCGCGCCAGATAATCATAATGTCTCCCCTCCTGCAATCGCTCCGCACGGAAGCCGTTCTCCCGCGCGCAGTAAGCCAAAGTCGCGAAATCCACAAAAAGCCAGTGGAAAGGCGCGCCTTTCACTTGCCTGTACTGCATCCGGAAAACCAGTTCACCGTAGTAGCCCGCATCCTGGCCGATGTCCAGCGCACCGTCTTCGTCCTCATAGACATAGCGCAAGTCGCTTGAATCCACCAGCACGCAACCGCCAGGCGCCAGCAACTGCCTCATGCGGCGGAAGAACAACGGCATACGTTCCAGACGCCCGATAATGCCGGAACCGTTCATCAGCATCAGCACCGTGTCGTAACATCCCATGAAAGCCTCGTCGAAGACATCCGCCTCACGGGCCCGCACCACGCCGCGCCGGCGCATCACGCCCACCGACAACGGCGAGACGTCCACCGCCGTCACGTCCAGCCCGCGCCTTTGCAAGGCCAAGCTGTGGCAGCCCGCCCCGGCGCCGACGTCCAACACCCGGCCGCGACACAAGTCCAAAGCCTTCCGTTCCAGCGGCGGCATATCCTCCTCTTCACGGAACAACAGGGCCACCGGCATCTCGTCTTCGTCAAACTGCGGGGAGAACACCCGCAGGCGACCGGCACGGCCTGTCTCATAATAGTCGCGGACGGCCTGCCCCATCGGGTCGCATCCGTCTTCCAACAGCCCATTCTTCATGTTTTCATGCCTCGGCGGCGCAAAGATACGACAAATATCCCCGCCGCTACGCTTATTTGCACTATCTTTGCAGGAAAGAGGCGCGCGCCGTTATGGAAACAGACCGTAACATATACATCAAGAACATGGTATGCGACCGTTGCGTCATGGTCGTAAGGGGCGTGCTGGAACGTCTCGGGCTGGCTCCCTTGTCGGTAGAGCTCGGACGGGCCGAACTCCCCGCCCCTCTCACCGGGACTGCGCGTCAGACCCTGCACGAAGCCCTTATCCCGTTGGGATTCGAGCTGATAGACGACCCGCGCGCCCGTACCGTAGAGCAGGTCAAGCGACTCATCATCGGACTCGTACACCAGCATGGCGGCCGCCTGCGGACGAATCTCTCGCAATACCTTGCCCAAGCGTGCCGCCGCGACTACGGCACGCTCAGCAAGTTGTTCTCCGAAACGCAAGGCACGACCATCGAAAAATACTTCATCGCGCAGAAAATCGAACGCGCCAAGGAGTTGCTGGATTACGGCGAGCTGACCCTCAACGAGATAGCCGACCAGCTGGACTATTCCAGTGCCGCCCACCTCAGCGCACAGTTCAAGGCACTGACCGGCCTGAGTCCGCGGCAGTACAGACGGCAGAAGCGGAAGACGCGCATCCCTCTGGACAAGGTTTGAAAAGCACGCCCGAAATGCCGGACAGGCAAACGCCCTCCGCATCCCCAGCGGCGGCCCGCATTCGCCCCCGGACAAGGCGGGACCGGCAAAAAGCCATCCGTATAGGCCCGTAAGGACGCACAGGCAAACACCGGCCTCCGCCGAAAAACATGGATGCCTCCCCATGCTTTCGTCCTTCCTTGCGCCCGCCCCCTTATACGGGCTATCCGTCGTCCCGCCCCGTCCACTTCCATCTTGTCATCCCCGGCAGGCCGCGGCGGCCGCGCGGGCGCATGGAACATCATGACAACGGGAACGATGCCGCACAAGGCGGGGACCGCGCACCACGCCGCATTCCACAAGACCTTTCCCCCTCCGACAATCCCGCCGACGCGGCTTCCGCATCAAAAGCATTCCATGCGGCATGGCAAGGCAACCGGGAGACGCCAAGGGCGGCAACAACCGGCTTCCCCGTCCCGGAGTGGCGCAAAAAGATGTAAAAACAAACCATGATTCTGTAAGACCGTCCATGCAAAAACCGATAACTTTGCCTCCTGTTCGACAAGTGACACATGGGGAAGAAGATGGGCCAAGGACACATGGAAAAAAGGACGTTTCCCGTATTGGACATGAGTTGCGCCGCCTGCGCCGCGAGGGTGGACAAGATTCTCAACGGGCAGCCGGGGGTGCGCGCGGCCGCCGTCAACTATGCGGCGGCCACGGCCACCGTGGAATACGACACGGCACGGTGCGACCCCGGACAGCTGAAAAAGGCGTTGCAGGCCGCGGGTTACGACTTGTTGGCGTGCGACGACCGCGAGCAGTCGGAATGCCGGGCGGAACAGGCACGCGACGAGAAGTACCGGCGCTTGCGGAAACGCGCCGTCGGGGCCATCGTCCTCTCCCTGCCCGTGGCCGTCATCGGCATGTCTTTCATGCACATGCCCTATGCCGGCCTCGTCTCATGGGCGTTGTCCACCCCCGTCGTCCTTTGGTTGGGGCGGGATTTCCACCGCAACGCCTGGCGGCAGCTGAGGCACCGCACGGCCGGCATGGACACACTCGTGTCGGGCAGCACGCTCGTCGCCTACTCCTTCAGCGTCTTCAACGCGCTCTTCCCCGAGTTCTGGGCATCGCGGGGCGTGGAACCGCACGTCTATTTCGAGGCATCGAGCGTCATCATCGCCTTCGTCCTCCTGGGGCGGCTCCTGGAAGAAAGAGCCAAGGGCAACACCTCGACGGCGATCCGCAAGCTCATGGGACTGCGGCCCCGCACCGTCACCATCGTGGACGACCGCGGGGAAACGCATGAAGCCGGCATCGACGACCTGCGACGGGGGCAAACCGTCGCCGTCCGTCCCGGCGAACGCATCGCCGCGGACGGCATCATCGTCTCGGGCAGCTCGTACATCGACGAAAGCATGCTGAGCGGCGAGCCGGTACCCGCGGCCAAACGCGAGGGAGCACACGTTTTCTCCGGCACCATCAACCAACGGGGCTCGTTCCGCTTCCGTGCGGAGAAGGTGGGAGCCGACACCGTACTGGCCCGCATCATCCGCATGGTGCAGGACGCGCAAGGCAGCAAGGCTCCCGTGCAACGGCTGGCGGACCGCATCGCGGCCTTGTTCGTACCGGCCATCATCGGCATCGCCGTCCTTTCGTTCGCCCTGTGGTGGGCACTCGCCCCGTCGGACGGCTTCACGCACGGCCTGTCGGCTTTGGTCACCGTACTCATCATCGCCTGCCCCTGTGCGCTCGGGCTGGCCACGCCCACGGCCATCATGGTGGGCATCGGCAAGGGAGCCGAACACGGCATCCTCATCAAAGACGCCGAAAGCCTGGAGACCGCGCGGAAGGTCGACTGCGTCCTGCTGGACAAGACGGGAACGGTCACCGAAGGGCATCCTGCGGTGACGGAAATGGTGTGGGCGGAAGACAGCCCGGCCGGCCTGCCCGACATCCTCTTCAGCTTGGAGAAACAGTCGGAACATCCCTTGGCCGAAGCCGTCGCCGGCCATATCCGAGGACGGGAACTCCCCGTAAGGGACTTCGAGAGCCTGGCGGGAATGGGGGCAAAGGCGGTATGCCAAGGACAGACGTATTACGCCGGGAACCTCAAGCTGCTGGAGCGGGACGGCATCCCTACCGACGAACGGCTGGCACGCGCGGCCGGACGAATGTCTGCCGCCGGACAAACGGTGGTTTACTTCGCCGACACGAAGAAGACACTGGCGGTGGCCGCCATATCCGACCGCATCAGGAAGACCACCCGCCAGGCCGTGGCCGAACTGCAGGCCATGGGCATCGAAACCTACATGCTTACGGGCGACCAAGCCCCCGCCGCCGCGCGGACGGCCGCCGACGCGGGCATCCGGCACTACCGCGCCGGCATGTCGCCGCAAGGGAAGGCCGATTTCGTCGCCGCCTTGCAACGCGAAGGGCACCGCGTGGCCATGGTGGGCGACGGCATCAACGACAGCGCCGCCTTGGCCCGCGCCGACCTGAGCATCGCCATGGGGCGGGGCAGCGACATCGCCATGGACGCGGCCCAGATGACGCTCGTCTCGTCCGACCTGACGCGGATACCCGAAGCCATCCGGCTGTCCGCCCGCACCGTGCGCACCATCCGGCAGAACCTGTTCTGGGCCTTCGTCTACAACATGACGGGCGTGCCCGTGGCCGCAGGAATCCTCTATCCCCTCTGCGGCTTCCTGCTCAACCCGATGATCGCCGGAGCGGCCATGGCCATGAGCAGCGTGAGCGTCGTGGCGAACAGCCTGCGGCTGAAACGGGCCAGGCTGGGGCACGAAAAGACTTGCATTTCAAAACCCAATACAGACATGAAGAAAAGATACAAAGTGGAAGGCATGACGTGCGGCCATTGCCGCATGCACGTGGAAAAAGCATTGAACGGCATCGAAGGCGTCAGCGCCACGGTGACTCTGGACCCTCCCGAGGCCGTCATCGAATTTTCGGGGGACGAGAAACCCTTGGAGGAGTTGCAGGCCGCACTGGCCGAAGACGGTTACAGGATCTCGGAAAAGTAGGGGAGGAAGGGCCATGATGCAATTGGACAGACTCTGCGTGGCCTACTTCTCGCCCACGCGCGCTTCGATGAAAATCGCCCGCGCCATCGCCGACGGCATGCGCGTCGCCCGCCGGGAGGAAATCGACCTGACCACCGACCGCGGCGACACGCCCATCGCGGTGCGCGACGCCATCTGCGTCGCGGCCGCCCCCGTCTACGGGGGACTCGTGGCCCCGGTAGCCGTCCGGCGCATCGCCCGCCTGCGGGCGGAAAACAGCGTCGCCATCCCTGTGGCGGTCTATGGCAACCGCGACTACGAGGACGCCTTGGTGCAGCTTCGCGACCTCCTGCGCGCACAAGGGTTCACTCCGCTCTGCGGCGCGGCCTTCGTGGGCGAACATTCCTACAGCCGTCCGGGCATGCCCGTAGCCGAAGGCCGTCCCGACGCCGCCGACTTGCGGAAGGCCGCCGGCTTCGGGGCGCAAGCCTATGGCAGCCTGTTGCGCCAGCTGGGCCTGCGAAACCCTCCGGCCGCAGATGCGCGCGACTTCGCGCTGCGCTACGACGACCCGCTGGAAAGCCTTGTGACCGCGCCCGCGATGAAGGGAAACGTGCCTTACAAGGCCCCTGCCCCCTTCATGCCGCAGGCCCCGGCGGTGAACGGCAACTGCCGCGGCTGCGGAGAATGCGCGGGCCGGTGCCCCACCGGCGCCATCACCATGGCCGGCGGACGCTCTGCCACCCGGACGGACTTGTGCACCACATGTTGCGCCTGCGTCAAGTGCTGCCCCGCGGGCGGGCGCACTTTCGACACTCCCTATACCGCCATGTTGCACCGGTACTTCGGCGCGCGCCGCGAGCCGGAATGTTTCGTCTGACAGAATGTCAGGCCAGCCTTGCGAGAATCGCCCATCCGCCTCCCCGCCGGGGAGAGGCGGCGAAAAACGCCGGCATTCACAGCCGGCGTTTTTACATTCTGCAGCCTCGGACGAGGGTTCCGCTTACAAAAAGACATCCTCCCTCCGCTTGTATGCGGCAAGTCCCGCATGCAAGCGGAACCCGCCGACCGTTTTCCATGACAAAAAGTCCGGCGATTTTGCCCGCGGGAATCCTTCAGATAAATCAGGAAAAGCCCTTCGGCCCTCCCTTCCAAACCGTTTCCGGGCGTTTTTCCCGCCGTTCAGGGCACCTTTCCCGGCCGACAAGCGGACAATCCCGCTTTTTTCTGCTTCAAAACGTTTCCCGCTTTCAGCCGGATGAAATCACAATCTCTTGAGACCGGGAGTCCGGATTCAAGGGAAATGCGCCATGGAAGCATCAGAACGGCCCCGGGCGGGCTCGGATTTAACATTCCCTTCCTTTCCGGGCCTTTTCCGTTCCGGCGTTCACGCGCAAAAGGCTGACAAGTTGTCAGTGTATCGCGTCCTGCCCCCGCTGTCCTTATCCCCCTTTTCCCATCTTTTTTCCCCGATTCTGTTTGCGTTACCAATAGTTTTGCCTATTTTTGCCGCACTTAGCCATTTACGAATCAATACCAAGGACTTTAGGGATATGGAAGCTGTGTTCGGTTACGTCATCGGCCTCGGCGCCGCGGTCATGATGCCCATTATCTTCACCATACTGGGCGTCTGCATCAAAATCAAGTTCGGGAAAGCCTTGCAGAGCGGCCTCTACGTGGGCGTCGGCTTCGTGGGATTGTCGGTCGTCACGGCGTTGCTGACGAGCAGCCTCAGCCCCTCGCTCTCGAAAGTGGTGGAGATCTACGGCCTCAACCTCGAAGTGTTCGACATGGGATGGCCTGCCGCGGCCGCCGTGGCCTACAACACCTCGGTGGGCGCGTTCATCATCCCCGTGTGCCTCGGGGTGAACGTCCTCATGCTCCTCACCAAAACCACGAAGACGGTCAACATAGACCTGTGGAACTACTGGCACTTCGCCTTCATCGGCGCGGTGGTCTACTACACGACGGACAGCATCGCGTGGGGCTTCTTCGCCGCCGTCGTCTGCTACGTCCTGACGCTGGTCGCCGCCGACTATACGGCGCCCAGGTTCCAGAAGTTCTACGACAAGATGGACGGCATCTCCATCCCGCAGCCTTTCTGCCAGGGGTTCATGCCTTTCGCCATACTCATCAACAAGGGCCTCGACCTCATCCCGGGCTTCGACAGGCTGTACATCGACGCGGAGGGGATGAAGAAGAAGTTCGGCATCCTGGGCGAGCCGCTCTTCCTCGGCGTGCTGGTGG
>CAYPMY010000104.1:0-7178 GCA_964412085.1 uncultured Paraprevotella sp. | reverse complement strand
CGTCCGCAAGAGCCGTCATCGCCCGTGGCGGGCAACGCGAGTCCGACGAGCCGCAAGCACCTATTGATTCGGCGGCCGGCGAAAGCCGTTGAGACTTCATGGCATCCTGACGGCACGAAGAATCACGGGCAACAATCGCCATGCCCGCCGGATACGGGGTCGCCGGAACATCTTGCATGGCAGACGATTCCCGCAAGTCTTTTGATACAGCGGCGGCAAGACGCGCGCCTGCCCCGGAGCGAAGTGCTCCCGTCATCGCGAGCCGGCCATGTCCGAGGCCGGACCCGTGCCCGCCATGACGCCTTTCCACGATTCAGGCTGCCGTCGCCCGAAGCACTTCTGCCCCGATGGGGCCTGCAAACACACGCGTCGCCTTTTTGCCGAAGCCGCCGCGCATGGCCGTTTCGTGGAAACGGGGAAAGAGACAGCCGCGCGGCCTGCCCCGCCGGCCAAGAAAGCGCGGCCCGGCAAATGCGCGGGCGACGGCCTCGCGGACGGCACGCCGCGTGCGCGCGGGAGGCGGAGGGCGCATGCCCGCAAGGCATTCGAAGGCACAGCCCGACGCGCCAAATGCTCCACGGGAAGCCGGCCGGCGACAAGGGGACACGGCGGCAGGAAGCTCTTCGGGGGGATGCCTATCGATGGAATGCGGCTTGCCGCCGGGCCAAGGGGCAACATGAAAGGAGCGCCGACATCCGTGTCAGACAGCCTCCTTCCCGGGAAAAGAGCCGTTGCCGGGGCCGCCGACGGCGAGCGCAAGGGCGCGGCACAGGCGCTTCGGCACTTTCGTCGAGAGCCTGTCCGGGGCCGTTGCCGCATCTCCCGTTTCCCGAAAGAGCCGCGCGCCAACGCGCGGAGGGCCTTTGACACACGGCCCGCCTCGTCCTGACTCATGCTGGGCAGCGTCGGACGGCAAAAAAAAGATGCTCCCGTACGGACGGGAGCATCTCGCTGACTGCGACCGGGACTATCGCTTATGAGTATCTGATGACCTGTCCCGGACGAAGCGTGGACTTGCGGGACAGACCGTTCAACTTGCACAGCTTGGCCACCGTCGTGCCGTGCTTCGCGGCTATCACGGAAAGATTCTCCCCCGACTTCACGCGGTGTACCTTGGAACGGGGCCTGGCGACCGGCCTCGGGCGCGCGGCCACGGTTTCCTCGACCTCTTCCGCTTCTTCCCCTTTCTTGCCGGAACGGAAGATGTAATAATCCCCCGTCACGTCTTGCGCCACGAAGTCGAAAATCTCCGCTGGGTTGATGGCCTGCCCCAGGAAGCGCGTCTCAAAATGCAGGTGTGAGCCTGTCGAACGCCCCGTGTTGCCTCCCAGGCCGATGGGCTCGCCCGCCTCCACGATCTGGTTCTCCCGCACGAGGTGCTTGGACAAATGGCCGTAGATGGTCTCAAGTCCGTTCGGATGGCGGATTACGACATAGTTGCCGTAGCCCCTCCTCTCGTAATCCACGATGCGCACTTTCCCGCCGAACGCCGAACGTATGGTATCCCCGATGTACACCTTGATGTCAAGCCCCTTGTGCTGGCGGCGGAAACTCGCGCGGTATCCGTAGTCGGAGGTGATCCTCGTGCTTGGCGTCGGCATGCAGAAATGCCGCAGGTCTATCTTGTATTCTTCCGGCAATTCCACGTCGTAACGGTGGGCGTACTGGTTGTTCCAGTCGGGATAAAGGGCGGATGCCGGGTTGTCAAGCTGTTCGTCGCTGATCAAACGTTGCAAGGCCACCGAATCCACGGCCCTCATCTTTTTGTCAATCGGCGCCTGGCGAGCCAACAAGTCCTGCCCTGCGACCGGCATGTCAAGCATGGACAGCACGGCGGCCGCTCCCGCCGCAAGTGTTCTAAAGTTAAGAAGCATCTGTTTTAATCGTTGTTATGAGTTCTTTTGTCCTGTTCGTCCTTACAATTCGTCCTTGCCATACAAGTAGTGCAAGAGAGATGTCTCGTAGTCGAAAATCTCCTCCGGCCTGAAGAAACGCTCCATCTCCGTCTTGGCGGCGTCGTGGGAGTCGGAAGAGTGGATGATGTTGTGCTGGTTGCTCATGCCGTAGTCGCCGCGTATCGTGCCGGGGTTGGCCTTGCGCGAGTTGGTGTACCCCGTCATGGAGCGCACCACGTTCACGGCCTCCACCCCTTCGAGGCAACAGGCGATTATGGGGCCCGTCTTCATCATCGCCTTCAGCGAGGGGAAGAACGACTTTTCTCTCAAGTGGGCGTAATGTTCGTCCAGCAGTTCGTCGGTCATGTGCAACATCTTGATGCCGACCAGTTTCAGCCCTTTCTTCTCGAAACGGCTGATAATCTCGCCCACGATGCCTCTCTGCAATGAACCCGGCTTCAACAAGACCAAGGTTTTCTCCATGAATATAGGTTTTAGATTAGAAGTGCCAATTAGCGTGTCCGGCGCGCTAACGGGCACAAAGGTAATCTTTCCACGGCAACTCCCCAAGGAAATTAACAATTTTTTTCTCCAAAGGCCGTTTTTTCAAGAAATCATCCCCCAATTCACCGTCCTGCCTCTTAATTTGTTTAACTGTTTCCACAGGATGTCATTCTTCGAGGCGGCGCAATGCGGATCGTCGTCCAGCACTTTCTCGGCCGTATCCCGCGCCAACTGCAGTATATGCCCGTCACGTGCCAGGTTGGCCAACCTCAGCGTGAACGAGACCCCGCTTTGCTGCGTGCCCTCCAAGTCGCCCGGGCCGCGCAATCTCAGGTCCGCCTCGGCTATCTCAAACCCGTCGTTCGTCTCCGTCATGATCCGGATACGTTCGCGGGTGTCCGCCGAGAGCTGGTATTTGGTGACCAGAATGCAATACGACTGGTCGGCCCCGCGCCCCACGCGCCCACGCAGCTGGTGCAACTGCGCCAGTCCGAAACGTTCGGCGTTCTCTATCACCATGACCGAAGCGTTCGGCACGTTCACTCCGACCTCGATCACCGTGGTCGCCACCAGTATCTGGGTCTTCCCCGAAACGAAATCCTGCACCTCGGCCTCCTTTTCCGCCGCTTTCATTCTGCCATGCACCCGGCCTATCCTGTATCCCGGCAAATCGCGACGCAACTGCTCGTACCCCTCTTCGAGGTTCTTGAGGTCCGTCTTCTCGCTTTCCTTAATCAACGGATACACTACATAAGCCTGCCGCCCTTCGTCCAGCTGCGAGCGCAAACCCCGGTACAGGCTCTCCCTCCGGTTGTCAAACCGGTGAATCGTCCGAACCGGCTTGCGCCCCGGAGGCAGTTCGTCGATGACCGACACGTCAAGGTCTCCGTACAAGGTCATGGCCAAAGTGCGGGGTATCGGCGTGGCCGTCATCACCAAGACATGCGGGGGATTGCTGTTTTTAGTCCACAGGCGGGCGCGCTGGGCCACGCCGAAGCGATGTTGCTCGTCTATCACGACCATGCCCAAAGACTTAAAAAGCACCGTGTCTTCCAATACGGCATGCGTCCCGACCAGAATCCGCACCCCGCCGTCCTTCAGCCCGTCCAGGACAGCCTGCCGCCGCTTCCCTTTCACCGTCCCCGTCAGCAGTTCCGCCCTCACGGGCATCCCGGACAACAGGCTTCGGAAAGTCACATAATGCTGCTCCGCCAGAATCTCGGTAGGCGCCATGATGCAAGCTTGGAAACCGTTGTCCAACGCAATCAGGATGCTCATCAAAGCCACCAGCGTCTTCCCGCTTCCCACGTCTCCTTGCAACAAACGGTTCATCTGACGCCCGCTCCCCGTGTCCCGGCGGATCTCGCGAATGACCCTTTTCTGTGCCCCGGTCAGCTCGAAGGGCAGATTCTTTTCATAAAACGCATGAAACAACTCGCCCACACGGGCAAACACATAGCCGCGATATTTCTGGCGGCGCTCGCGCACATACCTCATTATGTCCAGCTGGGTGTAGAAAAGTTCCTCGAACTTCAAACGGAATTGCGCCTTCCGCAAATCTTCCGCGGAAGCCGGATAATGCGCATGCCGAAGCGCTTCATCCAAAGGCACCAGGTTCAACGCGCTTACCAAGTAAGGCGGCAAGGTTTCCGGGATCTGGCCATCCAAGCGTTCAAACAAAGTCGCCGTGAGACGCTCCATGGAACGGGAATTCAAGCCTGCCCGTTTCATTTTGTCCGTGGTCGTATAATAAGGTTGCAGTCCCATGGCGTTCAAACGCAATTCGTCGGCCCTGTCCACATCGGGATGAGCGATGTTGATTCGTCCGTTGAAGACGTTCGTCCGCCCGAACACGATGTAATCCGTCCGCGTCTTGTAGGCAGACAGGATGTACTTTATGCCGTTGAACCAAATCAAGTCCACGACTCCCTGCCCATCGGTGAAGTGAGCCACCAGATGCCGTTTCCGCCCCTCTCCCTCCGTATCAAAGCTCAGTATCTGGCCGCGAATCTGCACGTAGGGCATGTCGGCCGTCAACTCGTGGACACGATAAATCCGCGAGCGGTCTATATGCTTATAAGGAAAGGTGTACAACAAGTCGTGCAAGGTGCGGACTCGCAACTCATCTCCGAGCAACTTGGCACGCCGCGGCCCGACACCTGGCAGGAACTTGATGTCTTGACGTTCAAGGTCTACCATCGGTCAACCGGCTAAAAGGGCATCGGCTACCCTTAAATCGAAAGGCGTGGTTATCTTTATGTTCTCACGGTTACCCGGCACCAGCTTCACCGGCACTCCCATAGCTTCCACCGCGGAAGCATCGTCGGTGAAAGACGGACAGAACTCTTGCCGGTAAGCGGCTTTCAGCACATCGGCACGGAACGTCTGCGGGGTCTGCACCAGACGGTAACGCGCACGGTCAACGGCCGCGCTGCCTCCCCCCGCCAGACGGCGCAGCGTCTCCACAACTTCGACGACGGGAACAGCGGCGCGTTCACGGAAAGCCGTTTCGTAACACGCCGCTATGACCCCGCGCGACACAAAAGGACGCACACCGTCGTGCACGGCCACCAAGGCATCCGTTTCCCCGTCCGGCACCCATGCCAGACCGTTGGCCACGGAATGGAAGCGCGTCTCTCCCCCGTCGGCCAAGCGGCAAGGAATGCGGAAATCATGTTCACGACACAATCCATTCCAATAGTCCTGCTGTGCAACTGGCAATACCACAATCAATTCCACGCTTTCGTCATAGGCATGAAATACATCCAGCGTCCGCATCAGCACCGGTCGGCCTTGGACGGGAATGAACTGCTTGGGGATTTCGCTCCCCATGCGCAGTCCTTTCCCTCCGGCCACTACGAGCGCGTATTTCTTCATCGAGCCACCTCGTTGTACAACATTCCGTTTCTCACGGCTTCCGCCCTTTCCTCGCCGGCCAGTTTAGCCGCGATGGCATACCCGAATTCAAACACGGCGGCCGGCCCTTTCCCGGTAATGAACAAGCCGTCTTCCTCCACAAGGTTGCCTGTATAAGAAGCTCCTTCCAGATTCTCTTCAAAACCGGGATAGCAGGTCGCCTTCACTCCTTTCAGCAATCCCATACGGCCGTAGACCAAAGGAGCCGCACAAATGGCCGCCAACGGTTTGCCGGCCTCATAGTGCCGCATGATACCCTCGGCCAAGCCTTTGTGTCCGGCCAGATTGTAAGAACCGGGCAACCCACCGGGCAACACCAACATGGCCGCCTCTGAGAAATCGACCTCTTCTATCAACATGTCGGCCTCCACGCGGATGCCGTGTGCACCGGCCACCATCTTGCCGCCCGTCACCGAGACGATACGGGTTTCCACTCCCGCACGACGCAAAATATCTACCACGGCCAAAGCTTCCACTTCTTCCGAGCCTTCGGCAAAAAACAAACATACTGTTTCCATCCTTTTTTTGTTTTAATGATGAGTATTTATAAGTTAAATCGGTTTCCCCTTGCCATGCCATGCGTTGCACGTCCGCCCTGAAAGCGATTGCTCCGCAAACCGAACTCCGGAACCACGGCCAGAACATGTTCAAAGGCATCGGCTTGGATTCTTTCACGGGAATCTGGCCTTTCACCGTCGAAAAGGGATACGGCTCCACAGGAATTCCTCTGTCCACAGGCCGCAAATGACTGACGACCGTGCAATGAGGTTCCTGATTGGTGTGGGGCAATGCGGCTTAAACGCACCGTTTACCTTATGCCCAAATACCACATCATCCCACGTGGTTCTCGTGCGCTTCACCAAGTGGGCTATGGCTTTCGGCAAAAAGCAACGGCAAGCCACATCTACCAGAAAAGCGACAACGTGCCAACGCACCGGCAGCCGATGCCTCCACGAAGCCAACCCGGTCATCAACCATCCTTGCAAATCTGCTCCTATCATCCCGTCACATCCGTCTGTCCTATCTCAAACATTCCAGATAACGCTTGATAGTCTCTTCCAAACCGAGGTACAAAGCATCACAAATCAGTGCATGGCCGATGCTTACTTCGTCAATCCATCCTATCCGCTCGTGCATATACTTCAAGTTCACCAGACTCAAGTCATGTCCGGCGTTCAGCCCCAACCCCAGACTGCGAGCCGTTCGAGCCGCTTCCACAAAAGGCCTGGCGGCAACCTCCGGACTTCCCGCGTAAGCCGAAGCATAGGGCTCCGTATAAAGTTCCACCCGGTCTGCCCCTGCTTTCGCCGCATACTCCACCATCTCCGTTTCGGCATTGACGAAAACGGAAGTACGAATCCCCTTTTCTTTAAATTCCCCTATGATTTCAGCCAGGAACGAAAGGTTCTTTTTCGTGTCCCAACCCGCATTCGATGTGATTTGGCCGGGGGCATCAGGCACCAATGTCACCTGTGTGGGGCGTACTTTCAACACCAAGTCATTGAACTTCTCCACCGGGTTCCCTTCGATATTGAACTCCGTACGCAAGACAGCTTTCAAATCATACACGTCCTGGTAACGAATGTGCCGTTCATCGGGACGGGGATGCACCGTAATGCCCTGCGCCCCGAACCTTTCACAATCCAACGCCACCCGCACGACATCCGGATTGTTGCCCCCCCTCGCATTACGCAGAGTAGCCACTTTATTAATGTTCACGCTTAATTTCGTCATTTCCCTTTCGATTATAAATTGCCGCTAATAGGGCAAAGTTAGAAAAAAAATACTATATTTGCGGCTCCATAACTGCAGTAAAAGTCTTAATTAACATTAGGAGAATGGCAGAGAGACTCAAATTCGCCC
>CAYPMY010000103.1:0-7190 GCA_964412085.1 uncultured Paraprevotella sp. | reverse complement strand
CTATGAATGCGACCTGCAAGGCATCGTGAACAATGCCAACTACCAACATTACATCGAACACACCCGCCACGAGTTCCTGCTCGCGCAAGGCATCAGTTTTGCCGGCTTGCACGCGCGGGGCATAGACGCGGTGGTGGCGCGGCTGAACATGGCCTTCAAGACGCCCCTGAAAAGCGGCGACCGCTTCGTCAGCAGGCTGCGCGTGGAGAAAGAAGGCATCAAGTACGTGTTTTATCAGGACATATTCCGTCTGCCGGACATGAAATGCTGCCTGAAAAGCCGGGTGGAGGCCGTCTGCCTGATAGGAGGCCGTTTGGGGACCTGCCGCGAGCTGGACGGCCTCGTGCCGGAACCGGAAGGCTGACCGGCCTTTCCCCCGTCCTCTTGCTTCAACGAGAACCTATGACTGAACAGGAAATCATCTGCACCATGGCTCTGACGCGGGTGTCGCGTGTCAACGTGGCCGCCCAACGCCGTCTGGTGGAGGAGGCGGGCAGCGCCTCGGCCGTGTTCGAGCACCGCCGCCGCATCCGTGACCTTTGTCCCGACGCTTCGGACAGGCTGTCTGCCGCGTTACAAGAGATGGAAGTCCAGATGGCGCGGGCGGAAGAAGAACTTGAATTCACCCGTCGGCACGGCATCAGATGCCTGTGCTACCATGACGCGGACTATCCTTCGCGGCTGCGGGAATGCGACGATGCCCCCCTGCTGCTTTACTACAAGGGGAACGCCGACCTGAACCGGGCACATGTCATCAACATGGTGGGTACGCGCCACTGCACGGAGTACGGGAAAGACATTTGCCGTCGTTTCGTGGGCGAACTGGCCGGCCTTTGTCCGGACGTGTTGGTGGTGAGCGGGCTGGCCTACGGGATAGACATCCACAGCCATCGCGCGGCATTGGACAATGGCGTGGACACCGTGGGCATACTGGCGCACGGGCTGGACCAGATATATCCCCGCCTGCATCGCGACGCGGCCGTGCAGATGGTGTCGCAGGGCGGACTGCTCACGGAATTCATGAGCCGTACCAATGCGGACAAGGTGAACTTCGTGCGCCGGAACCGCATCGTGGCAGGCATGGCGGACGCCACTATCGTCGTGGAATCGGCCGAAAGGGGAGGCGCGCTGATTACGGCGGACATCGCCGCGAGCTACCACCGGGACGTGTTCGCCTTTCCGGGTCGCACGAGCGACCCTTGTTCGCAGGGCTGCAACCGACTGATTCGGGACAGCAAGGCCGCCTTGTTGCAAGACGCGCGGGACTTCATGGAAGCCATGGGATGGCAGCCTGCTTCCGCCGCAAGCCGGAAGGCCGATGGCATACAGGGCGAGCTTTTCCCCGACCTGTGCGAGGAGGAGCAACGCGTCGTGGATTGCTTGCGCAAGTCGGAATGCCTGCAAATCAACGCGCTGGCCGTGGCCGCCGACCTTCCTGTGCATAAACTCAGCACCTTCCTCTTCAACCTGGAAATGAAGGGCGTGGTCAGGCTCATGGGCGGGGGAATGTACCGGTTGGCGTGATTCGACGTCGGGAGACACGGCCCCGGACGAACCCCGGATGGGGAAAAAGGGCACCGCGTCTCCCGCCGCGCCCGGAATAATCCCGGCAGGCGAAGTGCAGGATTTTCCGGGAATGTCCGGTTCGGGCTCGAATGACGGAACGGGGCGACAATCCGGGACAATCCGGCCTTCAGGTCTTCTTTTTGGGGAGACCGGCTCCGTGCCGTCATTCCCCGCAGTTTCCCTAACCGTGCTTCTCCCGCTCTTCCGGCGACATTCCCGGCGCGGCCTTGCGCGGGGCGGCCGTCCTTTTCAAGTCCCCTTGCGCGTTCGGCCGCGGCAGTTGCCCGTTGCGCGTTCTGCCGACGGCCGGACGGGAGTCCGCCGAATGACTCCATGGGGTGCCGGAACGGGTGGCGTTTTGTCAGAATGTCAGTTCCGCCCTCGCGAGAATCGCGTATCCGCGCGCCGGTCGGGACGATGCGGGAAACACGCGGTTCTCGCGCGTCTGCGGGAAGGCGGAATGTCGGCGGAAAGGGCGTTTCTGCTTTCAAGATGCGCGGCGGCAGGCGGCTTCCGGCGCATCCCGAAAGCGGACGCGCAAGCTTTTCGCGCGTCCCGCTTTGCAAAACGTAACTTCTGTCTTTTGCCCTTTTCTTCTCCGAATAGAGGAAAAGACGGGTTCCCCCGCAGTCCGTTTTCCCGTTTCCAAGGGGAAAACCCGCCGTCTTGCGGACGTTGAGGCCGCAATCGGCGCAGGAAAAAAACGTTTCCACGGCAGAAACGAAATTTTTTCTCAGCCGGAAAACGCGCGGATTCGCTTAAAGGATGTGAAAAACCTGCCTGTTTCCTGAAAAAACGTTTCGGGAAACGGGCTTTTCCGCCCCTGTTCCGCGCTTTCCGGCAACAGCCCGCGACGGGCGGGACGGGCTTTTTCCTTTCATTTTGCAAGCGGAAGAGAGAAAACGGACGACAGATTGTCGGAAAGGGGAACGTGGCGGGGCGGGGGAGGAAGACCGCGAAGAAAAAAAACGCTCTCTTGGGAAGAGAGCGACCGAACCGGGCGCAAAGATACCTAAAAAACTGATTGCCGCAAAATTGTAGCCGAAGAAAATGGGAAATTCATCCGGAAAAACATTGGAAAAGTTCATGGAATCCCTCTCCGGCACGGGCGTATCGCGCTGTGAAAGAGGGCGGAACGGGCGGCGGTCGCTCTCTTCCCAAGAGAGCGACCGCAAGACAAAGTTTCAATCAATTCAAATTCCAATCAATTCAAAAAAAACAAAAGACATGGAAAGATTCAAGTATCTGGTGGCAATCGCGCTACTGGGAAGCCCGGCGGTTTCCTTCGCGCAGACGGCGAACGACGGCGGCCCGTCCTCTTCGGGTGTGGAAGCCTGGAAAGGCCTGCGGTTCTCCTACGACAAAATCTTCATCAACGAAGACTGGGGAGACGACAATGAGTTTGACGACTACAAGAAGAACGGGTTTACCGCAGGCTACGAGCAGGCGTTCAGGCTCTCGAAGAAATGGCCCGTGTTCGTCCAGACCGGGCTCGACCTGAGCTTCACGCGCCTGAGCGATGACGGCGAGGAAGACGGTTATTCCTGGAAGGACAAGTACTCCGTCTTGGGACTGGGCATCCCCGTGAACTTCGTGTACGCCTTCAAGTTCAACGACATGCTGGCCCTGAAGCCTTACACGGGCTTCTACGTGAGGGTCAACGTCTGGGGACAAGAGAAATGGACTGATGAGGATTCTTATGGGGATGGAGAATCAGACAGTGAAAAGTATGACTTGTTCGACGAAGAGGACATGGGAGGCGACGACGAGACTTGCAACCGCGTGCAAGGCGGATGGCAAATCGGCGCGACGCTCGACGTCGGCAGGTTCAACGCAGGCGTCGGATACGCCCTCGACTTCAACGAGATTGCCGAGAAGACAAAGGCCGGCAAGTTCATGGTCAAGGTGGGCTGCAACTTCTGACGGCGGGAAGCCCTTCCCGCAGGCCGGGCCCGGCGGGGACGCGCTTCCGCGGCGCGCCCCCGCTTCCTTTGCGGGACGCCGCCCCCTTCCGTCGGCGCGCCCGTCCTTTCCGCCCGGCCCCGCCCGGAAAGGATGCCCTCCGCAGGAACGGCGGGGACGCCCCGCGCGGGCTCTTCCGTTCCCGGGGGCGGCGGCTTCAAGAGAGCCGTGGACGCGCTTCCGCGCCTTGTCGAATAATCCGGCGGGATGCCGGCTGCTTGCGACGTTCCCTCCGGGAACGGCCTTTCGGGGGACGGCTAATTACGGTAGGGCAGGGTGGCATAGTCCCGGCTGTAACGCAACATCTGTGCGTCGTATGCTTCGCCGTATTCCACCCTGATGTCGATGATTTCCTTTCGTTCGTCGAACACCGGAATGTAGACCGGATTGATGAAGCCCTTGTAGGGCGAGAGGCGCAACGCCCGGTAGCGCCGCAGGATTTCCGCGTGCAGGTTCCTGTCGACTTTCACGCCGTACCGTTCCACCAAGTCGCGCGCCGCTTCGTAGTCGCCTTCGCTTTTGATGCGCTGTACCTCGCGGAGCAGGAGGCCGAACAAGCCGCGAAGTCTCTTGTAGTCGCGGATGCGGAGGTATGTTTTCCCGTCACGCCTTACAAGTCCGACCGCCCCGTCTTCCCGTCCATGCTCGTATGTCCACCGGGCGATGAGGGCACGGTCGCGCATGTGTGCTTCTTCGATGTCCCGTCCCGGTTCGATGCGTACCGTTTGGGTCAGCAACCCGTTCATCATGTAGCCGTAGTATTGTGCCTTGTAGGCTTCGGCGTCGGGTGTCAGTCCCAGTTCCACCAACTTGGCGTCGGCCAGGTAATATAATCCGAACAGGTCGGCCCGTGCCTCTTCGATGGTCGCCCCGTAGGCTTTCAGTGCGTCCGGGTTTACGCCCGTCAGGAGCTTGCCGCTTCCATGCCCGAGACATTCATGCAGGTCGGTATGCAGGTCGTCGCAGGCGTCCTGGTAACGGTCGAGCATCCGGAGCGTCTCATCGTCGATGACGAACTCCTGCAGGAAACCGTTGCCGCGCGCCGCTTTGTCGTAAGCGTCCGTCAGGTTTCCGATAGTCACGCTTTTGCTTCCGTATTCCGCCCGCACCCAGTTGGAGTTGGGCAGGTTGATGCCGATGGCCGAGGCCGGGTAGAGGTCGCCCCCGAGGATGGCCGCCTTGACAACCTTCGCCGATACGCCCCGGCATTCTGTCTTCTTGAAACGGTCGTCCACGGGAGAGTGGTCTTCAAACCATTGGGCGTTGGCGCTCAGCTTCTCCGTCCGTGCCGTGGCTTCCGGGTCCTTGAAGTTGGCGTATCCCTCCCAACTGGCTTTCAGTCCCAACGGGTCCCCGTAGGTTTCCGTGAAACCGTTGGTGAAGTCCACCACCGCTTCGGTCTCCTGTACCCACAGGACCATGCATTCGTCGAATGTCTTCAGGTCGCCCGTGCGGTAAAATTCGACGAGCTTGCGGAGCACCCCGGCCTGTTTCCCGTTTTCCGCCACTCCGGCGGCTTTTTCCAACCAATGGACGATGCGGTCGATGGCCGCGCCGTACAAGCCTCCCGACTTCCATACCTTTTCTTCCAGCCTCCCGCCGACTTTCACCAACCGGCTGTTCATGCCGCGCATGACGGGGTGCGGGTCTCTTTCCTGTTCCGTCGTGCCGTAGAAGGCTTCCGCTTCGGCCTGCGTGACCCCCTCGCCGTAATAATTACAGGCGGATGTCTTTACCAAGTCGTCCCCGTCTGCTTGGTTGACGCGCTTGGGCATGAACCCCGGGTCGAAGATGACCGGCACAAGCACGTCGCAGAGTCCCTCGGCCGTCTGTCCCTTCTCAAGCGGAAGCTCGTCCGCCGGGACGCTCAGGACGGCTTCCCGGAAGAACCTTTCGCTGAATCCCGGCCTGAACTTCTCGCAACCGTAATGGTGGTGTATGCCGTTGGAGAACCATACGCGTTTCAGGTAGACGGCGAACGCCCGGAAGTCCGCGCCGTCCCGGAGGCTGCAGGGACAGCCGGTATAGATGGCTTCCAGCGTCTTCCGTATCCGCAGGTTGTATTCCCCGTTCTGGTCCCAAAGGATGTCGCGGCCGGCCAGTGCCGCTTCGGACAGGTAATATACCAGTTTCTTCCGGGCAATGGAAAGCCGGTCGAATCCGTCCACCCGGTAGCGGAGCATCTGCAAGTCTGCAAATTGCTCGTCGTTGTAGGAAAAAGTTTCTGTCTGCATGCCGGTACATGGATGAAAAAAGGGATATATCGCGTGGATGTATCCCTTCGATATCCGGTTCGCGTTCGGTCAGGCCTTGGCCGCTTCCTTCTCCTTGGCGAGATATTCCATGCGGTAGCTGCGCGGGGTGACGCCTAATATCTTATAAAACGCCGCATAGAAAGACTGGCGGTTGGCGAATCCTACCATGGCCGAAATCTCTTCCATCGTCTTGTCCATGTATCTCTTGTCCGTCAGGAAATACTGGGCGTCCTTGATGCGGTATTCATTGACCAGGCTGGAGTAATTCTGGTGGAAGCGGATATTGACCACGGCGCTGATGTAACGTGTGTTGGTGTTCAAGTCTTCAGCCAACTTCCTTGCCGAGTAGCTTGGGTCGCGGTATTTCTTGTCCACCACGAATACTTTCAGGATTTTCTCGTACAGCTCGTCTACCAGCTCGGCTCTTACCAGCGAACGGTAGGCGGCATTTTTCTCTTTCTTTTCTGTTAAATTATACTTTCCCATACTTCGGATTGTTTTTTAAGAATAATCAGCCTTCCTTCCGCACCTCCGGCGGATACGATCGTCCCTTCTTGGTTGTACATTTGTATGCAAAAATCACTTTTTTTTATTTCTTGTACAAGCCCATTTAATTAAAAGATGCAAAAAAGACGTATCTTTGCGGCGTTTTTCGAAGAGACTGGCAGTGAATAATTATGCGGAATATATTAAAACGGTATTTCGGCTTTGATTCCTTCCGCCCGTTACAGGAGGACATCATCGGGAAAGTCTTGGAGGGGCGTGACGTCGTGGTACTCATGCCCACGGGCGGCGGGAAGAGCCTGTGTTACCAGGTTCCCGCGTTGATGAAGGAGGGGACAGCCGTCGTGGTTTCCCCGTTGATATCCTTGATGAAAGATCAGGTTGAGGGGCTGCGGGCCAACGGTGTGCCTGCGGCGGCGCTGAACAGCATGAACGACGAGGCCGGGAGTGCCGGCGTGCGTGCGGCCTGCCTGAGCGGGGAGTTGAAGCTGTTGTACGTTTCGCCCGAACGTCTGATGCTGGAGCTTCCTTACCTCATAAGGGACATGGAAGTGTCTTTGTTCGCAGTGGACGAGGCGCACTGCATCTCGCAATGGGGGCATGATTTCCGGCCGGAGTATGCCCGACTGGGATTGCTGAGGCAGACGTTTCCCGACGTGCCTATCGTGGCATTGACCGCCACGGCCGACCGCCTGACAAGAGAGGATATACAGAGGCAGTTGGCCTTGTCCGACCCTGCCGTGTTCATCTCTTCCTTCGACCGCCCGAACCTCAGTCTTGAAGTGAAACGCGGATGTCAGGGGAAAGACAAGGACCGTGCCATATTGGAACTTGTCGCCCGGCATCCCAACGACTGCGGAATCATATATTGCCTGAGCAAGAAGACGACCGAGAGCGTGGCGG
>CAYPMY010000102.1:0-7217 GCA_964412085.1 uncultured Paraprevotella sp. | reverse complement strand
ATGGAACATTTTATGCTTTTTCTATATAAACAAGTTAGTGCTTAATAAAACGCAATGAAACTGTGAAGTTTCAATTCTCTCAAAATTTTTTCATAACATACTAACGAGGAAAAGGGTTGCCTGTGGAGGTAGCCCTTTTTCATTTTTACGGATTTTGCAGGGCCAAGCCTTGATTTTCACTCAAGATTATACTATCTTTGAAGCCAATTCTAATCATATAAACCTATCCATTATATTATGTCCGGAAGAATTGCGATTGTTGCAGTGGCCGTATGTGCATCGGGGGCAGTACACATTCAGGCGCAAGGAAATGAGTCCTTCCGTCCCAAAGAAGTCTGGAACGACATGGAAGGCAACCCCATCAACGCTCATGGAGGTGGTGTCTTATACCATAAAGGCACATACTATTGGTACGGTGAATACAGGGTCGGCAAGACGGCCCTCCCCTCCGATGCGACTTGGGAGCGCTATCGCACAGACGTGACGGGTGTGAGCTGTTACTCCAGCAAGGACTTGCTGAATTGGAAATTCGAAGGAGTAGCCCTGAAAGCCAACGCCGATGACCTTGACAGCGACATCCACCCAACGCAGGTGCTTGAACGTCCCAAGGTGGTTTACAACAAAAAGACCAAAAAGTTTGTCATGTGGATGCACATAGACAGTCCGGACTACAGTAAGGCGGAGGCCGGCGTGGCCGTCGCCGATTCGCCGACAGGCCCGTTTGAGTATTTGGGCGGATTCCGCCCGAACGGCACGATGAGCCGTGACCAGACCGTGTTCGTGGACGATGACGGGACTGCCTACCAGTTCTCTTCATCAGAAGAAAACCAGACCATGCACATCAACCGGCTGACCGATGACTACACCGGGCCGGACGGAACCTATGTGCGACGTTTCGTCGGCATGGCGAGGGAAGCGCCTGCCGTATTCAAGTACGGAAAGAAGTATTATATGCTTTCCAGCGGTTGTACAGGTTGGGATCCCAACAGTGCCGAATTGGCAGTGGCCGACTCCATCATGGGAGAGTGGACGGTTTTGGGAAATCCTTGTGCGGGTCCCGGCGCCGAAAAGACATTCTGCGGACAAAGCACTTTCGTCATCCCCGTGCAAGGCAGGAAAAACGCCTATATTGCATGCTTCGACATGTGGAAAAAGAAAGACCTGCAAGACAGCCGCTACATCTGGTTGCCTATGGTGGTTGACAGGCAGACCGGCAAAATCACTATTCCGTGGAACGACGAATGGAATGTCGGCATCTTCAAAAAGGAATAGACGGTATCATGCACGTTGAACACCAAACTCCCCCGCCGCGCTATCACAAGAATCGCATGGCGGGGATTTTGGAATCATGGTATGCCTCCGTTACGAGCCCACGACGAAAAAATGATGATAGACGGTAATTTCAAAATAACTACCGACCAGCTGACCCTCACGTTTACGGAGGGACGACGGCAGGGCTTCTTCATCCGGCATGCTCCCCACCGCGTGGAAATCATCTATCCCCCGCAAACGGACTTCGGACATTTGCAACCCTGGCTTTTCAAGGTCGTCAAGGAGGCATTGCGCAAGCAAGCCAAGGCCGTACTATCGCCGCGGATTCGGGAACTGGCTTCCCTGCACGGATTCCATTATACCCGGATAAGCATCAGTTCGGCCCGTACACGTTGGGGAAGCTGTTCCAGCAAAGGGCATATCAACCTGTCGCTATACCTGATGATTCTCCCTCTCCGGTTATCCGATTATGTGCTGCTCCACGAGCTTTGCCACACCAGAGAGATGAACCACGGCTCTCGCTTCTGGACGTTGATGGACAAAGTGACCCGACGGCAATCCGGCACACTTAGAAACGAGTTGCGCCGCTACCCGTCCCCTTTCCGATAGGATGGCACAGGGGGCGGCGGGAAGCCTCTGCGGACCTCGCGTCCTCCAAGGATTTTTGCCAACTTGACTGCCAAGAGAAGAGCCGCGCATATCCCGACTTGTAAAATCCGACAAGAAACATTTCCTTGGCCTGTCGCCTCTGGCCGGCGGACGGGGAATCGACGGCAGGCCGCTATGTGGGACGGGGCGGCTTGTTCGCCAAGGAAGAAAAGGGCGAAGAAAAATCCGCAACCAACCGCAGTCACTCGTGGGGAGCAAGGAACTTATGAGCTTATGAACCTTGCCTCAGCTCCCGCTTGCCGGTGCGAAGGTCGCGGGCGGATGATGGCGGGGCGCGTACTGTGTCACTATGCGGACTGCCAGCCCTGCCGGCACGGGGACGGCCTGCCGACCTTGCCGCGGCTGCGGATTTGCACATTCGCGCGCCTTGCCCGATTTCCTCTTGCCACTTACGTAAAATACTTGCAAAAACAGAGGTTTCGTCCTTTTATCCCAGCCTTTTCCCCCTTGGCAACTTGCAGATTCCGCTTTTTTTTACGAATATTGCAACACTTTCGGGAAGAGAGGAAACCCCGGAACTTTAGAGGCTCACAAAATATGACATCACCCACACTGAAAGAGCGTGTACAGGCCACGATGAAGTCGGAAGACACGGAAGGGACGTTCGAACTTTACGTCACGCGCACTCCGGGCTATCTTTGGGCTTTGCTGTTCATGAAACTGCATGTCCATCCCATCGCCGTCACGCTGCTCTCCATCGTTATCGGAGCATGGGCCGGTTTCTTTTTCCTGTGGGACGACCTATGCATGAACCTCATCGGCATGTTTCTCCTGATATGGGCCAACTGGTACGACTGCGCCGACGGGCAACTGGCTCGCATGACGGGGCAGAAGACGCTAATCGGACGTATCCTGGATGGCTTTGCCGGCGAGGTGTGGTTCTTCTCCATTTATTTCTTCCTGTGCCTGCGCCTCACTGACGAGCCTGCCCCGTGGGGACAGCCGTGGGGGATATGGATTTGGCTGATTGTCGCCTTCTCCGGGTTTCACTGCCATGCCAAACAATGCGCCGTGGCCGACTACTACCGCAACATCCACCTTTATTTCCTAAAAGGGGCTTCGGGAAGCGAGCTGGACAACTACGCCCAGCAACGTGCCCTGATGCGTTCGTTGCCTTGGAGCCGCGAGGAATGGTTCCACAAAATATACCTCTATTTCTACGGCAACTACACGCGGGGGCAGGAAAGGCAAACGCCCAGATTCCAAAGGTTCTATGCCCTCGTCCAGCAACGTTATCCGGACGGGCTGCCGCAGAAGTTGAGGGAACGGTTCCGGACGGCGAGCCTTCCTTTGATGAAATACGCGAACATCCTGACTTTCGACACGCGGGTCATCGTGCTGTTCGTGTCGCTGTTCGTCGGTATGCCCTGGATTTTCTTCGCTTTCGAGATTGTCGTGCTCGAAATCTTGCGCCACTACACCCGCCATGTGCATGAATCTTTTTGCGACAGGTTTGCAAAGGAGATAGAAAATGGATAAGCCCCTCAATGTCGTGCTGTTGCTGGCCGGGGGGCAGGGCTCCCGCATGCGCACCGACTGTCCCAAGCAATTCATGGAGGTTGCGGGTGCGCCGGTCATCTCCCATACCCTGCAGGCTTTCCAGTGCCATCCCGAAATCGACCGCATTTATGTGGTTTGCAATCCGGAATGGGACGGATTCGTGAGGGACACGGCCCGCGACGGCAAGATAAGCAAGTTGCGCGCGCTGTTCCCGGCAGGGGACACCAGCATCGACTCCCTGAGAAACGGCGTCGCTGGCCTGCGTGCGGAACTGGGGGGACGGAATCCTACCGTCCTGACGCACGAAGCCGTGCGCCCCTTAGTGTCGGGCGAAATCATCAGCCTCAACCTGAAGGCCTTCCGCGCGCACGGGAACGCCGTCACCGCTGTCCGCAGCCAGGAAGCCTACATGGTAAGCCCCGACGGGATTTCCTCGGGGAAGCGCATCCCGCGCGAACTGCTGTACCGCGCGCAGACTCCGATAACCTTCAGCCTGGAAGACCTGACGGAAGCGTTCCGCAGGGCAGACCAGATCCGAATCAACCGCAGCCAGTCCCTGTACACCCTGGTCACGGAAGTCTTCCCGCTTAAGAAGCTCTACATCTCGCCCGGTTCCGAACTCAACTTCAAGCTCACTTTGCCAGAAGACATCGAGACCCTGGAGGCGCTCCTGTCTTATCGGAAACGGAAATGAGCCGCAGGCCGTTTCCCCGTCATTTCCCCGCCGGGAAATAACCGTGGCGCGACCGCCATGCGTAATGCCATATCTTGAACAGCGGGCTCCAAAGGGTTTCGTCGGGATAATCCGTCAGGAATCCCATGTTGCGCGACATCTTGCGGCGGAAACGGTCGAAGGGGGTGTCGTCGGCGTTGTGCCGTATGCGTTCGTCATATTGCCCGAAATTCCCGGCTTTCATGATTTCGTCCAGCAGATGTCGGCCCCGGCCGGGCGACGGGGGCAACAACAAGAGCCCGTCTTCCAGCCCGAAGACCGTTTGCAATACATACATTACCGCCCCGGCAAAGCGCCTGAGGCGCAGACGCTCCAAGCGCCGCACGGTCTCTTCCCGCTCGGTCTCGGAACAGGGTTGCCGCAGCACGAAGTGATAGTCCAACAATTGGCGCAAGCCGATGCCTTCCTCGAACAAGTGGCGGTAGATATGGACCAACAGGTACACGCGGTTCATCTCCAAAGTGGGCACGGCCACCTCGCCCGCCCCCTCGGGCAACTGCACCTTATGGAGCAACGACGGCGTCTTCCACTCCTCGAAGTAGCGTTGCAACCTGAGGTTCATCCTCCAGCTGTTCATCCACGAAGGCATGAAATGCAGTTCTATTTCAACCTCTTTCAATACGGGGAAGTCCACATGGTGATAGATTACCTCCACGCCGGGGCAATACCTCCGGGCATAATCCACCACCGCCTCGCGCCCCTTGTTCGTCCACAGGTCGATGTCGCCGGGCATACGATGCAACGGGCGGGGGTAGAACAGGGAATTCCCCTGCCCTTTCAGCAGGACGCTCTCCATCCCTTCCCGCCCGAGCCTGTCGCATACCTTCACGACCGTCCGGTTGAGCCTGCGGTTGCAGGCCTCTATTCGCTGCATCGTTCCGATCCAGGGCATCATGACGTCTGCCGGGGGTCTCTGGGCGGCGGGCAAACGCTCCACGCCGTCCAGCACGATGGCGACCACGGCCTGCTTGCAAGCCATGTCGTACACGGCCGCCCATCCGGATTTGTCCAGAGCCACGTCGCGGTCGTGGCCTGCCCCGATTCCTAAACGCAGAAGCTTGAAGAAAGCCTCTTCGGCTCGTGCGTGTTCTCCCAGTCTTTGCCTGTCTGTCTTTTCCATGCCTTGCCCCGGCGAAAGTCCCTGCAAAGATAGCAATTTTTTCCGAAGCGGTTTCGCGCGGGCGGAACTTTCAAGGCACGTGCGCCCCGGCGGCTTCTTCGTGACACGCCCGGGGCTGTCGCCGCGTGCCGCTTCTTCCCCGGGAATCCGCGCATGGGGCGCGCGTCCCGGGCATGCCTGCCGGCCGCCGGCTTGTCCCAAAGCGAATCCATCGGACTCGCTTTGGCGCGCGCTACAGTTCGACATTCCCGTAACGCTTCGATATGTTGGGATGCACCCCGCTGCCGGCAAAAACGATGTGCAGACCTGGACAGAATTGTTTCAATGTCCTCGCCGCAGTGGAAATGACCGTATAGACAGTGTCGAACTTCCCGAAATCCATGCAGCACATCATCAACTGCAAGGGGATTTTCTTCCTGAACGAAAAGGAGGAGGGGAAAATCTTCGAATAATCTTTCAGGTATTCTCTCGGATGCGTCTTTATGCAAAGGGTCCGGGAGTCAACGCCGCTTAGCAACGTTTTATAGATTTGTATTTCCTCGTCAAGCCCCATGACTCCATCTTCCGAAAAAGTCTGGCTGATGAGCAGAGTCTTGCACGCGGACAATCCCGAAATATCGTCGTCAGTCAATCCGAAGCATTCAAGGATCAATTTCCGACGGGATTCATCTCGCTTCCATTCTTCAAACAGGTCAAACAGAATCACCTTGGGCAATCTCATTACAGGAGCGTCTTTGTCAAGGCCTGACAGGTATATCGTTTCGACATGACTGTCTTCATAATCGACATGATTGTAGAAATGCCCATGCAACAACCTGCGCAAGCCCCGAAAAAGCCTTTTAGGCCTGTTGACATCCAAATACTCGCAACCTTCTTCGATGACATTTATCTTCCTTTTGCCTATCAGTTCCACGACGAACGGGCCGTCCAACATGCCATACAATCGCGCACTGTTTAGAAAACGCCACTTATGTTCTCCAAAGAAATGGATATATATGCTGTACAGTTCATCTGAAATTTTATTCTTCTTCGGGAAGAGCGAAACCGATTGGCTCCTGAAATAATTCGCACAGCTTCGGGGAATTGAATAGGAAAAGAAAAAGAACGTGTCTTCTATTTCTTCTCTCGTGCTAACAAGTAAATAATTGAATAGCGCATAAGCCGAGTTCCCTATAAACACGCGGGAGTATTTGTTCTTCATTGCATATTGGCGGGAGTCCTATAATCCACATACCGTAAAGGTCGGGTGGACTCGCTTTGCCCGACCGGCACGGATTCGTCAATTCTCGCCGCAAAGGTATTCATTTAAATTCATAGTGTCATCCCCCCCCCTTGGTTTAACTAAAATTTAACATGTATGGCACGGTCGTCCCGGGGGCGTGTTCTTCCGCCCGCTTCCGTCGGAAGCCCGCCCCCGCGACATGTCCGCGGCGCGCGGCCCGGGCATGCCTGCCGGCCGCCGGCTTGTCTCCCCGGGGCGGTTTGTCGGGATAACGGAATGCCCGGCTGTCCCTCGCGGGGGACGCGGACCGTCCTCTTGAGATCGTAAAACGAATCTGCTGAGAAACGCGAACGAATCTCTTGCGATCGTTCCGCGTTTCTCAGCAGAAAACCGGGAGGGAGGCTTGAAGCCTCGGGACATCCTCGCGCACGGCACCTTGCGCCCCGAACGCCGGCGAGGGGCTTCCTGCCCGTGCCCGTCGCGTTTCTTTACTGCGGGGAGGACGCCGCCCGCGGCTCCCTCCCCCGGGTCCCGGGAGCCGGGCGCGCGGCCTCCGGCGCGGACGGCCGTTATGGGGCAGTCCCGCGGCCGCCGGGACAGGCGGGCGCCTCCCGTCAGAATGCTCCTATTCTCGCGACGATGTCCAGGGGGTCGGAGTAACGGGCGATTTCACCTGCCACGCTGTTTTCCATACCCGCCTT
>CAYPMY010000101.1:5351-7248 GCA_964412085.1 uncultured Paraprevotella sp. | reverse complement strand
GATTACGGAGGTGTTTCAGGATGAGCAAACCACACATCAAACGGATTGGCTTGCCAGGACGGCCGTTATCCTGACAATACAAAGGCTGGAATGCTGTTTCAAATTTTCCCCAATCTATTTTGTCGGCCAATTGGTAAAGCGGGTGTGATTGCTTCAGCATGTCAGACAGGTTGCTGAACAAGCAGGGGTATTGGACTTTTTAATCATAAAATCTGCAAGTTTCTTGATATAAAGATAAGAAAACTTGCAGATTTATCAAAGACTTTTATAGATTAAATTACTGAATTACAGTAGATAAAATGTTATTAAGGAGTGACTATATAGTAAAGGTATTGAAGCGAATAGCCTTCTTTAGCTTGCAAAGTATTCAATGTTCCTGTTGTAGAACATTTGCCTGTAACATAAGAAACCGTTCCTACCCCTGAACCATCTTTGATAATATAGATAGCCTCATTCTCAGTGTTATAATTATCGAGATAGCCTACGATTCCATTTGTACCATATACAGGATAGATTCCATTCTCATAGACATCACTTTCCTGTAGGGTGGAAGAATTACATTCTAAGCATTCTGATAATTGAACATTTGGCCTGTTGCTACGAACAACATTCTGTGCAATTCCCTTGATTAAGGCTTAATTTTCTCTATATTACTTGCACAACCAGTTCAAAGTTAGTATTTAAACTGATTGTTATACTCTTTTTATTGGCAAGTGTTTTAAAATCAGTACTTCCCTCCAATACTTTTTTCAAATCACGTGCAACAGCAGAGCCTTTTTTTGTTGGTACTATACCATCAACTATTTCTAAACGGAAAGTATATCCTGATTTTTTTCTATTTCCAACGGATTCAAATAAAGAGTGGTTAAGCTTCATTGTTTTACTTGTAGAATTTATAGCATGCAAAATTTCCGATAAATATTTTTGCCATATTTGAACATATAACTCTTTTCCTAAATTTCTTTGATTCATAATCTCACCCATATTGTCATAAAAATATACCGGTTTTTGGTTTCTTAGTTTAGAAAGATGTTTTCTAAATCCTGAATTAACGGTATTGTTATTTTTATCTAAATTTAGTGGAGGATTTAAGCTTTGAATTAAATCAGATTCGACATTGACAAAATCTTTATTTGGATAATAGAAAAGTAGCAAATTGGTTCTTATCCAATCTGATAGCTTATTCTCATCTGTTGTACTAAACTTTGTTTTCCCATTGCTGTTATAATGTGTATCTCGTGGTATTAAATTATATCCAAACAAACAACCAAGACTTTTCCTCAAAGTTGAGCTTCCAGCATTCCCATTGAAGTGCTTCTTTACATCTCTATCTCTAAGGTTATTACTGGCTAAACCAACATAGATAACTTCATAATCCTCAAACTTAGTATAGGTTATAGGAATACCAATATCTGGAAGTCTACTATTTTTTCGTAATGCGAAAATGTAATTTCCTGATAGAGCAGGTACTGTATTTACATCATCCTTTAATGGATCAAAAACTTGAAATTCATTCATTATCATTTTTTTCAAAATTATAGATTTTCTTTCGGAAACCAAAACCTTAATGTCTGCGATTATTGAAGAACGATGCAAAAGCATGAACTCGCTTATCATTGCTTGTTCAACATCACGTGGATTTTCTGCGGTCTCTTTCCAGAAGATGCGCAAAGACTTTGCGTCTGTCAATTGCCAGATATATCTGCCTCCCCAATGCGCGACATTTTTCCCTTGGCCGAAGCGGAGATACAGATCCAACCGTTTCCTCAAGTCGCTGGCCTTTCCGTTAGCCTTGCCGGTCTTGCCGATATAGAAAGTATGTATTCCTTATAGAGACATACTTACTTATTTGTTGTTGCTTATCACGCGCTTTTCGGGGATGCGGGCTTTCTTGCCG
>CAYPMY010000101.1:0-5229 GCA_964412085.1 uncultured Paraprevotella sp. | reverse complement strand
TGAAACGTTTCTTGTTCAAGTGGCCGCAAATCTTGATGACCACGCCGCGGTACTGCTGGATACGCTCCTTGTTGCCTTCGACGATTTTATATGCTACGGTAACGGTGTCGCCCGCCTTGAATTTGGGATGTTCCTTTCCCGTAGCAAACGCTTCTTCTGCGATTTTGATTAAATCTGCCATGGTTTGTTTTAGTCATTAAGTCGTTTGTCGTCCCGATACAACATGACAGGGAACCCTGCATCCTGCCAGCGATTGTACGGAAAACGGTGCAAAGGTACGGCTATTTTGCGAATTGACCAACCGCTCCCGTTTCTTTTTTCGGATGAAATGACGGATTGAATGTCTTTTTTCGTATTTTTGGGGTGGAATATAAATTCGACGCGATGAGAACATTCAGATTCTTGCTTTTGTCCGCATGTTGTGGATGCGCGGTGGCGACGTTTGCCCAGCGTTACGAGCTGAAGGAGGTGAAGGCCGGACGCTACGAGGTGACCGCCCGCTTGGACGCCAGGCCTGATAGCGGCGCGGCGCGCGTGGTGGCTCCCTACCGCCATGCCGTGGACAGCGTGATGTCGCCGGTGTTGGGAGTGAGCGAAGTGGCCATGAGGGCGGATCGCCCCGAGAGCCTTTTGTCGAACTTTGTGGCCGACGTGCTGCGCGAGGGCTCGCTCCGGGTGGGCAAGATGGCCGACATAGGCTTGTGCAACATCGGCGGGCTTCGGAGCACGATGCCTCAAGGCGAGGTGACGTATGGGGATGTGTTGGAAATAGCCCCGTTTGAGAACCGCCTGTGCATCCTCTCCTTGGACGGGCGCAAGCTGACGGAGCTGATGGAGCAGATTGCCGCCGTGGGGGGCGAGGGCATCAGCGGAGCCCGTCTGGTCATCACGGGGGACGGGCGTCTTCTGCAAGCCGAGGTCGGGGGCAGGCCGATTGACCCCGATGGCATATATGTGATTTCCACATTGGACTATCTGGCCGAGGGGAACGACAAGATGTATGCCCTGAAGGACAATCTGTCGAAGAAGGTCACGAATATGACCATACGCGATCTGATCACGGAGGCCATCCGCCGGGCGGCCGCGCAGGGGAATGGAATCACGGCCCGCATGGAGGGCAGGATCGTCAAACAAGGAGGAGACGGGAAATGAACAAGGTAAGGATCATGATATGGCCGGTCTTGTGCGGACTGGCAGGCACCGTCCTTGCGGCGCGGGACGGCGAGGTGGAGTTGCGCGTCGTGCATACCAATGACACGCACAGTTGTGTGATGCCGGTCAGTCGGAACTCGTCCGATACGGCGTTGGCCGACAAAGGCGGCTTTGTCCGCCGTGCGGCGCTGATACGCGACCTGCGTGCGGAAGACCCGGACTTGCTGCTTTTTGACAGCGGCGACTTTTCTCAGGGGTCCGCCTACTACAACTTGTACAAAGGGGAGGTGGAAGTGAAGTTGATGAACGAGATGCGTTACGACGCGGCCGCCATAGGGAACCACGAGTTTGATTTCGGGCTGGACAACATGGCGCGCATATTCCGCGAGGCGACTTTCCCCATCGTCTGCGCGAATTATCATGTGGAGGGCACCGTGTTGGAGGGGCTGGTGCGCCCGTACGTCGTTTTGGAGCGCAAGGGCGTGAAAATCGGAGTGTTCGGATTGGGCACGCAGCTGGAAGGAATGGTAGCCTCGGAGAACTACAAGGGAGTGACGTATGAAGACCCTGTCACGGCGGCCAACCGCGTGGCCGACGAACTGAAGAACAAGGAGCACTGCGACCTTGTGGTATGCCTCTCCCATCTGGGGTGGAATATCGAGGGGCTGGACGACACGGAACTGGTGCCGGCCACGCGCCACGTCGACGTCGTGCTGGGCGGCCATTCGCATACTTATTTCGAGCATCCCGAGGTGTTGAAGGATGCCGGGGGGAAGGATGTGTACTGCAACCAGATGGGCAAGCACGGGCGTTATGTCGGCATGCTGCTGTTGGAGATGTCGCCGGCAGGAGACTGACCCCTATTCGAAATAGAGCGTCAATACGATCATTTTCGATGATGCCCCGTCCAGAGAATCGGTGAATTTCCGCAGCGAGTTGTCTATCAGGTCGCTGCGGTTTTTCTGTAAGATGTCCGCCAGGCCGAAACAGAACTTCAGTTCGGGGATGAGCTTGAAGAACGGCAGGTAGATGTCGCAGCCCATGCCCACCTCGACATAACAGTCGAAAGGCTTCATGAGGAGGGCTTTCTGTTTCTTGGTGGTCAAGTCCACCATGGGGTTCACGCCCGCGATGAAGTAAGGGCGGAAGTTGTTGTAGCGGGGGGCGGCGAATTTCAAGTCCAGCGGGACGGAGATGTAGGTCGACTTGATGTTCTGCGTACTGTCCTGCCCCGTCCCTTGTTCATGAAAAGACACGTGCTTCTGCCCGAAATGCAGGGTGGGGACGAGACGCAGGGACAAGTAGGTGTTCAGGCGCATTTCTCCCAGTACGCCCACGCTGAACCCCGGGCTGTAATTGTCCACGTCGGCGTACCATTGCTCCCCGGTTTCCGGGTCGACGTAGCCGTTGTTCTCCAGCTCCAAGTCCTGCAGGTGGACGCCGAAGAGGAACCCGTAGTGGAATCTCCTTTGGTCGATGTACGGGCGGTGCTGGACTTTTCGCTCCTGTGCCGTCATGCCGTATGCGGACGAGAGGCAGAGGAGGACGGCCAGAATCCTTTTCATGAATCACTGATATTTATTAGGAAACAACGCAAAGATACGTGGCTTATTGCATCCGGGCGCGGCTTTTCGGGCGAAAATCACTAAAAATAGTGAGGAAATGTTTGGGGGATTCCATTTTAATGCTAACTTTGCGGTGTCGTTTGAATAAGACGAGGCATTAACAATTTAAATTCTGAACGGTATGGCTTACGTAATTGGTGACGATTGTGTGGCTTGCGGCACTTGCATCGACGAGTGTCCGGTAGGCGCGATTTCCGAGGGCGAGAAGTATGTGATCAACGCCGATGCCTGCACGGAGTGCGGCACTTGCGCCGATGTATGTCCTTCGGGCGCGATTTCTCTCTGAATGTGAGGGGAATCACATAATCTTTGACAGTCAGGCGGGAAATGCCTCCTCTTCCGGAAGGAAGGGGAGGCTTTCGTTTATGGGGGCAGGGGCAGGCGCGGGGGATTGTCCGCGACGGGGAAGAGGGCAGGGGCAGGTCGTGCCGCGGGACGATGCGGTTCCGGGCTTGCCGGCGGGGGCGTGGGCGGCCCGCGGCCTGCGGCCGTCCCGGCTTTCGCCCCTCCGGGCGGTTCCGCCTGCACGCCGGCGGCGTCCTTTCCCGGACATTCGGGGGAAGACGTGAGGGGGACGGCCTGTACGGTTCCCGGCGGCGCGTCGGCAGGTGTTGCCGCAGGCGCGTCTGCGGAGACGGGGATGGCCTCCCTCTTCCTGTCGGCGGCGGGCTCGTGTCCCCTGTCCTTTTGCGGTCTTTGGGGACGGGGCCGGGAACGGTTGCCCCGGCGGTCCCGTCCGGCGCGCCCGTCTGGACGGTGCCGGGAAAGCGGCGTGTCCTGTGCGGGAGACGGGCGGCCCCGGGGCGCGTCAAGTCCAGCGGCCGCCTGTCCGTCGGCAGAGCCTGATTCGTGTCTGTTTGACGCGGAAACCGCCGTTCGGATGGCAAAGTGTAAGTCCGCCGCCGTCCTTGGGGACGGAAAAAGTCGCCTGAAAAACGCGGCGTGTGCGAATCATGCTTGGTTTTAAGCAACGTTTTTTCACGTTTCGCCCTTGTCTTTGGATTCCGTTGACGGATTTTAAGAGTCAATCTCTTGAGATTGTTTTCCCGTTCTGGGCAGAAAACACTTTTTTTCTCCGCATGTCCCGGCGGCAAAGCCAGTATTCCGGCGGAAAAGTCTGCCGCGAGGGGCGTGGAAACCGGCGTTCGCCGTCCCTTTTTTCCCTAAATGGGGGATGGCCGCCGCCAGAATCCGGACGACACGGTGGCAGGCAAATGCCGCCTTTCGCTTTCCCGCGCCTCTCCGGCCTGCGGGCGGACTGCGTTCCCGGTGTGCAGGATGTAAGCGGGAAGCGGGGGATGGCCGACAGGATGACTTCCGTCCGGCGCGCGAGAATCGTTTATTTCCGTCGGCGCGCCTGCCCGTCCCGGAATGAGGTGCTCTCGCGGGGGCGGGACTGTCATTTTGACAATCTGACAGGACGCGGCTCGGAGAGGGGAGGGAACGCGCCAATGAACGGTCCCCCTCGTCCTGCCGTCGGGGGACGGGCTCCGCCCTTGCGGCCGCGGCGCGGCTTCTTGCCGTCGGGGCCGTTCCCCTTTTGCCGTCGGCCGTTCCCGGGCGTGTCCTGTCCGTGCCGCCTGACAAGGGCCGATGGGTCGCGGGCTGGGTATGTCTTGTCCCGGCTTTCGGAATGTTTCGGGGGCAGGCGGCCTCCGGGAAGACGCTTCGTGAAGGCGAGGCGTGTCTCCCCCGCCCGTCATGTCCGTGTCCGCGCGGCTTCGTAAGAACAGGCCCCCGTTACGGGAATGTCCGTAACGGGGGCCTTGGCCGTTCGCGGGAGGGGCTCGTCCCCCTATAAGCCCTTCTTCCCGACTTTCAGCACGGCCTTCCCGTCCGAAAGGATGTAGAGGCCCCGCGCCAGGTCGCCGATGCTGACGGAAGTGGCATGGCCTGCCTGTTTCAGCATGCGGCCTTGCAGGTCGTAGACGGCTATGTCGCCCGGCTCAGCGAAGTAGAACGTGTCGCCCACGCGCCGGACGGACAAGGTCTTCGTGGCCGCGATGTCGTCGCCTCCCGCAACGGCATACGCGGCAAGGGTCGTGGAGAGGCCCGCGGTGTCGACAGTGAGGAGAGCCTTGGTCGTTCCGTTGATGTCAGCGCCTGTCACCAGCGCGGACGTTTCGTTGCCCGTGGCCGTGCCGTCGGAGCAAGCGTAGTCCAGCATTTCGGTGATAGTCTTCACGTTGTCCTGGTCGTGGATGACGTAGCCGTAGAGGGAGACCACTCCGTCCGCCACCGTCATGGCCGAGAAATTCTCGTTGAAGTGCGCCTCGTCGCCGTTGCCTTCGTCAAGGCTGCTTTGGGCCGTCCATTGCACGTCCAGCGTGTTCTTGTCCAAGGCCGTGACGAACAAGTCGCATCCGCCGGCGTGGATCAGGCCGTTGTCGAACGGCAGCATCTGGAAGAAAGTCCCTCCGACGTAGAGCCGCTCCCCTTGGATTTCCATTTT
>CAYPMY010000100.1:0-7660 GCA_964412085.1 uncultured Paraprevotella sp. | reverse complement strand
GGCCGAATATATGCGGTAATAAGTGGCGAACGGTTTCTCGCAACCTTTCCAGTCCTTGTCGTAGTACAAGGTGTCTGCTTTCGTTTGTGCTTCCGCCATGCGGGCCAGACAGAGGCCGCAAACGGCGGCAAGAAGAATCTTTCTCATTTCATGTCGTTTCTTAAGAGGGGTTCCGTCCATTCTTTTCATGTCGACCTCCGGCAGGCGGCGGAACCCCTCATTTGCCGGCCTTGGATGTCTTGCCTTGCAAAGTTAGCGGTTTCTATAATCCCCGTTTAACACAAATCAACCGAATGGATCTTCACTTCCATGTCCTGCGAACGCAGTACTCCGCCCGTTTCGATTGGAGCGAACAAGTCCCACATCTTATATCGGATGCGGGACTTGTTCATCATTGTTACCGTTTGCCGTGTGGTGATTATCGTTTGGCTATCGGGTTGTAGGTGAGGGCCAGGGTGTCCGTGGTACTTTCTATCAGGGGCTTCATCGTGACCGTGAACAGGTTCTCTAAGGAATCATACGGGAGGACGCACGTGGGAAGGCCGGCGGAGTATGGGGCAATCTCGTACTGCTGGTAGATGAACTGCACCCCGTGGGCTCCGCATATCGGTTCCGTCTCCGGGAGGGGAAAAGTGTAGCGTGCGTTCTCTTCCAACAGCATGGCGTAGAACTCTTCGTCGCTGTTCGCCTTGAAGTATTTCCTTTTCAGCCCGTCTTTTATCATGCCCCGCAGCTTTTCCTTGCCGCTTGCCGTGAACATGTCCCAGCCGAACCGGCGGCCGTCCGTTTTCCGGAACACGCCGCCGGTCAGGCTTTCGCTGCCGTGGGCTCCGCCGGAATATTCGTATGTCTCAGCGGTGTATGTGATGAACTTTCCTGTTTCAAACGCCCTTTTGAACTGTACGTAGTAGACGGATGAGTCCAAGGCCGTGTTTTTTCCTATTTCGGCAATTTCGCGTTTCACCTGATCCGCACGTTCTGTACCATAGTATTCCAGTAGCTTTTTGCCGTCGTCCAGACTTCCGGCGTAGGTGCCGCCGAGCTGTTCGTTTATCCATTCCCGTATGTTTTGTGCCGCGGCGCCGGAGCTGTCGGACGGGTAAGCGGCAACCAGCTTGCATCCTTCGGCCGAAGGATTTTCCTCCCACGTGATGTCCTCCGTCTTTATCGCGCCGTCTTGGTCGGAACCGGCTTTTCCCTTCGGATGGCAGGAAGCCAGCCCGAAGGCGAGGACTAAGGTGACTGCACTAAAGCCACCGTATTTAAGACATAAACCACGCTTTTTCATATTGCTTTTATTTTATAAATGATTATGTACAACCAAAGTTACGTCTTTATTTCAAACCCAGGCGGCTTTTCCCCGATAAAAACTGTTAAATTCCTTGCCTTGCCCCTGTTCCCGTACAAACAGCGGGACGGTTTCCGCCTGTTCCCCCTATGCCTTTGTATGGGAACGGAAAGGGGCGGCGTATGAACCGGCGAAAGGAATCGTGGCGGCAGGGGCGACTGCCGGCTTGGGCCGTATGTCGCCTGGACGTTACGTCCGTGACGGACTTGGTTGCCAGGATCCCGTCGGCCGGCGCGGAGATGACCGGCAGAGGCGACCGGAGGACATCCTGAACGGTGCCGCTTGAAGGCGGGCGTGGCGGATGTCCGTCCCCGGTCCGTCCCTGCCGCCTTGTTCCCCCTGCCGGGAACTTTGGGAGGACGGGCGGGGAAAAGGGAATCCGTGGTTGCCCGGCCTCGGGCGTTCTTTGCCCTTCGGACGCGGATTGCGCCGGAGCGGCCGGGTCGCGGGAATGTCAGGGAAAGCCCGAGCCTTTCCGGGCAAAAGGCTTCCCGCTCGAGGCTTGTCCGGGACTGACGGGGAAGCACCTTCGCCCCTATCTTTGAACCTCATGGAAAGAGACCCGTTTTACGCTTTTGTCTGCAAACGTGATGTCTACGGCATTCAGATCTTCGGACACTTTTATGTCCCTTACGGGGGAGAGTTCTTTCTTGGTGAACCTTTTTCCCCCTTTCTTCCAAAGCATCAGGGTGACGAATATCTTTTCCTTTTCCACTTTGCCTTCGGCCATGATGAGCCCGCATCTGCGGCTTACCGGATGCAGGCCTTCCGGGTAGCAGGCCGTGACCGTTTCCCATCCGTGGAGCGGAATCAAGGCCAGGCGGTACGCCCCGTTGTGGAGTATCACGGCGTCTTTCGCTTTGGATGGCTTCTCCTTCCGAACGGGTTCGCCGTTGATTTCCGGCAGAGAGTAATGTCCCAGACGGACTTTCGTGGCCACCGGAGAGACGACCTTGTCCACCCGCAGGACACCGTCAGGCAGGGGGATATCCGCCAGTTCGTACCGTATGTCATGGTTCGTTTCCAGTTCGGCATCGCGCCGGTAGACACCGTCTTCAAAACTTCGGAAAGTGTAGAGGCGGAGCACTTCCCATTGGTTCCCGCCGTTCAAGGTGGCGTAGTTCATGGAAACCATCCCGTTCGTCCCATCGGCCATCCATGGGAATTCCGTGTGGTAGGCCAGCTTGTTGTAGTTCTCGGAGCTGCGGAACTTTTGCCAGTCGTCGGCTACCGTTTCATGGCACCACGAACGCATTTCCGCCCCGCCGCAATTCGGATAGTCCGTGATGAGCAGGTTCGTTGCGGGTTGGAATTTGTTGTACACATGGTCTTTCTTGAAATCCTTCTCCCACGGCCCGTTATTCTCCACGGCAGTCCAGAACGGATTGTCGGCGGGGAGGAGCAGGCTCAGGAACGCCTTCCCGCACCAATAAACACTGCCTCGGCAACTGTAGATTTGTACGGCCGGTGCAAAGGCTCCGTAGAATCCCAGCGTCGGCACGTTGTCTTCCAGGAAGTCGGGGTTTTGCAGGAACTGAAGGAGGGTGGCGGAAGCGATGCGGCGCATCCAGCCGTAATTGACGGCCGGGTCTTCTTCATATCCTAATAACGCAAGCGGGACGACGGCGCCGAAGCGGTAAGGGATGCTCCGCCCCCACATGTTCATTTTGCCTTCCGCGCTGAACATATAAGGATAATTGTCCGCCAGGTCGTGCTGGTTCTTCATGAACCGTGCGGCATATTCCGGGTAGAAATGTCCGTACATTTGCGCCCAGACGGGGCCGTACATCTGGAACGCCCACATACTGTAGTAGTCGTATGCCGGTGCGTCGTTGTACCAGCCTTCCCCGCGATAGAGGTCAAGAATCTTTTCTATGTTTTCTTTCATGCGTTGGTCGTCGACGGCGTAACCCTGTTCCTTGAAGAAGCTGATGACGAATACATTGAAGAACATCCAGTTCGACTCTATGGTCGGACCATTGCCGTAACTGAGCATCGTGGCGGCCAGTTTGTCTTTCTGTCCTTGTGTGAGCGGTTCCCAAAGTATGTCCTTGGCCACAGACAGCGATATGGCCAAAGCGCCGAATTCCACCAGTATCTGGCTCGGCCCGCCCTTGCGGTGGGGGATGAAGCTCGGACTGTCCGGACGGACGAGGTTCAGAAGCTGGCGGCGGTAATAGTCCGCCACCTTTATCCCGTTCAGGGTGAGTCCCGGTTTTTCCCTGAGCAGGGGAGCGGCTATGAATAGCGTGCGGCAGAATCCTTCCAGCTTGGCCGTGGGCACTTGCCCCTCGTCGTTGGGGTAAGTCTTGTCAAGCTGTTTGGGGAAATACATCGGGTCGTCCAATGTGCGGATGTATGTGAAGGCTCCGCTCAACAAGTATTCGGCCGCGTCTATCCAGCTTTGGCGGGTCATGCCGGTGTAAGGGCTGAGCCTGTAGTCGGGGCTGGGGATGGTGAACGTCTGCTGGATGGCGTGCGTCGGAGTGCCGGTTTGCCCCGTGGCGTTGAGCGGCCCCGCCCATGCGGCCGCCAGAATCACGGCTTTTAAATGCTGCTTTTTCATTCAGGTCTTGTTTGATGGGTTCTTCTGTACGGCCAAAGGTACGAAAACTTTCCTTTCGATTTCCATGAGGGTTGAGAATGTTTCTCGAAAAGATAAAATATGTTACGTGCCGCGCTTCCTGGGCAAGAGATCCGCGGGGGCGGCAGAGGCTTGCGCTTCCGTGCCGCGTTTCCGTGGCGTTAGGCCCAAGGTTGACGAAGGCCGACCCCGGCGGAGCCCTTTTCCGGCTCGGTGGAAATTCACCGGGGACAGGCAGGAATATCAGGCGGGGCCTGTCATCCGCATGCCGTGAAGGTCAGGCAGGCCCGTTTCCCCGGCCAGCACGGATTTGCCCCGCCGCGTTGCAAAAGCATGGCCCGCTTGAAGAAAAAGAGGATTCCCGCTGCTGGAAATCCTCTTTTCCTCCGGGTGACTAGTGGGACTCGAACCCACGACATTCAGAACCACAATCTGACGCTCTAACCAACTGAACTATAGTCACCGTTCCGGCGTGTCTTCACGGGAAGCCTCCCGTGCCTTTCCCGCCACGGCGCAAAGGTACGCATTTTATTCGGAACTTCAAATGTTTCACCGTTTTTTTGCCATAACTTTCTTGGGCGGCCTGCCTCGGAGCCCGCGAAGACCCCTGCCCGGCGGGGTGTGCCGTCGGGCGGGCGGCGTGCCTTGCGTCCGCTGGACGCCCCCTCACCGATAGAATTCCTTTTTGGCCGCCGACAGCGTGTTCTTCATCAGCATGCAGACGGTCATCGGGCCTACTCCCCCGGGCACGGGGGTGATGTAAGCGCATTTGGGGGCCACTTCGTCGAATTTCACGTCGCCGTTGAGGCGGAATCCGTTCCTCTTCGTGGCGTCCGGGACGCGCGTCGTGCCCACGTCGATGACCGTAGCCCCCTCCTTCACCATGCCGGCCTTGACGAAATCGGGCTGTCCGACAGCGGCTATGACGATGTCCGCCTCGCGGCATTCCTTCTCCAAGTCGCGGCTCCGGCTGTGGCATACGGTCACCGTGGCGTCGCCGTACTGCTTTTGCATCATGAGCTGCGCCACGGGCCTGCCCACGATGTCGCTGCGGCCCAGAACGACGCATTTCTTGCCGCTCGTCTCGACATGATAACGCCGGAGCAATTCCAGGATGCCTTTCGGGGTGGCGGGAATGTAGCAGGGGAGCCCGACAGCCATTCGTCCCACGTTGACGGGATGGAAGCCATCCACGTCCTTGCGGTAGTCGATGGCCTCGATGACTTTCTGTCCGTGGATGTGGCGGGGGAGGGGCAGTTGCACGATGAATCCGTCCACGTCCTCGTCCTCGTTGAGCTTGTCCACCTCGGCCAGAAGTCCCTCCTCGCCGACGGTGTCCTCGAGGCGGACCAGGGTGGATTTGAAGCCGCAGGCTTCACAAGCCAGCATCTTGTTGCGCACGTAAGCCTCGCTGCCTCCGTCGTGTCCCACGAGGATGGCGGCCAGATGCGGGCGTTTCCCCCCGGCTTCCGCGATTCGCCTTGCCTCTTCGGCGATTTCCGCCTTGATTTGTGCGGCGGTGGCCTTTCCGTCAATCAGTGTCATTTTCGACCTCCTTTCGTCTTCGGTTCTTGCGGGTATGTCCTTGTGGCCGCCTCTCCGATGCGCGCGCCTCCCGGGCCTTTGGCCGGAGCGGCTCCGTCCGGTGCGGGTGGCAAGGCACGGGGGCATGCCCGCGATGCCCTGTTGTCCCGTTGGGCTTGTGCCCGCGCCGGGGCTTGCGGACGCGGGCGGTCTTCCTCCGCCGTGGCTTCCCCGGTTCGTCTCCGGCGGCTGTCCCCCGCGACGGCCGGGTAGTCCCCGTCCTCGTGTCCGCCCATGGCGTTTTCAGGCATCCTTGGGATTCTTCCCGGCATGGCCTTTCCCCCGCCGGGCGTGCGGCGCGTCCGCGGAGCCGCGGGCGGCCTGCGCCTGCGCCGCGCCTTTCCCCCGCCCTCCGGGAAGCATCAGGATGAATGCGGCGCGTTATCCGTTCGTCCTTTCTTCCGTGGCCGTGCGGATAGTTCTCATTTCAGTTTCGGCATCCCCGGCATTCCCGGCATCCCCCGCATGTTGGCCATGTTCTTGCCCGTCCTGCCGCCCGTCACCATCTTCATCATCTTGCGCGTCTGGTCGAACTGCTTGACGAGGCGGTTCACTTCTTGTATGTTGGTGCCGGAGCCTTTCGCGATGCGTTGGCGGCGGCTGGCGTTCAGGATTTCCGGGTTGGCACGCTCGCGCGGGGTCATGCTCTGGATGATGGCTTCGATGCCCTTGAAGGCGTTGTCGTCGATTTCCATGTTCCTGAGAGCCTTGCCCACGCCGGGAATCATGCCGGCCAAGTCTTTCAGGTTGCCCATCCTCTTGATTTGCTGGATTTGCGACAAGAAGTCGTTGAAGTCGAACTGGTTCTTGGCGATTTTCCTTTGCAGGCGGCGCGCTTCTTCCTCGTCATACTGTTCCTGGGCCTTTTCCACGAGCGACACGATGTCGCCCATGCCCAGGATACGGTCGGCCATGCGCGAGGGATGGAACTGGTCGATGGCTTCCATTTTCTCTCCCGTGCCGATGAATTTGATGGGCTTGTCCACCACCGAGCGGATGGACAGGGCCGCCCCGCCCCGCGTGTCGCCGTCCAGTTTGGTGAGCACCACGCCGTCGAAGTCCAGGCGGTCGTTGAATTCCTTGGCCGTGTTCACGGCATCCTGCCCGGTCATGGCATCCACCACGAAGAGCGTCTCGTCGGGGTCGACGCCGTGCTTGATGGCGGCGATTTCCTGCATCATCTGTTCGTCCACCGCCAGACGCCCGGCCGTGTCGACGATGACCACGTCGTGTCCTTTGGCCTTGGCTTCCCTCACGGCGTTCCGCGCGATTTGTACGGCATCCCTGTTGTCCGGCTCGCTGTATACGGGGATGCCGGCCTGTTCGCCCAAGACTTTCAACTGTTCGATGGCCGCCGGGCGGTAGACGTCGCAAGCCGCCAGCAAGGGATTCTTGCGCTTCTTGCTTTTCAGCAACAGGGCCAGTTTCCCGGACAGGGTCGTCTTGCCGGCGCCGTTCAAGCCCGCCATCAGGATGACTGCCGGGCGGCCTTGCAGGTTCAGTTCCGCCGTCTCGCCCCCCATCAAGGCGGCCAATTCGTCGTGTACGATTTTCACCATCAGCTGGCCGGGCTTCACGGTCGTCAGCACGTTCTGCCCCAACGCCTTTTGCTTCACCGTGTCGGTGAATGATTTGGCCACCTTGTAGTTCACGTCGGCATCGAGCAACGCGCGGCGCACGTCTTTCAAGGTCTCGGCCACGTTGATTTCGGTGATTTTCCCCTCGCCTTTCAGGATTTTGAAAGACCGTTCCAGTCTCTCGCTCAAATTGTCGAACATATATCGTTTGTCTTTTGTGATTCTCCTCGAGGGGGCAAAGATACGAAAAAACTTCCGTCGGAAGGGGAGCGGCGGCGGATAAAAATCTCGCCCCGCAGGCTCTTTCCCCCTGGATTCCCGGAGGAAGGGACCGGCGCAGGCCGTTGCGACGCTTCCCGTCGCCTTCCGCGGAAGCGCGTCCTTCCATGCCCGTGGTCTCCGGGCAGGCTTGGTTCCCGTCAGGGCGGACTTGGCGGAAGGCGGCGGAAAAACATGAGCGTGGCGGACGGGACGGGAACGGCTCGGAAGAATCTCCTTGGAACGGGAAACCAACCGCAAGGGAACGGGAAACCAACCGCAAGGGATTGGAAAACCAACCGCAAGGGA
>CAYPMY010000099.1:0-7785 GCA_964412085.1 uncultured Paraprevotella sp. | reverse complement strand
CCCGCTGCCTTGCGAAGTGGGAACGGATTCGCGGACGTGGGCGGAGCCTTGCTTGCAGGCCGCGCCGCCGGCCTTGTGCCGTCAAATGTATGGCATGTGGCACTTGCGGGGACGATCCGGCCTGAGAATCGGGAATAATTCTGTAACTTTGCGCCCTGAACGCCCGACAGCATAGGACATGATTGCTTAAAACATAGGAAATGGAACAGAGATTCAAGAGGACGACCGTCACGGCGGCTTTGCCGTACGCCAACGGCCAGGTACACATCGGACATCTGGCGGGGGTATATGTGCCGGCGGACATTTACGTGCGATACCTACGGCTGAAGAAGGAAGACGTGCTTTTCATCGGCGGCTCCGACGAGCATGGCGTGCCTATCACCATCCGTGCCAAGAAGGAGGGCGTTACTCCGCAGGACGTGGTAGACCGTTACCATAAAGCCATTAAGGACTCTTTCGAGGAGTTCGGCATCTCGTTCGACGTGTACGGGCGCACGACGTCCGAAGTGCACCGGGAGACGGCTTCGGAGTTCTTCCGCACCCTGTACAACAAGGGCGAGTTCGTCGAAAAGACGTCCATGCAGTATTACGACGAGGAGGCGCGCACCTTCCTGGCCGACCGTTACATCACGGGCGAATGTCCCCATTGCCATGCCGGGGGAGCGTACGGGGACCAGTGCGAGAAATGCGGCACGTCGCTTTCCCCCACGGAATTGATTGACCCGAAAAGCGCCATCAGCGGCTCGAAGCCGGTGATGCGCGAGACGAAGCACTGGTACTTGCCGTTGGACAAGCACGAGGCGTGGCTGCGCCAGTGGATTCTGGAAGGGCACAAGGAATGGCGCAACAACGTGTACGGGCAGTGCAAGAGCTGGCTCGACATGGGATTGCAGCCCCGTGCCGTGAGCCGCGACCTGGACTGGGGCATTCCCTTGCCGGTGGCAGGAGCCGAGGGGAAGGTGCTCTACGTATGGTTCGACGCGCCCATCGGCTATATCAGCAACACGAAGGAGCTGTTGCCCGACACGTGGGAGAAATGGTGGAAAGACCCCGGGACGCGGCTGGTGCACTTCATCGGGAAGGACAACATCGTGTTCCACTGCATCGTCTTCCCGGCCATGCTGAAAGCCGAGGGAAGCTATATCCTGCCGGACAACGTGCCGGCCAACGAGTTCCTCAATCTGGAAGGCGACAAGATTTCCACGTCGCGCAATTGGGCGGTGTGGCTGCACGAGTACCTGCGCGACTTCCCGGGCAAGCAGGACGTGTTGCGCTACGTCCTCACGGCCAACGCGCCGGAGACGAAAGACAACGACTTCACGTGGAAGGACTTTCAGGCGCACAACAACAACGAGTTGGTGGCCGTGTACGGCAATTTCGTGAACCGTGCCCTGCAGCTCGCGCAGAAGTATTGCGGCGGCGTGGTGCCGGAGTGCGGAAGCCTGACGGAGTACGACCGCCAGACGCTGGACGAGTCCAAGAAAGTGAAAGCCAAAGTGGAGGAACTTCTTGACACGTTCAAGTTCCGCGACGCGCAGAAAGAGACGATGAATCTGGCACGCGCCGGCAACAAATACATCGCCGACTGCGAGCCCTGGAAAGCGGTGAAGACCGACCCGGGGAGGGTGAACACCGTCATCTACGTCTCCTTGCAGCTCACGGCCAATCTCGCCATCGCCTTCGAGCCGTTCCTGCCTTTCAGCAGCGAGAAGCTCCGCAAGATGTTGAACATGGAAAGATTCGAGTGGAACTGGCTGGGGCGGACGGATCTTTTGCAGGCGGGCCGGCGGTTGGCGAAGCCGGAACTGTTGTTCGGGAAGATAGGAGACGATGAAATCGAAGCGCAGGTGCGGAAGTTGCTGGACACGAGAAAGGCCAATGAGGAAGCCGGCTATAAAGCCAAGCCCGTTCGGGAGAATGTCACGTTCGAGGATTTCCAGAAGCTGGACATCCGTGTGGGGACGGTATTGGAATGCACCAGGGTGCCCAAAGCGGACAGGCTGTTGTGCCTCAAGATTGCCGACGGGCTGGAGAACCGCACGATAGTGAGCGGCATCTCCAAATTCTACAAGCCCGAGGAACTGGTGGGCAAGCAGGTTTGCTTCATTGCCAACCTTGCCCCCCGTAAATTGAAAGGCATCGAAAGCCAAGGCATGATACTCTCGGCGCTGGATCATGACGAGTCGCTGAGTGTCGTTACCGTAGACCGCGAGGTGAAGCCCGGCTCCGAGGTCTGCTGACCCCGGCAGGGCCGGCAATGACGATGAACCATATCCGTAAAGGGAGAGGATACCGTGACTGGTTCCTCTCCCTTTACGTTTACGGTCTGCCGTCCACGTGCGTCGTTTCCCGTCATCGGGAAACGATGGCGCGTCCTCTTCCTTTTCCCAGCCGCCGAAATGTCTTTTGGTTTTGTCGCGGGGATTCCGGGCTGATTCTCGTGAAGCCGGATTCCGGGTTGACGTAGGCGGAATTTTCGTCAGGCCGTAGTACGGGCGTAAGCCGACATCGGGAAGCCGGTCGCACTGCGTGGGACTCTTGACAGGCCGTTCGGAAATGATGGGAATGGAAGGGACAGCCTCTGCCCGGGTGGAGAAGAAGTTGCTGAGCCCCATGCCTGATCCTTCCATGAAAACGGCGACGGATGCCGCAGGCTCCGACGACGGGGTCAGGGCTTCTTCAGTGCTGGCGACCCTGCCGCCAGAATGCTCCTTTCGATTTCCATACCCGCTGAAAAGGAAAACAAATCCATGGGGAACCGTTGATAAAATCCACCGGGCTGAGGCTCTCTTTGCCGTGGATGGACAGTTTGAAGTTACCGACAGGGAAGACAGACCGGCTTTTCCCGCAAAGAACGGCAAGCGTCTTCCCCGCCGGACGTGGCTCTGTCACGGCCGGAGCCGTGGCGGCAATCGGAACCGGACCGGAGTTCACGTGTCTCCCGGACATGCCGGGAACAGTATGATTCCCCCCTGGCTTCAGGGATTGGGGCCGCGATTCTTATTCCCGGCTATTCCATGTGATGGGGTCGCCCTTGGCCGTGATGCCCTCGGCTTGGATACTGAGTACCGTGGGTTTGCCGTTATTGTACAGATTGACGATGGCCTTTCCTTCCGCGTCGAATTTCACGTCCGGGACCCAATATAAGGTGCGACGGTAGTCTTTCGTGTCCGGCAGGGGCTTCTGGCTGTAGTCGGGGCTGTAGAAGTCCTCGCATACGGCGTATCCGTCCAGCACGTAACGTCGGTCGCGGTATGTGGGCTGGTAGCCGTCGCCGGGAAACAGGCGGTAGTCGATGACGACATCCGGCTGGTCGTCGCCTTCGTACCTCGGACTGCCTTGTTCGCGTGGAGCGTAGTCCGTGTAGATATAGAGCTTGTCCAAATTGCGGATGTGCCGGTAAGCGTCCATTTTGCTCTCCCCGGCAGCGATGACGGGAGGTATTTCAATCTGTGTGCCGTTGGCCATGCGTGGCGGGGCAACGTTCTTGCGGGTGCTCTTCAGGTTTATCGGTTTGCCGTCGTACCGGACTTGTAGGAAATAGTCCCTGTCCATGCCCATGTCTCCGACGTATGCCAGGGCGACCTGCTGCGGGAAAGTGACCCAGTTGTGCGTGCCGGTGCTCATGCCGTAGTCGGCCGTGAGGTTGAATGCCTCGTAAGCGTCGACCACCACGGCGGGCTTGCTGAGGTCGAGCTTGCGCAGTCCTCCCCGTTTGGTGCGTACGGTTATCGTGGCAAGCTGGCGGTCTGTGAAAGAGGTTTGGCCGCCTTGGCTGTCGAACCGTCCGTCCGCATCGTAGCGCGGCTTGTCCTGATAGTAGCTGTACGGTTTGGGGAACAAGGGATTGAACCTGTCCAATTTGACGAAATAGTCCGGATACGCCTCCTCGTTGATGAAGTCCTTCTTCATTTTGTCTTTGATGTAGTCTTCTCCCTTATCTTTGTCCGCCGCCGGGAGGAACAGGATGTATTTGTCATAAAGCAAAGGTGTCTTCATATAAAACATTCCGTTCTCCGTCGATTGCGTCAGAGTCATGGTCTGTTTGCCTTGGATGAATGTGGGCCACACGTTGACCTCCCCTTTCAGGTTGCTCATGGTGGAACCCGTGGTGAACGGGTCGCGCTGGTTGTCCCGAAGCATTCGGGTCAGCGGGTCATTGTCCGAGGTGTTGCCGGACTCAAGCCCTTTGTTTCCTTGTTCCGGGTTGTCTGCGGCTTCCATGATGTCTTCTATGGTTTCGTCCCGTTCTATGGAAGTGTCCGGCGCGCGCATGGTCCCGGTCTCGGGCAACCAGTTCTCTTCCTTGACATACGTCCCGTAGGCCAGCCGGAAGTCCTCTATCCTGTTCACGCAGCCTGAGATGGTCTGAAGCTGCTCCGGCATGTGCCGGATGGCCATGGGCTCGATGCCCGACATGGTCTTCCACGAATAACGCCGCCATCCCTGCACCATCATGAGGAGGTCAAGTGCCTGGCGGCGGATGCTGTCGTCAGCCTCGAAGTAGTAACCTGGATTCTCGACGAAACCTTTCAGCTCGCTCCCCAACAGCATTTCCGTAAGGATGTTTCCGTTGTCGTATGTCAGTTCGTCCGTGGCATGGTCCCGTATCGCCAACGACACGTTGGGCGCGCCGGCGGCGGGGTTCGTCAGTTGGAGTTGCAGGGAGATGGGCTCGAAAGGTTCGTATTGTGCCTTTATCCCGTCGATGGTCAATTGCGGTGTGTCATATTCGTGGTGGTCGACGAATATCAGGCGGTCGGCGTACACACGTCCTTTCCCGTCGAACAGCGTAAGCTGGTTCACGCCCGTGGGAAGCCTGCCGGACGGGATTTCGACGGAAGCCCTGCCGCCGTGGTCGAGCCTGATGTCGTAATAGGCTTCCGACACGCCGTCGTGCATGATTTGCAGGCCGATGACCGGCGGCGGGTCAGGGAGGCCGGATGATTGGACAGAGACGCTGACGACCTCCCCTCTTTGCACGACGGTCATGGCGCAGCCCTCCTTTGCCGGTTCGGGCAATGCGTATGTGTAATCATATCCTTCGTGTCGGAATACGGCCTTATATCTCTCTCCGGCCGGTACGTCCGGCAAGGTGAATGCGCCTCGTCCCCGGCCCGTACTCTTGGCCCGGGCGATTTCCCTCCCGTTCCTGTCCTGTACGGACAGCTCGATGTCGATATGTCTCCCTTCCTCGGTGTTGGCCTCGAACGCCACTCTTCCGGCAGTTCCTTCCACGATGTCCCCTCCCTCGGGATAGAAGCGGAGGTCGAGTTCCGGCTTGCCCTTGGCGGATTTGAAATACCTCCGCATCGGCCTGAGCGTCATGTCCTTGGCGTAGTCTCCGGGAGTTCGCGGTTGGTCGAATACCGGGAACACGCGTGAATAAATCTTGTCGTAGTCCCGGAAAAAGTCCTTGGCCATCGATTTAGAGTAGAACATCAGTTCCGTCCATTTGGAATGCGGGTGCTCGTACTGCCCGAAGTTCAGCATCCAGCGGGTGTATGCCCTCAATTCGTAATACCCGGCGTACAGGGAGTCGGCAAGCGCAAAAGCCCCGTGCCCTGTCCCGTCCGGCATTTCCACCTGTTGCCGCTCTACCAGGTAACCGTCGGGCGTGAGCAGTTCCACGTACAATATCTTGCTGAGGTCGGTCAGGGTCTGCCGGTCCGAGCGCGTGACGTATGCCTTGTACCATATCGTGTCGCCTACGAAATAGCACGTGTTGTCGATGTGGAGGAAGACTTTCTCCTGGGGGATGGCCGTGCCGAATCTTTCCACTTTCCGGCTTAGTCCCTCCGGCGTGGCAGAGGCCTGTGGCGTGTTTCCCCCTTGTCCCCATGTGAGGAGGGAAGAACAAAATGCGATGCCGAGCGCGATGTTGCGTTCCATGACGTTTCGTTTAGGTCTGACAGGCACAAAGGTAGCGATAAAAATCCCATTAATGGATTTTTTGCCGGAATTTCCCCGGCGGTGTCCGCCGTTTGTCGTTTTTATGATTATCTTTGCCCGAGTAAATTTTTCATAAGACTCAATCATACGCATAAAGGTTCTTTGTTATGGCACTTGTCAAATCCATTTCAGGCATACGCGGGACTATCGGCGGCGGTGTGGGCGACACGCTGAACCCGTTGGACATCGTGAAGTTCACGTCCGCATACGCCGCGTTAATTCGCCGGAAGTCCGTGGTGAAGAGTAATGCAATCGTGGTGGGGCGGGATGCGCGTATTTCCGGCGGGATGGTCAGGGATGTGGTGTGCGGCACGCTGATGGGCATGGGTTTCGATGTGGTCGACATCGGGCTGGCCTCCACGCCGACTACCGAACTGGCTGTAGTGATGGAAGGAGCTTGTGGCGGCATCATCATCACGGCCTCGCATAATCCGCGGACGTGGAACGCCTTGAAGCTCTTGAATGAGAAAGGAGAATTCCTCGACCAGCCGGAGGGGAACGAAGTGTTGCGGCTGGCCGAGGAGGAGGCGTTTGAATATGCCGGTGCGGATTGCCTGGGGCACTGTCGGGAAGACCACACTTACGGCCAGAAGCACATCGACTTGGTGAAGAATCTGAGATTGGTGGACGTGGAGGCGATTCGCAAGGCGCATTTCCGCGTGGCCATAGACACCGTCAATTCCGTGGGCGGCATCATCCTGCCCCGGTTGTTGGAACAATTGGGAGTGGAACAGGTCACGGGGCTGTTTACTGAGCCGACGGGGAATTTCGCCCATGACCCCGAACCCTTGGAAAAGAACTTGGGCGACATCAAGGCTTTGATGCAAAAAGGCGGTCACGACTTGGCGTTCGTGGTGGATCCTGACGTGGATCGTCTGGCCATGTTCTGCGAGGACGGGACGATGTACGGCGAGGAATACACTTTGGTGACGGTGGCAGACTATGTCTTGCAGCACACGCCGGGCAACACTGTGTCTAACTTGAGTTCCACCCGCGCCTTGCGCGACGTGACCCGTCTGCGCGGAGGGGAATACAGCGCGTCCGCGGTTGGCGAGGTGAACGTGGTGGCCAAGATGAAGGAGACCCGCGCCGTGATAGGCGGGGAAGGCAACGGCGGGGTGATTTATCCGGCGGCGCATTACGGGCGCGACGCACTGGTCGGCATCGCCCTCGTGCTGACTTACCTGGCTCGGACGGGAAAGAAGATGTCCGAACTGCGAGCCGCTTACCCGCAGTACTTCATGGCCAAGAACCGCATCGCCCTGACTCCGGACACGGACGTGGATGCCATTCTGAAGAAAGTGAAAGAGATGTACGAGGACGAAGAGGTGAACGACACCGACGGAGTGAAGATTGATTTCCCCGACAAGTGGGTGCATTTGCGCAAGAGCAACACGGAACCGATCATCCGGGTGTATTCCGAGGCGGCCACGCAGGCCGAGGCGGAGGAAATCGGGCGGAAAGTCATGGACGTCGTGCGTTCGTTGGCCTGACGAATCCGTTCGTCATCAAAAGATAGGAGATATATGAGAAAGCTGTTGTTGTATGCGTGGGGCTTGCTCTTCTGTTCGGGAATGCAAGCCGGTGGAGAACGGGTAACGGTGCTGTTGCGGGACGGATGGCGGTTCACCCGTGCGGACGATGAGTCGTTCGGCGGAGTACAGGCGGACGACGGGAAGTGGGAACGCGTGTCCGTCCCCCACGACTGGGCGATAAACGGGCCGTTCGACGCGGACAACGACCGCCAGTTCATGGCCATCGAGCAGGACGGGCAGAAAAAAGCGCAGAACCAGTCCGGCCGCACGGGAGGACTGCCTTTCGTGGGCGCGGGCT
>CAYPMY010000098.1:0-7805 GCA_964412085.1 uncultured Paraprevotella sp. | reverse complement strand
CCACCCTGTGGCGCGGGGCGATGGCCTGCAACGCCCTGAAGCAACTGATAGGCGAAGCGGACTGGGGTGACTTGGACTACTTCGTCGTCGACACGCCCCCCGGCACGAGCGACATCCACCTCACGTTGGTGCAGACCTTGCCTGTCACCGGCGCCGTCATTGTCAGCACGCCACAGGAAGTGGCATTGGCCGACGCGCGCAAAGGCATCGGCATGTACCGGAACGAGAAAGTGAATGTCCCCATTCTCGGGCTGGTGGAAAACATGGCGTGGTTCACTCCGGCCGAATTGCCGCAAAACAGATATTACCTGTTCGGGAAAGAAGGAGTGAAGAACCTTGCCGAAGAGATGAACGTGCCTTTGTTGGGACAGATTCCCATCGTGCAGAGCATTTGCGAGAACGGCGACAACGGTACGCCCGAAGCATTGGACGAGGGGAGCCTGACGGGACAGGCGTTCATGGCCTTTGCCCGCCGTGTGGCGGAAGAGACCGGCCGGCGGAACGCGGAACAGGCACCGACGCTTGTTGTCAAGGTAAAGCAGTAAATTGCGTATGTGCCATGGCGCATGAGCCGTTTTGCCGCGGGTGAAGCGCATCCCGAAGCCGGACACGGAACTCCCGGGGCGTTTTATGACAGGCTTCACGACTTTGAAGGAAGGCTCCGTGCGACGAGCCGTTCAAGACCGGGCGGGCGTTCCGTCCCATAGGGGCAAACACGTCGCCGGTCTTACCGTTTTCTCCCGTTCTTTACCATCTTGTCCAAGCCGTTTCTTCCTCTTTTCACTTTCGGCCCTACCGGCCTTCGCTTTTGCCGCCGTCGCGGTGTCCTTCGCGGCAAGCGGCAGTCCGTCCATCGCCTGGACAACGGACAAGCGGCATCTTCCTTTCCGTTTCTGCGGGAGGAGTTTGTTACGTTTCCCAAATCCGTCCGGGTGAAGCCTTCCGCCCGCCCCCGCCAAGAGCGACCGGCAATACAAAAAGGGAAAGAGGAGGTTCGACCCTCTGGAATCACTGATTTTGCGTTGCCATGCACCGCCATTGAGCAACTTCGGGAAAAAGGCCGCATTTTTTTGTGCGGTCGCGTAAGAAGACGGCGGGAAAAGGAATCGCCCCGCCAGTGGGCGCAAGTCGGTCAACCCCCTCCCGCAAGTTCGGGCGCGACGGAATCGGAAGCGGGAAGTGTCCGCGGAACAAGGCCTGCGGAATGGCCGCGGCACGGCACGGCCGCACCATTTTGTAGGTTGATTTGTTGTCCGTTTTGTGTTGAAATGCTATCTTTGCATGAATTTCGAACAAAACAAAGAGGGGAAGAATGCCTAAGATATCCGTCCGCAGTCGGGAAATGCCGGAATCGCCGATTCGTAAGTTGGCTCCGTTGGCCTTCGAGGCTGAGAGAAGAGGGATACATGTGTACCATTTGAATATCGGCCAGCCTGATCTGCCGACTCCGCGAGCGGCTATAGACGCCATCCGCAATATAGACCGGACGGTCTTGGAATACAGCCCGAGCCAGGGATATTTGAGTTACCGGGAAAAGCTGGTCAGATATTATGCCAAATACCGTATCAATCTTGTGGCGGACGACATCATCATCACGTCGGGAGGATCGGAGGCCGTGCTGTTCGCGTTTTTGTCTTGCCTGAATCCGGGCGACGAAATCATCGTTCCCGAACCGGCATACGCCAATTACATGGCATTTGCCATCTCGGCGGGAGCGGTTATCCGAACGATATCCACCACGATAGAAGAGGGATTTTCGTTGCCGAAAGTCGAGAAGTTCGAGGAACTGATTAACGAACGCACGCGAGCCATCCTGATTTGCAATCCTAACAATCCCACGGGATACCTCTATACGCACCGCGAGATGAACCAAATCCGCGACTTGGTGAAGAAATACGATTTGTACCTTTTTTCGGATGAAGTGTACCGCGAGTTCATCTATACCGGCTCCCCGTACATCTCGGCTTGCCACTTGGAGGGGATAGAAAACAACGTGGTCTTGATAGATTCCGTGTCCAAGAGGTATAGCGAATGCGGCATACGTATCGGCGCATTGATCACGAAGAACATAGAAGTCCGCAAGGCCGTGATGAAATTCTGCCAGGCCCGTTTAAGCCCTCCCTTAATCGGCCAGATTGCGGCGGAGGCATCGCTCGACGAACCCGATGAATACGGACGCGAAGTGTATGACGAATATGTGGAGCGGCGCAAATGTCTGATCGACGGGCTGAACCGCATTCCCGGGGTTTATTCTCCCATTCCCATGGGTGCTTTCTACACGGTGGCCAAGATTCCCGTGGACGATGCCGAAGAGTTTTGCGCCTGGTGCCTGAGAGACTTTGATCATGAGGGGGAGACAGTGATGATGGCTCCGGCGGCAGGATTCTACACCACGCCCGGTTCAGGCAAGAACGAGGTGCGCATAGCCTACGTGTTAAAGAAAGAAGATTTGATACGCGCCCTTTTCGTATTGCGCAAAGCATTGGAGGCATATCCCGGCCATGTGACGGAATAAGACGGCGAAAGGAATGAGTTTCAATCTGTTTGTAGCCCGAAAACTGTTCCGCGAGTACGGCGACGAGAAGAAAGTATCACGTCCGGCCATATTGATAGCCACGTCAGGGGTGGCTGTCGGTTTGGCCGTGATGATTGTCTCGGTGTGCGTGGTGCTGGGCTTCAAACGGGAAATCAGCTCGAAAGTCATCGGATTCGGTTCCCACATACAGATTCAGAACTATGAATCGGTCACGACAAAATCCCCCCAGCCTGTTGCGGTGCCCCCTTCGTTGTTGAAGGAGGTCGAGGACGTGAAAGGGGTGGCGCACGTGCAACGTTTTTGCGACAAGGAGGGAATACTCAAGACGGATGCTGATTTCAAGGGTGTCCTTTTCCATGGCGTGGGAGCGGAATTCGACACATCTTTCCTGAAAGCCAACATGGAAGAGGGAGGACTGCCGCCTTTTTCCGATACGGTGGCCTCCAACCGGATTGTCATATCCCGTCAGATAGCCGACGAATTGCATTTGGAAGTCGGCTCCAAAGTCTTCGCCTATTTCTTCGAGAACGCCGTGCATGCCCGTCGCTTTACGGTGTCGGGCGTTTATTGTACGCATTTGACGGAGTTCGACAAGGCTTTGGCTTTTACGGACCTTTATACCTGTAATCGTTTGAATGCGTGGAATCCGGATCAGTACAGCGGGATAGAAATCGCGGTGAAGGACCTGAGCCGTGTGGACGAAGTCGCCAGCGCATTGAGTAAGAAGGTGAACCGAAGAACGGATGCTTACGGCGGTTCGTACGTGGCGATGACGATACAGGAACTTTATCCTCAGATATTTGCATGGCTCAGTCTTTTGGACGTCAACGTGTGGGTCATTTTGGCTCTGATGGTATCCGTGGCCGGTTTTACGATGATTTCCGGCCTACTCATTATCATATTGGAACGTACTAATTTTATCGGAATCATGAAGGCTTTAGGAGCGACCAACTGCGGCATCCGTCATATTTTCCTGTACTTCGCCCTGTTCGTCATGGGGAAGGGATTGCTTTGGGGGAATGTAATAGGGATAGGCTTGGTGGCTCTTCAGCATCATACGGGGATGTTCCGTCTGGACGCGTCGATATACTACGTGGATTCGGTGCCGGTCTTGTTCGATGCCGGGTATGTACTGGCCGTCAATGCAGCCACCTTGGTGATTTGCGTCTTGTCGCTCGTCGTCCCGAGTTTCTTGGTATCCCGTATTCATCCGGCCAAGTCCATTCGTTTCGAATAGACGCGCGTCACGTTGGCAATCTTTTGTGTCGGATTCACGGGAAAAATGTCATGGGAACATAATTGCCGCGAAAGGGAAAATGCTTATCTTTGTCCCGGAATCAAATAAGAAGCGATCGCATGGAATTCGTTTATTTGGGAATAGTCATATTCCTGTTTGCCCTTTCCACTTTTGACTTGTTCGTGGGAGTCAGTAATGATGCCGTGAACTTTTTGGGTTCGGCCATCGGTTCGAAAGTCGCGCGTTTCAAGACCATCCTGATTATCGCGGCAGCGGGCATCTTCGTGGGAGCCACGACGAGCGACGGCATGATGGACATCGCGCGGCATGGCATCTTTCACCCCGAGTCCTTTTCCTTCGAAGAGCTGATGTGCGTATTCCTGGCGGTGGTCGCTTCCGATGTGATTTTGCTCGACATATTCAACACGTTGGGAATGCCCACCTCCACCACGGTGTCGATGGTCTTCGAACTATTAGGCGGCAGTACGGCTCTGGCTTTGGTGAAGGTGTTTCATGATTCCTCGCTTACCTATGCGGGCTTGATTAACACGGACAAGGCTTTCACGGTCATCTTGGCCATTTTCCTTTCCGTCGCCATCGCCTTTGTCTTCGGAATGTCGGTGCAATGGATTTCCCGCCTTGTTTTCACTTTTCATTATACCAGGCATCTCAAATATACCATAGGCTTGTTCGGAGGGCTTTCCGTTACTTCCATTGCCTATTTCTTGTTGGTGAAAGGTTTCGGCAGTGCTTCGTTCATGACCTCGGAGATCAAAGTCTGGATTGCCGACAACACGCACGCGATACTGATTTCCTTCCTTGTCGGATTCACGATCCTGATGCAAGTCTTGCATTGGTGCAAGGTCAATGTCTTCAAGATAATAGTGCTTTTTGGGACGTTCTCATTGGCCATGGCTTTTGCCGGGAACGATTTGGTGAACTTCATCGGCGTGACCTTGGCGGGCTTCTCTTCCTATCAGGATTTCACGGCGACCCCGGGAGCGAATCCGGCCACCCACATGATGGGCGTGCTGAATGGCCCCGCGGATACATCCGTATTCTTTCTCGCCGGGGCCGGAATCGTCATGACGGTGGCCTTGATGACATCGAAGAAGGCGCAGAACGTGGTGAAGACTTCTGTCGACTTGTCCCGTCAGACGGCGGGCGACGAAATGTTCGGTTCCTCCCGTTTTGCCCGCCGCTTGGTGAGAAGCGTGATTAATGGGAACGAGTTTGTCGTGCATCACATGCCTTCGTGCATGAGGAACTGGATTAATTCGCGTTTCAATCAGGACGAGGCTATCATCCCGAACGGCGCGGCGTTCGACCTGGTACGCGCTTCCGTGAACTTGGTGCTGGCCGGCTTGCTGATAGTGATGGGCACGTCCTTCAAGCTCCCGTTGTCGACCACATACGTGGCGTTCATGGTGGGCATGGGCTCGTCGTTGGCCGACCGTGCATGGGGGCGCGAGAGCGCGGTGTTCCGCGTGACGGGCGTCGTGTCCGTGATCGGCGGCTGGTTCATGACGGCGGGAGCCGCCTTCTTCCTGTGCTTCATCGTGACGCTGTTCGTACATTTCGGCGGAGTGGTGGCCATGGTGTTGCTCATTGTCGTAGTCGTGTTCATGCTTGTTCAGAGCAATCGCAGTTATAAGAAGAAAATGGCAGCGGTACAGCGGGACGAGATCTTCACGGAATTGGCGCAGACTAACGACAAGGATGAGGCTTGGGTGTTGTTGAACCGGCATATCAGCACATACCAGTCGAAGATGGTAAAGTATATATCGGAAGCATACATGCAGACGACCTCCGGTTTGATTTCCGAGGATGTGAAAGTGTTGCGGAGGACTTTGAACCATTTGGACGAAGAGCGGAAGAATTGGAAGGTAATCCGCCGGAAGGAACTGGTGGGATTGCGTAAAATAGACCAGCTGCAGGCGGTTGAAAAAGACACGTGGTTCCATTTGGCATGTAACAGTTGCGAACAGAGCCTGTACTGCTTGAAGCGCATGTGTGAACCCTCATTGGAACATGTGGACAACAATTTCAACCCCATGCCCGAGGAATACGTGAAAGAATTCATGCCGATTCGGGAAGGAGTGGAAAAGCTGATGGCTGTCATCGCCGGCATGATAGAAACGAATAATTATGACGATGCGTTGCAGGTACGGCATTTCGGAGACGAGATGAAAGCCCAGTTGTCCCAACTCCGCAAGGTACAGCAAGACCGCATACGCAAGGGAGACATGGACAATCTGAAGATTGAGTACCTTTATATGAGTACCTTGCAGGAAACACAGGAAATAATCAGCCACATGCGCCATTGGGTGCGTGCATGCCGCAGGTTCCAGCAAGAAAAAGGTGTCGTGACGGTATTGTGACCAGGCTTCATGTCCGTGCAATGGCCGCTCGCGATTCTTCGGTCACTGCCGGGAAATGTGAGCCGCGTGCTTTCGGGGGAGGGGATGCCGCGTAGGACATGGGGCAATGATGCCGAAGTCCCGGGTCGAACCCATCCCGGCGTGGAGCGGGTTGCTTCTATGGCTTTCCGGCGTGATAAAGGCGGGACGCCTCATGCGGTTCCGGGTCCGGCCGGCACGGCGGGGCGCGTCCATGCCGTCCCGAAATGCGCGGAAAAAGCCTTCAAATCCGTCAGGACTTGAAGGCTTTCTTGTGACTCCGACTGGGTTCAAACCGGTAACCTTCTGATCCGTAGTCAGATGCTCTATTCAATTGAGCTACGGAGCCTTTCTCTTCCCTTGTGCAAAGGTATGGCTTTTTATTCGAATGTCCAAACATTGAGGGAAGTTTTTTAAGATAAAACCGCCATCCTTTTCGGGGATGGCGGTTTCACATTGCTTGTCCTTGCCGCGGCAGGCACGTCAGGTCATTGAATCAAGTCGATGCTGCGCTTCACGAAATTGCTTAATGCCTCGCCCGCCAGCATGCCGTTTTGCAGCAATGCCAGGTCGATGAGCTGGTGCACTTTCTTGTTGTCCTTGCCGTAACCGGCCAGCACGTCGTTTTTCTTTTGTTCTTCCGCGCTGATGTCCTGGCGGCATTTGTCCAGTTCGTCCTTTTGTGCCTGGTCGGCTTTTTCTTCGGGCTTCTTGCCTTCCTGTTGCTGTCGGAGCGCGGCCTCTCGGGCATGCAGTCCCTTGAGCTCGGCCTCGATGGGCTTCAGCCGGCTTGCCGTGGCCGTCTCGCTGTCTGCCAATACCTCCTTGATCAGGCGGTGGTCCGTGTTCAGCACCAGGGTGTACATGTCCGGCATTTCACCGTAGAAGGACATGCCCGGCTGGATATGCGCCATGTCTTTCATGCGACGCATATATTCGCTTTGGGTAATCAGGACCGGCATGCCGTTTTCCCCCATGCCTTGCGCCTCCACGTGGAATTCCGCCTTGTCCAGCTTCGGCATCTGGGAATCGAAGATGGCCGTGAGGTTGGCGTTCTTTCCTTTGTCCGGCTCTTTCTTGTCGGTGTCGTCTTTCACGATAAGGCGGCCGATGGTGTCGGCGTCCACGCGGGAGAAACGGCTCTTTTCAAACTTGCGTTCCAGCATGGAGACGATAGGAGTGTCCAGTTGTCCGTCGAGCAGCAACACGCTGTAGCCCTTGCTCTTGGCGGCTTCGATGTAACCGTACTGGGCTTCCTTGTCCTGTGCGTACAGGTAAACCACGTTGCCGTCCTTGTCCGTCTGGTTGTCCTTGATGAGTTGCTGGTATTCTTCGAACGTGAAGTATTTGCCGTCACAGTCCTTGAAAAGGGCGAAGTTCTTGGCCTTGTCGTAGAAGTCGTCCTGCGTCAGCATGCCGTAGTTGATGAAAATCCTGACATCGTCCCATTTCCGTTCGAATTCCTTGCGGTCGTTCTTGAACAAGCCTTGCAGGCGGTCGCTCACTTTCTTCGTGACGTAGCTGGAAATCTTCTTCACGTTGCTGTCGCTTTGCAGGTAACTGCGGCTGACGTTCAACGGGATGTCCGGCGAGTCGATGACCCCGTGGAGCAGGGTGAGGAAGTCCGGCACGA
>CAYPMY010000097.1:7254-7850 GCA_964412085.1 uncultured Paraprevotella sp. | reverse complement strand
CGTTCGCAGGAGATTTGAAAAACGTTCGCAGGAGATTTGAAAACCGTTCGCAAGAAATCCGAAAACCGTTCTCCGCAGAAAAAACGCCCGAATGCGCCCGTCCCTTGCCGGCTGTCGGACAGTCAGTCAGGGAAACACAAGGGAAAAGGCGGGCGGGAAACCGCATGTCAACGATTTTCCCGCCCGCCTTGGATGTGCGCGGTCAAGGGCCACGGGCCACGACAAAGGCATTCCCCGGCTTCCACGGACGCACGGACACGCCTCGGAACCGTTCCCGCACGACCCGGGAGGCAGTCCCCGCTCCCACCGCCTGCCTCCACGCCGTGGATTCCGCACTGCGGCGAGCCGTTCCGGTCACGGCGGGGACACGCGCCCGCCCGCGCCGCGTCCCGAGGCGCGCCAAGCCCGCCGCCGTGGCGGGACGCGCCCCGGGGCCGCCGCGGCGACAGCCGTCTTTCCCGCCGGCCTATTCCTTGTCTTTCCCGGAGGCTTTCATCACGCCGGTGATATACAGCTTCACCATGGGATCCCTGGCGTTGGTTCGCACCGTGATGCTTTTCTTGAACCGCCCCGGATATTTCCCGCTGCCGTTGTAC
>CAYPMY010000097.1:0-7244 GCA_964412085.1 uncultured Paraprevotella sp. | reverse complement strand
CTTGCCCTTCTCCCCGGGCTTCACCGGCATCCGGGTATAGGTGGGCACCGTGCATCCGCAAGAGGCGATAGCCTGATGGATTACCAGCGGGGCGTTCCCCTCGTTGGTGAACGTGAACGTGCATTTCACGATCGGGTCGTCTTCCGAAAAGGTGCCGAAGTCATGGGTCGTATTCTCGAACGCGATTACGGCTTCCTTCACGTCGGACTTCGCCCCCCTCCCGGCCGGGGCTTCCGTCTTCTGCGCCAAAACGGGGATGCCTCCCAACATGCACAGCAAAGGCCATGCCATGAACTTTTTCATATCTCTTTCCTGTTAAAACCATTGCAAAAATAAGTCCTTTGTCCGAAATAAGGCGGCTGTTCCGCGAAAAAATAGGAATTATTAAGCAAAGCCTGCCCTTTCCCCGCGCGCCTGCCGCCGGCAAGCGTCCCCCGAGGGACGCCGCGGCCGTGCGCCCCTTCCCGCCCTCAGCACGCCGGCGCCGCATTTAATTCGCCGCAAGGACGACAAGTGAACGATAAAATTCATAACTTTGCACACTCGACAAAAGCCAGGGAACATGCCATTCCACGACACGACTTGCCGCGCGGCTTCCGACGGCGTGCGGGACATCGCCGGACGGACGGGCCGAGTCCACGCCCCGTGCGCGCCGGCTTCCGGCCTTCCGGAAGAGCCGCGGGCGGGCGAGGCCCCGTCCGACCGCGACGGGATCCGCGGAGGCCTTTCCCTGCGATTCGGGGCGGGAAGCCCGCCGCGGCCGCGCGAACGGCATGCCGGGCGCGGCAGGAAGCCCCTGCGGGAGACGCGGAGGCCGTCCGGGTACAAGGCCGCCGGGATTCCCGTCCTAACGGGAACCATCAAGGGACGATGAGCCATGGCGGGCAAGCAGGACTGCGAAAAGATAATCCTTGGCGTGGATCCCGGCACGAGCCTCATGGGATACGGCGTGCTCCGCGTGGCAGGGAACAAGGCGGCCATGGAAGCCATGGGGGTCATCGACCTGCGCAAATATGGCGGGACGTACCTGAAACTCGGCCGGATATTCGAAAGGGTGACCGGCATCATCGAGTCGTACCTGCCGGACGAAATGGCCATCGAGGCGCCCTTCTTCGGCAAGAACGTGCAGAGCATGCTGAAGCTGGGGCGGGCGCAGGGCGTGGCCATCGCGGCGGCCATCCACCGCGACATCCCCATCGCGGAATACGCGCCGCTCAAAATCAAGATGGCCATCACCGGGAACGGGCAGGCCAGCAAGGAACAAGTGGCTGGAATGCTGACCCGCATGCTCCATATCCGCGAGGAAGACATGCTGCCCTACATGGACGCCACGGACGGGCTGGCCGCCGCCTACTGCCATTTCCTGCAAATGGGGAAGCCCGTCGCGGCGCACGCCTGCCGCGACTGGAAGGAATTCATCCGGAAGAACCCGGACAGGGTGAAAGGATAGACTGACACAGACACCATGCGACACATCATCGAAATAGTGGACGGAGTGCCCCGTCATCCGCTTTACCGCATGAACCGCCCGGTAAACCTGACCGTCGGGGCCGGGGAGCAAGTGGCCATCGTCGGGGCGAACGGGAGCGGCAAATCGCGGCTGGTGGACATCATCACCGGGCGTCATCCGCTCCTGTCGAACGAAGTCCGTTACGACTTCTACCCCTCGCCACTGAAATTGGCCAGCGAGAACATCAGGCAAATCACTTTCCGCGACTCCTACGGCGACAGCGAAGGGGGTTACTACTACCAGCGACGCTGGAACCAGCACGACATCGACGAGGAGGCCCCGACCGCCGGAGAGATGCTGGAGGAGGCTTTCGCCGCAGCCGAGAACAGTACGGGGTACGGCATGGACGAAGAGGGGAAGCGGCAGATGCACGCACGGCGCACGGCACTGCGGGACAAGCTTTATGGGATGTTCCGCCTCCCCGCCCTGCTGGACAAGCCTGTCGTCACCCTGTCCAGCGGGGAACTGCGGAAGTTCCAGCTCACCAAGACGCTGCTTTCCGGGGCGAGGCTCATAATCATGGACAACCCTTTCGTCGGGCTTGACGCGCGGACGCGGGAGCAACTGGCCGGGCTGCTCCGGACGCTGACCCGCGAAACCGACCTGCAGGTCATGTTGGTCCTGTCGAAGACCGACGAAATCCCGGAGTTCGTCACCCATGTCATCCCGGTGGAACACCTGGACATCCTGCCCAAAGTGCCGCGCACGGAATACGCCGGGCGATGCCCCCGCGTCCCGGCGCGCGTGCTCGAAGAGGACAAGGCCGCCCGCATCCTGGCGCTGCCCGAGAAAGGAAACCGCCTGGCCACCACCGACACCGGGGGCCGCATCCTGCGGTTCAACCATGTGAGCATCCGTTACGGGCGGCGCACCATCCTGAAAGATCTGGACTGGACGGTAAGGCAGAACGAGAAATGGGCGTTGACCGGCGAGAACGGAGCGGGGAAATCCACGCTCCTCAGCCTGGTGTGCGCCGACAACCCGCAAGGCTATGCCTGCGACATCGAGCTGTTCGGGAGGAAACGGGGCACGGGAGAGAGCATCTGGGACATCAAACGCCACATCGGCTACGTCAGCCCGGAGATGCACCGCGCCTACCTGAAAGACCTTCCGGCCGTCGACGTCGTGGCCAGCGGCCTGCAAGACTCCGTGGGCCTTTACGTGCATCCCCGCCCGGAACAGCGGGCCGCCTGCGAATGGTGGATGGACATCTTCGGCATCGCCGGGCTGAAAGACCGTACCTTCCTGAAACTCTCCAGCGGAGAGCAACGGCTTTGCCTGCTGGCCCGCGCGTTTGTCAAAGACCCCGAGCTGCTTGTCCTGGACGAGCCCCTGCACGGGCTGGACGACCGCAACCGCCAGCTGACGCGTGAAATCATCTCGGCCTTCTGCCGGCGGAAAGACAAGACCATGGTCATGGTGACGCATTATCCCGAAGAACTGCCCGACATCATCACGCATAACCTGTTCCTGAGAAAGGGCCGGTAGCGCGCGGCAAGCCGCGGAAGGCAACGAAATGTAAGCAAAACACGTTTTTCCATGTTACTTTGTCCCCGTCTGTCAACCGAAATCACTATATTTGCAGGCATCAAAGAAAGACGGAACCTGTCGAAAGATGAACGTAGCCATCGTGAAATATAACGCAGGGAACATATATTCCGTGGTCAACGCGCTGAAACGGCTGGGGATCGCGCCGGAACTGACCGACGACGCGGAGCGGCTGTCGAAAGCCGACCGCGTGATTTTCCCGGGACAAGGAGAGGCCGGCGGCACGATGGCCTACCTGCGTTCGCGGGGATTGGACAGCCTGGTGCGCGGCCTGAGGCAACCGGTATTGGGCATCTGCATCGGCCTGCAACTGATGTGCCGCCGTTCCGAGGAGAGCGGCACGGACTGCCTGGGCATCTTCGACGCGGAAGTCCTGAAGTTCCGCCCGGAGAAGCACGAGCAGAAAGTGCCCCACATGGGGTGGAACACCCTGGCACGTGCGAGCGGCCCGCTGTTCAAAGGCCTCGGCACGGACGAGTTCGTCTATTTCGTACACAGCTACTACGTGCCGGTCAACCCTTGCACCATAGCCACGACCAACTATATCGTGCCGTTCAGCGCCGCCTTGCATAAAGACAACTTCTACGCCACGCAATTCCATCCGGAGAAAAGCGGAAGCGCGGGCGAACGCATATTGAAAAACTTCTTGGACTTGACAGCGTGATAGAACTGATACCGGCCATAGACCTGATAGACGGCAAATGCGTAAGGCTGACCAAAGGAGACTACGCCACGCGAAAGACCTACGACGAAGACCCGGTAGCCGTGGCGCGGGAATTTGAAAGTTACGGCTTCGGGCGCTTGCACGTCGTGGATCTCGACGGGGCGCGCTCCAGGCACATCGTCAACCGCAAAACGCTGGAGCGCCTGGCTTCGGCCACCGGCCTGGCGATTGACTTCGGGGGCGGCGTCAAAGCCGACGAAGACCTCCGCATCGCCTTCGAAAGCGGCGCGGCGCGGGTCACGGTGGGAAGCGTGGCGGCCACCCGCCCGGAACTGTTCCTCCGATGGCTGGAGCAATGCGGGGCAGACCGCATCATCCTGGGCGCGGACGTCAGGGACGAGCTGATTTCCATCAACGGCTGGAAAGAGGAAAGCGCGCAGGAGCTGCTTCCTTTCCTCCATCGCTATATGGACGAGGGCGTGCGGCATGTGCTCTGCACGGACATCGGCAGGGACGGCACGTTGCAAGGCCCCTCCACCGGCCTCTACCGGGAAGTCATGGAGGAGTTCCCGGACTGCGGGCTGATAGCGAGCGGGGGCGTCGGCAGCCTGCAGGACCTCGTCGGCCTGGACGAAGCCGGCATCCCGGCCGCGGTGTTCGGGAAGGCCATCTACGAGGGCAGAATCTCATTGGACGAATTAGCCGGATGGGCTGAATACAAACGATAGGCATGGCATTGGCAAAACGCATCATCCCCTGTCTGGACGTCAAGGACGGGCAGACGGTAAAGGGAACCCATTTCGTGAACCTGCGCCAAGCCGGGGACCCGGTGGAACTGGGCAAGGCTTACAGCGCGCAGGGGGCGGACGAGCTGGTGTACTTGGACATCACGGCCAGCCACGAAGGCCGCAAGACTTTCACGGAAATGGTGCGGCGCGTGGCGGCAGAGGTGTCCATCCCCTTCACCGTCGGCGGCGGCATCGACGAGCTGGCCGACGTGGAACGGCTGCTAAATGCCGGGGCCGACAAAGTGAGCGTCAACTCGGCGGCCCTGCGCAACCCCGGGCTCATCAACGAAATCACGGGGCATTTCGGGTCGCAAGTCTGCGTGGTGGCCGTTGACGCCAAAGAGACCGAAGAGGGCTGGTCCTGTTACCTGAACGGCGGGCGCATACGCACGGGACGAGGCCTGTTCGAATGGGCGCGCGAGGCCTGCGACAGGGGCGCAGGCGAGATCCTGTTCACATCCATGGACCACGACGGCGTGAAGAACGGCTACGCCAACCAAGCTCTTTCGCGTCTCGCCGAAGAACTGAGCATCCCGGTCATCGCCTCGGGAGGAGCCGGAAAGAAAGAGCATTTCCGAGATGCCTTCATCGAGGGGAAAAGCGATGCCGCGCTGGCCGCCAGTGTCTTCCATTACGGCGAGGTTTCCCTCCCCGGGCTGAAAGCCTGGCTAAAATCGGAAGGCATCGATGTCAGGATTTAAAAGGACATACTTACACCTTATTATATATATATGGAAATAGACTTCGACAAGATGGACGGCCTCGTACCGGCAGTCATACAGGATGCCGGGACCAGAAACGTCCTGATGCTGGGATACATGAACCGCGAAGCATACGAGAAGACTCTCGCGACGGGAAAGGTGACGTTCTTCAGCCGCGCCAAAAACCGGCTGTGGACCAAAGGCGAGACCAGCGGGAACTTCCTGCACGTCGTTTCCATCAAAAACGACTGCGACCATGACACGCTGCTCATCCGGGTGCATCCCGAAGGGCCGGTGTGCCATACCGGCACCGACACCTGCTGGGGAGAGAAAAACGAAGCCAATCCCCTGACATTCCTCAGCGAGTTGCAGGACTTCATAGAGACAAGGAAAAAGGAAATGCCCGAGGGGTCGTACACCACGAGCCTGTTCCGGGACGGCGTCAACCGCATGGCACAGAAAGTGGGCGAAGAAGCCTTGGAGGCCGTCATCGAAGCCGTGAACGGCTCGGACGAACGCCTCATCTATGAAGGCTCGGACATGCTGTACCATCTCATCGTCCTGCTTTCCTCCAAAGGGTTACGCATAGAGCGGATGGCCGCTGAATTACAGGCACGCCACAAGCCGGGGTGGAAAAAACATTAACCTCCTAAAAGGAACATATATGCGCATCGAATATCAAAACGTGGATATAGCCCAAGAAGGACAGGTCATCCTGAAAGGCGTGGATTTCCAGGCGGATGCCGGGGAATTCGTTTACCTGATTGGCAAAGTGGGTACCGGCAAGAGCTCGCTGCTGAAGACTTTCTACGGCGAGCTGGACGTGCGTACCGGAAGCGCGCGCGTGCTCGACCGCGAAATGACCAGAATCAAACGCAGGCATATCCCGGCACTACGCAAACGGCTGGGCATCGTGTTCCAGGATTTCCAGCTACTGAACGACCGTACCGTGCAAGCCAATCTGGATTTCGTACTCAAAGCCACCGGATGGAAGAAGAAGAAGGAACGGGACACGCGCATCCATGAAGTGCTTGAACAAGTGGGCATGACGGACAAAGCCGGCCAAATGCCCTACCGGCTCTCGGGCGGGGAACAGCAATGCGTGTGTATCGCAAGGGCCATCCTGAACCGCCCGGACATCGTCCTGGCCGACGAGGCAACCGGGAACTTGGACAAAGAGAACGGCCGCCGGACCGCCTCGATATTGTACGACATCAGCAAGGCCGGCACCACCGTAGTGCTGAGCACGCACAACGAGGAACTCATACCCGAATTTCCGGGCGCAGTCTATCGCTGCGGGGAAGGACGTTTGCAGGAATGCACGGATGCCTACGCTCCTCTGCTGGCCCCCGATGCCATCGAATCGAAAAGCATTGAAGAAGACACGAACGAGAATGATTAAAAACCAATGTCCGATATGATAGTGATGAAGTTCGGCGGGACATCCGTAGGTTCCGCCCAAAGGATGAAAGACGTATGCCGGCTGATTACGCATGGCGACAGACCCAACATGGTCGTGCTTTCCGCCATGTCCGGCACGACGAACACCTTGGTCGAAATATCCGATTACCTCTATAAGAAGAATCCGGAAAGTGCCAACAACGTCATCAACCAGCTGGAACAAAAATACCTCCGGCACGTGGACGAGCTGTACTCGACGGAAGAATGCAAGCGGGAGACATCGGACTTCCTGAAAGAAGAGTTCGACTATCTGAGGAGTTTCACCAAGAACCTGTTCACTTCGTTCGAGGAAAAAGTGGTCCTGGCACAAGGAGAAGTCATCAGCACCAACATGGTGACAAATTACCTAAGGGAACGTGGCGTGAAGGTCATCCTGCTGCCGGCGCTCGACTTCATGCGCATGGACAAGAACTCCGAACCTGACTTCAATTACATCAAAGGGAAAATCAACGAATTGCTGGCCTCAAATCCAGGATACCGGGTTTACGTCACACAAGGCTTCATCTGCCGCAACGCGTACGGCGAGGTGGACAACCTGCAACGCGGCGGCTCGGATTACACGGCCTGCCTCA
>CAYPMY010000096.1:0-7876 GCA_964412085.1 uncultured Paraprevotella sp. | reverse complement strand
CGATGCCGTTCGCACAAATCTGCCCTTGACGGATGCCGGAAATCATACATACCAAGCCGACTCCCAGACCGATGCCTAACATCAACGGCCCTTCCGTCTTGAAATCGCGCTCCATGGACATCAGGAAAGCCACGAAGCCATACAACCCCTGCGTGGCCGGGAGAGCCGACAGAATCATGTAACTGGAAGATTTGGAAGGATTCTTCTTCAACGCCCCCTCGGCGGCATTTCCCGCGATAGTCGTACCGTAGCAACTGCCGATGCCGGCCAAGGCGAACATCAATCCCAAACCAATGTAACCCAAAATTTCATTCATAATGTTTAAGTTTTATTTGTGATTAATTGACTATTTACTTTTCACTATGCAGAAAGGCTCGTATGCCTCTCCTTTCCCGTCGTAACCGGAGTTCTTGAAATATTCCACAAAGGTCAGACGAAGCGGGTGTACGAACGCGCTCAGGCAAGACATAGCGATGTTCAACGCATGACCGAACACCAGAATCAGCCCGCAACCCAACCAGCCGGGGACACCGCACAAGGCATCTCCCGCCCCTTCGCGCACCATAAAGGCCAACTGGTTGAACACGCCGCCCAACATGCCGCCGGCCAATCCGAGGGCATACAGACGGATATAGGAAAGTACGTCGCCCATCAGCCCCGTGGCCATGTTATACGTGTCCCACAATCCGGCACCGATGTTGGCAAAGACATTGCGGTGGAGGTTATTCAGCAGGTAGATGCCGATGGCCGCCACACCGCCAATCACAAGAAAAGCCGTATTGGACACATTCTCCGAAATCACTTCCATGAAAGAAAGGCCGCCCGTGCAGATGAAGCCGACTACAAGCAGCAACCAACCCCAATCCGAGAGAGACTCCTTGAAGCCGTAGCGTACCGTGGCACCAATGGCCTTCACCGTCATAGCGATGCAGATGTGAACCACGCCGATAATCAAAGCCAACAGCATCTGTTTGTCATAGCTCGTGCCACCTATCTTGCCCACGACCATGAATTGCTTCATCCACTCGGGCACATCCACATTGAAGAGGCTCACCCCGAAGAACGTACCCAAAACGACTCCAAACACGGTGGTGGCAGTTCCCAGCGTAATCACTAAGTTCATGATGCCTTTCAAGGATGGAGAAAGCTTGCGTTTCAGGAAAAATCCCAAAGCAATCAGTACCAATCCGTAACCGGCATCGCCCATGCAGAAGGCAAAGAACAACGTGAAGAACGGAGCGACCAACGGCGTGGGGTCGAACTCCGCATAGTCGGGCATGCCGTACATCTTCGTCAGCACCTCGTACATACGTACAAATGCATTGTTCTTCAATTTAATCGGAGCGTTATCTTCCCTGCGCGCCGCACGTATTTCATAATAGACCTCCTGAGTGAGAAGGAAAGATCTCACTTCCGCTTCCCTGTCTTCCGGAATCCATCCTTGCAACACCATCAAGCGGTTGTCGGCCACTTGTTCCGTACCCAAAACCACGCGGTTGAAAGCAATGGAAGTACGCAATTCATCTTCATAACCGCGAAGTCGGGGTACGCAACCTTGCGCCAACCTGCCCATTTCATGCTCTATGGCGGCTATTCCTTCTTCTTTTTCACGGATTTGCTTCCGCAAATCCTCCAATGAAACACGGGGCAGGCGTAACCGTTCGGCATCGGGCGTTGCCTCCTCCCCCACCGGAGTAAGTGTCACAAAATACACCTTGCCCTTTTCACGGGTCACTTCAGTAGCATAATACAGCTCCGTCCATTCTTCATTGAACGAACGTTCGGGGCAGACAAAGAAGCCCATCACGTAACCGATGGCCGACAATCCCTCCACGCGTGCCGGGTCGAAGTCGCCCCAAGGCAATAGCGCAACCTCATCCTTACGCAAACGCAGGAGTTCCGTCTCCCTCGCTCGGCGGGCTTCGTCCATCTCGTCCAGACGCGAGAGGATATCCGCCGCGCCCAGGTCAGTGTCCAACGGTTCATCCGTGACCTCCATGGCTTCCAGACGGTTTATCCATTCCTTCACATGTTCCGTCCGTTTGAGTTTAGCCTCCAGTTCGGATGCAGGCCTGACGGAACCCTCCTGCGCAGTCTGCACGTGCAACACCCCCAGTTCCTGTATCCGCTTCAAGAAAGCTTCATATTCCTTATGGTAAATAAGGAAAGTAAGTTTCTTCATCCTCGTAATCATGCCTCGGCCTCCTTCCTCTTCTCCTGAAGGTTTTTTAATATTTTCTGGGAAGACTTGGACAAGTTTTCCTCGTCCTCCATGAAACGTTTGATCTTCCGTAACGCGTCCTCATAACCGGGAATCTGCACCTTCTCGAAAAGGTTCACCTTTTGGGTCGTCTTCTTGCGTGAATACTCCAGCAAGTCGAGCTTGGCCTGCACGAATTCCTTTTCTATGGCCGTCCGTGCCAGACCGCGCAACAAAAAAATCCCGTCATAATACCACTTGGGACTGTTGAACATACTGAACGGGCGCACCTCCAGTTCCACATTATTCAGCACCGGCACCCGTACCCCGGCTATCTTTTTCACGCCAAAATCCACGTCCTTGATTCCCACTATCGTCGGGTCAAACTCGCTCCATAATGCAAACATCGCCTCGTAAGCCTGAATCTGCGCCTCCAAGTCGCGTGCAAGTTCCGCCGCTTCCGCCTTGCACTTCTTCACCTCCATGCGCAACGCACTTTCCTTGTTCTTGATGATAGGCAACGTACGTACGCGCATCTTGAGTTGCTTTTCAAGCTGTTGCAACGATGTCTTGTTATATTGGAATTTTATGGCCATATCTTTCCGGTTTATTTCGTCCAGAACTCATCCACCAGTTCTTTCTTGATGTTCACCTCCTCGGGTTTAAAGTACCGGGCAAACAGCCCCCAGGTCACATCAAGCATTTCCGTGGTATTCACGTTCACGTCAATGGCCAACAGCTTGTCTGCATAATCCTTGGCAAAAGAGAGCGCACGGTTATCGTAATCCGTCAGGTCGAACCCGTTTTCCATCTTGGTCTTGGCGTTGGCGGCATCCGCATACAAACGCACGGCCGCGTTCATCACCTGAGGATGGTCCTTACGGGTTTTCTTGCCGGCCACCAACTGTTTCAAACGGGACAACGAACGGAACGGATCCACGATGACCTTGCCGATGTCGCTGTCGCGGCGCAGGAAAAGTTGCCCTTCGGTAATATATCCCGTGTTGTCCGGCACGGCATGTGTGATGTCGCCCCCGCTCAACGTCGTCACGGCGATAATGGTGATGGAACCGCCCGAAGGGAATTGTACGGCTTTCTCGTAAATCTTGGCCAAATCGGAATACAAGGAACCGGGCATGGAGTCTTTCGACGGAATCTGATCCATACGGTTGGACACGATGGCCAACGAGTCGGCGTATGACGTCATGTCGGTAAGCAACACCAATACCTTCTCATTCTTTTCCACTGCAAAATACTCGGCTGCCGTCAAAGCCATGTCGGGTACTAACAAACGCTCCACCGCAGGGTCTTCGGTCGTGTTCATGAAACTGACGATACGGTCGAGCGCGCCGGCATTTGAGAACACGTTTTTGAAATAAAGATAGTCATCGTTCGTCATACCCATGCCCCCCAAGATGATTTTATCGGTCTGTGCCCGCAAGGCCACCATGGCCATCACCTGATTGAAAGGTTGGTCTGGGTCGGCAAAGAACGGTATCTTCTGGCCAGACACCAACGTGTTGTTCAAGTCGATACCGGCAATGCCCGTCGCAATCAGTTCGGACGGTTGCTTGCGACGCACCGGATTCACCGATGGGCCACCGATTTCCACTTCCGTTCCTTCCACTTCCGGCCCCCCGTCAATGGGATTGCCGTATGCGTTGAAAAAGCGACCGGCCAATTGTTCGCTCACCTTCAAGGTTGGTGCCTTGCCCATGAACACGACTTCCGCATCCGTAGGGATGCCGCCCGTGCCCTCGAAAACCTGTAACGTCACTTCGTCGACAGCAATCTTCACCACCTGAGCCAGCTTGCCGTTTACCATAGCCAATTCATCGGCTCCCACGCCCGTAGCTTTCAAGGTACAAGTGGCCTTCGTGATTTGACTTATCTTCGTATATATCTTTTGAAATGCTTTCGTTGCCATGACTTCCTGATTAATTATTGCCTTTCTGCCACCATCTCACGAATCTGGCGTTTATAGTTTTCAAACTTCTCACTCTTGAATTCCGCGTAGTTCATCTGTTTACACAGGTTGATGAGTTTCTTGAAATAATCCATGACTTCAAGGAAGCCGTCGAACTTGTATTCGGCACGACAGATGTCCACCACCAGATTCAAGATGTCTTCCTGACGTTCCATCGGTGTCACGGCATCCACCTCGTCGAAAGCATCCTGTTGCAGGATTACGTAGTCAATGACTTCCGACTTCCAGAATATCACGTGATAGTCCACAGGTACGCCATCGTCACCCAAGATATTAATCTGCTCGGCAATCTCCTTTCCTCTCAATAGGCGTGTCTTGAGTTCGTTCACTTTCGATGTCCATTCGCCGTTGATGCGCTTCGATATATATTCTTCAAATTCGGGATAATCGATATACTTGGAATAAGAATCTATCGGATTCACGGCCGGATAGCGTTTCTTGTCCGCACGATCCTGCTCCAACGCATAGAAGCAACGCGCCACCTTCTTCGTGTTTTCCGTCACCGGCTCCTTCAGGTTACCGCCGGCCGGCGACACCGTACCGATGAACGTAATGGAACCCTCTTCGCCGTTGTTCAAGTACACATAGCCCGCACGACCGTAGAAGTTGGAAATGATGGCGGACAAATCCATCGGGAAAGCATCCGGCCCCGGCAACTCCTCCATGCGGTTGGACATCTCGCGCAATGCCTGCGCCCAACGTGAAGTGGAATCGGCCATCAAGAGGACGCGCAATCCCATGGAGCGATAGAACTCGGCAATAGTCATGGCCGTATATACCGATGCCTCACGGGCAGCCACAGGCATGTTGGAGGTGTTGGCGATAATGATAGTGCGTTCCATCAACTTGCGTCCCGTATGCGGGTCTATCAGTTCGGGGAACTCCGTAAAGATTTCCACCACCTCGTTAGCACGCTCCCCACAGGCGGCAATGATTACGATGTCGGCTTCGGCCTGCTTGGAGATGGCATGCTGAAGCACCGTCTTTCCCGTACCGAACGGCCCCGGAATAAATCCCGTTCCACCTTCTACTATCGGATTCATCGTATCAATGGTACGTACGCCTGTCTCCAACAGCTTGAAAGGACGCGGCTTTTCCTTGTAATTGGTCATGGGCACTTTCACCGGCCATTTCTGCACCATGGTTACGGCAAAGTCTTCGCCGTCCTCTCCCGTCAACATGGCTATCATATCTTCGCACAAGTAATCGCCTTCCGGGACGATACTTTTCACCGTAGCCATTCCCTCCATGGCTATCGGTGCCATGATTTTCAAAGGCTGGCGATTTTCCTCCACCTCGCCTATCCAAGCGGAAGCCCCGACCTTGTCGCCGGGCTTCACGATAGGCCTGAAATGCCACTTTTTGTCTTTATCCAACGGATATGTGTACTGTCCGCGATGCAGGAATACCCCCTCCATCTTGTCCAAGTCGTTCTGCAAACCGTCGTAATTCTTGGAAAGCATACCCGGTCCCAGCATCACTTCAAGCATGTGCCCAGTAAATTCGGCCTCAGCCCCGACTTTCATGCCCCGGGTGCTTTCAAACACCTGCACGTATGCGTTCCGGCCGACCACCTTAATCACTTCGGCCATCAGACAGTCTCCGCCTGTCGTGATGTAGCAGATCTCGTTCTGCGCCACTGGGCCGTCCACTTGAATGGTCACGATATTGGAGATGACTCCAATCACTGTACCTCTTGTTGCCATATTTTCATTCTCGTTTTTTATTTCTTGAATTCTTGGGGAATCTCCGTCTCGTTCTTCAACTGCTCCACTATGCCTCGGAAGGCTTTTCCACCCCGTTCCTTGTCAATATGCGTCCACCGCTCTATGATGTCCAGCCTGATGAGAAAGGCGAACAGGCGTTCTATTGAAAAATAACAGAAGAAAGTCCGGTTTTCCAACCATTCCCATTTCAACAAATCCAGTTTGCGCTCTTTCTCCACCGGGTCGGCCGCCTCATGGATGCGTATCACGTCGTCCATATAATCCAGTTCCGTACACAGACCGAAATCCCGTGCCCCTGAAACGGCCAAGGCTTTCGTCACCGAGTCATCGCCCACTAAGTGGGAAGCCGGATTGAATCCGTACTTCCGGGTCGTAAGGGCTATCAGGATATTGTTCACGTTCCGGTTGAATGCGAACCAATCCGCTGTAAAACGATTCTTAAACGTACCCGCATAACGATAATACGCCGCCGAAAGGACATCTTCCGGCAAGCGTTCTTGCTCTTCTTCCAAGGAAGCATACTCCGCCATGAACTCGTAAAAATAAGCAGGCAACGCACGACCTTCCTCATCGCCGGTCTTCACCTTTTCCATGGCTTCAGCCCACGCTTCATGCGGAAACATCGCCCGCTCGTCGAACGCGGCCCCGTCTCCTTCGGCCAGCCATGCCAACAAGTTGCGATGGTCGTAACGCAAGAAAAACAAGGCGACCAGCTCCTTGTCTGTCTCGGAAAGTTGCGGCCAATAGTCCTCTTTGAAGTCTGCCACCGTAAAATTCAGTTTTGCATCATCGGGAGATATGTCGGGCATACTTGCCACCAAACCATAATAATTCTTCATAATTCTTCATGCAGATGGATTTAGAAGAGCATTTCTATCAATTTCGGACGGAGGAAATCCTTGAAATAAGCCGCGAATTCCTCTTCGCCGAAATTCACCTTATAAGAGCCGTCTGACGGGGATACCGAAAATGCGGCGGCCTTTCCGTTCACCTTCTCTATCTTCACTCCTTTGTCCAATAAGTCTTTCGCGTGGGCACGGAAATAAGCGGTGAGCCCGTCGGCATCCGAAGCAGAAATCACCATATCTTCGCCTGCGGCCCAATTCTCGGCCACAGCCACCATGAAGTTGCCCATAAAATCCTTATTGCCGGCAATTCCCTTCACCGTTTCCTTGATCAACTTATCGGAAACGACGTTCACAATCTCCGATTTCAATGCACTCAAAGCCTGTCCCGCATACAGTTTCAATTCTGATTTCGTATTGGCATCCAGTTCCTGAGCCTGCTTACGCGCCTTATCCACGATTTCATCCGCCTCTTTTCGTGCATCCGCCACTAATTTATCGGCTTCCGCCTTTGCTTTTTCCAACAGGCGCATACCCTCGGCATTCCCTTTCTCTACCCCTTCGCGATAAAGTTTGTCGGTCAATTCTTGAATCTTTCCCATTGTATTTCTCCGTTTATCCATTCGCCATTTTTTTCATTTTGCGCGCTAAAAGTAGGCATATTTTCCGGCATGGCAAAGCTAAGGGAAAGAACATTTCATCTATTTAAGAAAAATATGTTGAATAGCATAGAAATAACGGGGAAAAGACATTATTATCAAATATTATCCGCCTTTTTAGGACTTATACGCAATAAAGCCTTATCTTAGCCGTATGTTTTTCATAAAGACCGTGCATGGAAGCGTTTAAAAATTACATCGTCACGTGGTTCTATCGCGAGTCACACGAGGAAGCTAGTTACTATCCGCAAGCAGGCGGAAGAGGAGACTCTGCTCTGCTCCACTCTGTGTATATGCAGATACAAGTGCCGTTTTTCACCACTTTCCGGCATTATAACCCGGAAGCCGGACTGCTGTTCTTCACCAACCTTGAATCCGACCAGCTTCCGCCTTTCCTCACGGAACTGTTCCAAAGGACGGGGACGGAAATCGTCACCCTTCCTTACAGAAATTCCCCC
>CAYPMY010000095.1:0-7954 GCA_964412085.1 uncultured Paraprevotella sp. | reverse complement strand
CCGGATGTAATGCGGTAGCAAATCCCGCCACCGTCCTTGAAGTCGTAGCCGTGCGCGGCGATGCCGTACAGCGAAAGTGCCGCCGCGGCGAGAAACCTGTTCGTCCTTGTGATTGTGATTCTTCCCATACGCTTTAGTAATTTAATGATTGATAAGGCGGGTCCCGGAAATCCTTCCGCTTCGTCCGGGGGCGGGCGGCGGGACCCTTTCCCGTCCGCCCCGGACGTTTCGTCGCGCAAAGATACGCGGTTTTGATTTTTACCCCCCCCCTTAAGAAAGTTTAACATGGATTTCTTCGTGTCCCACGGCTTCCGTGCGCGGCGGCTTCCAAAACCACAATCCCCCAAGGGACAGAAATACCGCGACCCGCTTTTTCCCCCGTTCACATCACATAACAAGGAACGACCATCAGGACAAAACCATGAAACGACATCCATGCGAATGCGGAAACGCTTGCATTTCCCCCATAAAATACGTAATTTTGCGGAACAACATCCATGCACCATGAGGAATCTCGTTTCATTTACCGTCATCCTGTCATGTTGCCTGGCGGCAGTCCCCATGCACGGCCGCAAGAAGGACAGGCAGGCAGACAAGGAGGAAATCGTATCGGCCATGATTGAACCAGACATGATGGCGGCCCCGGGCCGCCCGCATCCTGTCGTCGCCCCGATAGGGGAAGCTTACCGCCACCGCATCGACCGGGACGGGCAGTGCTACGGCATAGACGTGTCCCGCTATCAGGGAGACATAGACTGGCAAACGGTGAAGACCGACAAGAACTTGATTTACGTTTACCTGAAAGCCACGGAAAGCGCCTCCCTGGTCGACGCGACCTACCGCCGCAACCTGACCGAGACGCACAAAGCCGGCCTGAAAGTCGGCAGCTATCATTTCTTCAGTCCCACTGCGGAACCGGAAAACCAGTTCAAGAACTTCACAAGCACGGTGAACCTGGACGAACAGGACTTGATTCCCATCATAGACGTGGAAATCATAGGGAAAGGCGGTTCACAGGGCTTCTGCGAGAGACTCACCCGCTTCCTCCGCATGGTGGAAGGACATTACGGCATCCGTCCCATCATCTACACCTCGAGCAATTTCTACAATGAATATCTGGCCGGGAAATACCTGGACTACAAATACATGATAGCCCGGTACGCGGAAGACATCCCGAAATTGGTGGACGACATCCAGTTCGTCATGTGGCAGTTCACCTCCAACGGGCACGTCGACGGCATCGACGGCCCCGTGGACTGCAGCCGGTTCGTGTACGACTACCATCTGGAGGACATATTGATTCACCGGTAAAGACCTCAAAAACGCGCGGGGCATGCCCGGAAACATGCCCCGCACCCCCGACAGGTCACACCTCACGCTCCTCCCCGACCGGTTTCCCTTCGGGCAAATCCGGGTCTTTTCCCCCGGCGGCCCGGCGTTCTTCCGTTCTTCGTGCCTCCTGCCTCAACATTTCTATGAACTTCCCCGTCAACAAGGAATGCCTTTTGCCTTTAAGTGAGAGGAGGCTGGCATGCATCATCTCGGTTTTCTCCTTGATAGGCACGGCCTTCAAGTCGCGGCTGCCCTCCGCCATATCCTGCGGCAGGATGGAAATCCAGTGCCCCGTGCGCAACATGTCGAGCAACAAGGGCGTGCTGTCGACTTCTATCTGCGGATTCACCCTTACCCCGTACCGGGCCAACATTCGGTCTATGACCTTCCGGGTGTACAGCTCCCTGTCCAAGAAGGCGACGGGGAACTCGTTTAAGTCCGGCAAAGAGAAATGTTTCCGAATGGCCGCCGGGTGGCTTTCGTGGGCAATGACGCATAAAGGCAGGCAAGCGCATTCCGCAACCTCCGTGAGCGCGGACGCATTCTGCGGATTGTAGCCCAACGCGAAATCAAGTTTCCCGGAATTGACCAGCTCCGCCAGCTCCGGCGCGGAATGGGAACACGCTATCGACAGTTCCGCCTTAGGAAAAGCTTTCGCAAACTTCAACACGCAAACATTCAGCAAGGGGAAGAGGCCGTACGTCACTCCTATCCTTACCTTTCCCTCACAGGCATGCCGCGTTTCCTTCAAATGCTGCACGCCGCACTCCACCTCCTTTATCGCCTTGCGGGAACTGTCCAGGAAGTCCCGTCCCGCATCTGTCAGGTAGATTCTCTTCCCGATACGGTCGAACAGGGCCACGCCGAGTTCCTCTTCCAGTTGCTTGATGCTCAACGACAAGGTGCTCTGCGTGATAAAAAGTTCCTTGGCGGCTTCAGTAAAAGAAAGCACGTCCGCCAATTTGACGAAATATTTCAACGGAGTCAGTTCCATGAGAAAAACCAATAGATACCATGAATATTATTAATCCTGCAAATTTATGAAAAAGAGAAATTAGTCCTAACTTTGGAACAAGGGAAATGAGAACGTCTCCGGGTTAAACTATCATAAACGAAACGAAAGAAAGGGATGTCCGACATTAAAAATATATAAAGATGGTGAGAAACCCAAGCGGCCTGCCACGTCCGCTGTCGCCATGCGGCAAAACAAACGTCCGGCAGGCGGAAAGGTCGCGGGACGGACAAAAGGTCATATATATAATAAGGTGTAAGCATCATTTATGGCAGAGGCATTAGGACACATATCGCAAATCATCGGCCCCGTGGTGGATGTCCATTTCGGACACGGCGGGGAAAGAGAGGACGCAAACCTTCCGGGCATACACGACGCACTGGAAATCAGACGTCCGGGCGGCAGGACTTTGGTCGTGGAAGTGCAACAGCACATCGGGGAAGACACGGTGCGCGCCATCGCCATGGACAGTACGGACGGGCTTCAACGCGGAATGGAAGTGGTCTCTACGGGAAGACCCATCACCATGCCTGTGGGCGCACAGATTCGCGGACGGGTCCTGAACGTCGTGGGCGATGCCATCGACGGCATGCCGGCCCTGGACAAGAGCGTCGCGTCTCCCATCCACCGGGATCCTCCTAAGTTCGAAGACCTTTCCACTACCCGGGAAGTGCTTTTCACGGGCATCAAGGTGATAGACCTGTTGGAACCTTACTTGAAAGGAGGGAAAATCGGATTGTTCGGCGGGGCGGGCGTAGGGAAGACCGTGCTGATCAAGGAGCTCATCAACAACATTGCCAAGAAGCACAACGGCTTTTCCGTGTTCGCCGGCGTGGGAGAACGCACCCGCGAGGGCAACGACCTGCTCCGCGAAATGATTGAGTCCGGAGTCATCAAGTACGGCGACGGATTCCTGAAAAGCATGGAAGCCGGACACTGGGACTTGTCGAAAGTGGACATGGACGAGGTTGAGAAATCCCAGGTGGCCATGGTGTTCGGGCAGATGAACGAACCGCCGGGCGCGCGTTCTTCCGTGGCGCTTTCCGGCTTGACCTTAGCCGAATCTTTCCGCGACGACGACAAGGGAGACGGGCCGCGGGACATCCTTTTCTTCATCGACAACATCTTCCGCTTCACTCAGGCCGGCTCCGAAGTGTCCGCACTGCTGGGGCGCATGCCGTCTGCCGTGGGCTATCAGCCGACCTTGGCTTCCGAAATGGGACAGATGCAAGAACGCATCACGTCCACGAAGAACGGCTCCATCACTTCAGTACAGGCCGTGTACGTGCCCGCCGACGACTTGACCGACCCCGCCCCGGCCACGACGTTCACGCATCTGGACGCCACTACCGTGCTGAGCCGCAAAATCGCGGAACTGGGCATCTACCCCGCGGTGGATCCCTTGGAATCCACTTCCCGCATCCTTGACCCGCTCATCGTGGGACAGGAACATTACGAAACGGCACAGCGCGTCAAACAAATCCTGCAGCGGAACAAGGAGTTGCAGGACATCATTTCCATCCTCGGCATGGAGGAGCTTTCGGAAGAAGACCGCCTGACGGTGAACCGCGCGCGGAGGGTGCAACGTTTCCTGTCGCAACCCTTTGCCGTGGCTGAACAGTTTACAGGCGTGCCGGGCGTCATGGTATCCATCGAAGACACCATCAAAGGATTCAAAATGATATTGGACGGAGAGGCGGACGGCCTTCCCGAACAAGCCTTCCTCAACGTGGGCACCATCGAGGATGCCATTGCCAAAGGGGAAGGATTGCTGAACGCGGCCCAAAACTAAAGCGTATGGAAGAGGATGGAATCCATCTGCTCGTCGTGTCCCCGGAAAGGACGTTGTTCGAAGGCATGGTGAAGTACGTAAGGCTTCCCGGCAGTGCCGGGCAATTCGCCGTGCTCTACAACCACGCCCCCCTGATTTCGTCCCTCGACGCGGGAGAAATCGTCTGCCAGAGCGGGAAAGACAAGATCCGGTTGGACATTTCGGGCGGTTTCGTGGAAGTGAACGACAACACGGTCGCCGCCTGCGTGACGGAAACGGCGGCCCGCCCGCTTTCAGGCCCGGCGGCATAAAAAGACAAGTTCAGGGAATGAAGCTGCTAAGATATCTATCCTGCATAGGCTTATGCCTGCCGATGTCCATGCCCCTGCAGGCACAGGCCGAGGAAGCAAAGGGAATAGACGTGTACGAAATCGTGTTCGGCCACATCGAGGACGCATACGAATGGCATATCGCGGACATCGGCGACGTCTCCATACGCATACCCCTGCCCGTAATCGTGAAAAGCTCTTCCGGCTGGCATGTCTTTTCTTCAGCCCGTCTGGGGAACCATGCGCGGCACGAAGGGCTATACATCGCACCGGACGGCGGGCACAAGGGCAAAATCGTGGAAGAAGGCCCGGGGGGAGAGGAAGTCCGTCCGTTCGACATCTCCATCACCAAGAACGTGCTGGCGCTGTTCATCAACAGTGCCGTGTTGGTTGCCGTCATGTTAGGATGCGCGCGTTGGTACAAGCGCCACGAAGTGAGCGAAGGGGCGCCCAAAGGCGGCGTCGGCATGATAGAGGCCCTGATGCTCATGATAAACGACGAAGTCATCAAAGGATGCATCGGGGAAGACTACAAGAGATACGCCCCCTATTTGCTGACCGCGTTCTTTTTCATCTTAGTCAACAACCTGATGGGCCTTATTCCAGTCTTTCCGGGAGGAGCCAACGTTACGGGGAACATCGCCATTACGCTGGTACTGGCGTTGTGTACTTTCCTCTTCACCAATGTCTTCGGGACAAAAGCCTATTGGAGGGACATCCTTTGGCCGAAAGTCCCCATGTGGCTGAAAGTCCCCGTGCCCCTCATGCCGACGATAGAGCTGTTCGGGATTTTCACCAAACCGTTCGCGTTGATGATTCGTCTGTTCGCCAACATCATGGCCGGGCACGCAGCCATCCTGAGCTTGGTGGCCATCATCTTCGTCACGGTGAAGGCCGGGCCGGCCATCAACGGCTCCATGACGGTCGTGTCCGTACTTTTCGGCATCTTCATGGACATGCTGGAACTCCTCGTGGCCTTCATCCAGGCGTATGTGTTCACCATGCTTTCGTCCGTGTTCATCGGGCTGTCACGCGTAAAGGAAGAGAATTGAAAGGAAATATCGAGACATCAGCAAATCAAGTATAACCCTTTAAAAAAACAGAAACGTTATGTTATTATCCATTTTGTTGCAAGCCATCAGCCTTACCCAGTTGGGCGCGGCGATAGGCGCGGGTATTGCCGTCGTGGGCGCGGCAATAGGTATCGGACGCATCGGCGAGTCGGCCATGAACGCCATCGCGCGGCAGCCGTCGGAGGCCAACGACGTGCGCACGAACATGATTATCGCGGCGGCCTTGATAGAGGGCGTGGCCCTCATCGCCATCGTCGTTTGCCTCCTGACATTGTTCCTCTAAACCACCGCCGCTTATGGGACTGCTAACCCCGGATCCGGGCACGCTGTTCTGGATGGTGATCATATTCGGGGCCGTATTCTTCATCTTGGCCAAGTACGCGTTCCCCGTCATCACCGGAATGGTGGAAAGACGGAAACAATACATAGACAGTTCGCTGGAGGCCGCCCGCCAAGCCAACGAGCAGTTGCGGCAGGTAAAAGCCGAGAGCGAGGCGTTGCTGGCGCGGGCGCAGGAGGAGCAGACCGCCATACTGAAAGAGGCGTCCGCCACGCGCGACCGCATCATCGCCGAAGCGCGCGGACGGGCGCGCGCCGAGGCGCGGAAGGCTCTGGAGGAAACCCGCCAGCAGATAGCCGCGGAAAGGGAAAGCGCCATCAACGACATACGCCGGCAAGTAGCGATACTGTCCGTAGGCGTGGCGGAAAAGGTGTTGCGTAAGAACCTGTCCGACGACAAGGAACAGCTTGAGTTAGTGGACAGGCTGCTGGACGAAATCAAATCAAACAACGGGATCGAGTAATGGACATAGGAACTGTTGCGAGACGTTATGCCCGCGCGTTGCTGCTCTTCGCATGCGAGAACGGACACGAGGCCGCCGTGTACGGACAGGCGCGACAGCTCCTGTCGCGGTACGGCCGGCTCCCGGAGTTCCGCCACACGTTGGAGAATCCGATGGTAAGCCGTGCGGAGAAGACGAAGCTCCTGCACGACGCTACCGCCGGAGCGGGCACATGCGAAGAGCTGGCCAGATTCTTCCGTCTGCTACTTGAGAAAAGGCGTGAAAAGATGCTGGTCTTCATCCTGCATTCCTTCTTGTCCCTATACCGGGAAAAGGAAAGAATATGCCAGGGGAAACTTGTCACGGCGACACCGCTGCCGGAGGAGACCCTCGACGAACTGAAAGCGCTCATCCTGAAACGGCACGGGGGAGGCACCGTGGAATTCGACACCAAGGTAGACCCCGGCATCATCGGCGGCGGCATCCTGGAAATCGGATACTGGCGGATCGACGCCAGCATAGCCGGACAGCTGAAACGCGTGAAGAAACAGTTCATCGAGAAAAACAGAAGAATCGTATAACGAAAGGGAAACAAGAATATGCCAGACAAGATAAGACCCAGCGAGGTGTCGGAGGTACTGCTCCAGCAACTCAGAGGAATCGACACGTCCATCCGGTTCGAAGAGGTGGGCACCGTGTTGCAGGTCAGCGACGGCGTGGCACGTATTTACGGGCTGCTCCATGCCGAGGCCAACGAATTACTGGAATTTGAAAACGGAGTGATGGGAGTGGTGATGAACCTGGAAGAAGACAACGTGGGCGCCGTCCTCTTGGGAGCCACCGACCTCGTCAAAGAGGGAATGTCCGTGAAACGGACGGGACGCATCGCTTCCATACGGGTCAGCGAGAACATGCTGGGACGCGTCATCGACCCCTTGGGAGTTCCCCTGGACGGACGAGGTGCCGTAGGAGGAGAACTTTTCGAGATGCCGCTGGAACGCAAGGCTCCCGGAGTCATTTACCGCCAGCCGGTATCCGAGCCCTTGCAGACAGGCATCAAAGCCATCGACGCGATGATTCCCATCGGGCGGGGGCAACGGGAACTGATTATCGGCGACCGCCAAACCGGGAAGACCGCGATTGCCATCGACACCATCATCAACCAGCGGGGCGGAGACGAAGCCGGCAACCCCGTGTACTGCATCTACGTGGCCGTCGGGCAGAAAGGTTCTACCGTGGCCAACATCGTCAACACGCTGCGCGAGAAAGGTGCCATGGACTACACGGTGGTCGTGACCGCCACGGCGGCCGACCCGGCCGCATTGCAATACTTCGCGCCGTTCGCCGGGGCGGCCATCGGAGAATATTTCCGCGACACAGGCCGCCACGCCCTGGTGGTATTCGACGACCTTTCCAAACAGGCCGTAGCCTACCGCGAGGTCTCACTCATCCTGCGCCGCCCGTCGGGCCGCGAGGCTTACCCCGGCGACATCTTCTACCTGCACTCCCGCCTGCTGGAACGTGCCGCCAAAATAATCGGCCAGCAGGAAGTGGCCGAGCAGATGAACGACCTGCCGGAAAGCCTGAAAGGCAAAGTGAAGTGCGGAGGCTCGCTCACGGCGCTCCCCATCATCGAGACGCAGGCGGGCGACGTG
>CAYPMY010000094.1:0-8008 GCA_964412085.1 uncultured Paraprevotella sp. | reverse complement strand
AAAACATTTGCGAGACTACCATTTTTCCCATGTGCTTTCTTATCCCGAACTCGCGTATATATATATTGAGGAACAAAATGTTCAGTGATGAGGAAGAAACAGTACGCCATTTTGGATACGTATGGTTTCTTCCTCGATCATTTGGTGCAAAAGCCGTGCTGTCTTTTCACGGGAAACACCCGGGAAGGACATTTCCGACAGACTGTGTTTCTGCCCGTCTTTTAAAGTTTCCAGTACAAGCACAATGATTTGTTCGTCCGTGGCATCCGTATGTGGATGAGACTTCCGTGTCCGGCAAACGTCACATTGTTTGCAAGGTTGTGTGTCTTCTTCGCCGAAGTAATGCAAAAGGACTTTGCTACGGCAAAAGTCCTTCTCTTCGGCGTAGTATAACATGGCCTCAATCCGATCTTTAAGATTTTTCTTGCGTTCGTCGTACACGGAAGGGGGAAATACGATACGTTCTTTTTCGATGCGCTTGCAGGAAAAAGTGATATAAGGCACTTTTTTACGTGGAATGTAATGGAGGATTCTGGCTCTGTCAAGTGCCAACAGTCCGTGGTAAACCTGGTCTGTGGTCAGGCCGGATAAGGTCGCAATACGCCGTTCGTCTATAAAGACGTAATCGCTGAATACGCCTCCATAGCTACGTAAGACCCATTGGATGAGTTGTTCCTGTTCCGTTCCGAGTTCATGAATGCGGTATAGCTCGTCACGATGGAGCAGAAAGTGTATGCGGGAAGCATTGTCTTGTTCTTCCGTATATTCGATATAGCCTGCCCGTTCCAGTAAATGCAGTGCACTGTCGGTCTGAACCGGGAAATGTTTGAAGTTTCGGCAGAACTCGTCCAAATCGAATTCACGGGTTACGTTATAACCGTCCCCCATGGCCATCTGGTAATAATAACAAATGTGCTCGTACACTTCCCGTATGGCATCCTTGTCTGGGAAAGCATCTGGGATACGTTTCATAAGGCGTGTACGGTCGTGCTTCTGGTATAGCAGTACAGCGTACGCCTGTGCGCCATCACGCCCGGCCCGGCCCGCCTCCTGGAAGTAAGCCTCTATGGAGTCCGGCAGGTCAAGATGGATTACCAGACGTACGTCCGGCTTGTCGATTCCCATGCCAAAAGCATTGGTCGCCACCATAATCCGTACTTTGTCCTCTTGCCATTGATGTTGGCGCAGGTCTTTTTCCGAATCGTTCAGTCCGGCATGATAAAAAGTGGCGGACATACCGGCCGCTTGCAACTTCTCGGTGGTATCTCTGGTATTCCTGCGGCTTCTGGTATATACGATTACAGATCCTTTCGTACTGTTTAGAATATGGAGTAGTTCTCCGAACTTGTCTTCTGTATGCCGGACAATGTAAGCCAGATTTTTCCGTTCAAAACTCATGCGGAAAGCATTCTCTTCCCTAAAAGCCAACTGGCGTTGGATGTCCTTGACCACTTCGGGCGTAGCCGTAGCTGTCAGGGCAAGGACTGGAATGTCCGGCAGGATTTTACGGACTTCCGCAATCCGGGTGTACGAAGGCCGGAAGTCATAACCCCATTGGGAGATGCAGTGTGCTTCGTCCACCGTAAGGAAACTCACGGGCATGTGTCGCACCTTTGTGAGGAAGATATCCGAGGCCAACCGTTCTGGAGATACATAGAGGAACTTATAATTGCCGAAAATGCAATTTTCCAGCGTAACGAGGATTTCCTCACGTGACAGCCCGGAATAGACGGCGGTCGCCTTAATGCCTCTTCTGCGCAAGTTGCGTACCTGGTCTTTCATCAAGGCGATAAGCGGGGTGACCACGATACAAAGACCTTCACGGCTGAGAGCAGGTACTTGAAATGTAATGGACTTACCGCCTCCGGTAGGCATAAGCCCCAAAGTGTCACGCCCGTTTCCGATACTTTCAATGATTTCCCGCTGTATGCCGCGAAACCCGTCATACCCCCAATACTTCTTCAATATGGACAGATAAACGTCTTCCATGCGAGGCTCCCGTGAAGCTTATTCTTTACCGGAGGGGCGGATGTCCTCTATCTGAAGCTGCACTTCGCCCCGTTTATGCGTGTTCTCTTCGATAGTGTAGCAAATATCGAAAGAACGTTTGGTCTTGATGTAGCGAGCCTGTGAACTTTGTCCGAAAGCGATGCCGTTCATGACGTTGTTGCTCTTATTGTCCACCAATTCCAGTTTGATATGCCTTTGTTCGCGTCCCACGACCTTGCTCGTTCCGTAGTCATATACATGTTGCGTGCAAAACAGCGGTTTCGCATTGTCCGGCCCGAAGGGATTGAACTTTTTAAGGTCGTGGTGGAACTTGTGCGTGATGTCTTTGAAGTCTATCTGCGCGTCGATGTTCAATATGGCCGAAGTCTGTTCCGGCAGGATATGCTTTTCCACGTAATCTTCGAAACGCCTGTGGAATTCCGGTACGTTTTCCACTTTCATGGACAAGCCCGCCGCATACGTATGTCCCCCGAAATTCTCCAATAAATCCCGGCAACTTTCGATAGCCTTGTAGACATCGAATCCCGAAACGGAACGTGCCGACCCCGCAGCCAGATTCTCCGTGCGGGTCAGTACTACCGAAGGCCGGTAATAGATTTCCGTCAGTCGTGAAGCCACGATGCCGATAACTCCCTTGTGCCACTCTTCGTTGTAAATGACGATGGATCGTCGTTCGCTTTGCCTGTCCAATTCCTCTACGATACTGTTCGCCTCTTCCGTCATAGACTTGTCCAGATCCTTGCGCATGTCGTTGTAGCGGTTGATTTGTTCCGCCATTTCGTGTGCTGTCTGATAGTCTTTTTCCACGAGCAAGGCTACGGCCTCTTTCCCGTTTTGTATGCGCCCCGAAGCATTGATGCGCGGCCCGATTTTGAAGATGATGTCACTGATGGTCAGTTCACGCTCCGACAAGCCGCATACATCGATGATAGCCTTGAACCCGATGTTCGGGTGGACATTCAGTTGCCGTAGGCCGTGGTAAGCCAGGATACGGTTTTCCCCCATAATCGGCACGATGTCCGATGCGATGCTTACGGCACAAAAATCCAATAACGGGATAAGCTGGCTGAACTCGATGCCGTTGCTTTGGGCGAAAGCCTGCATGAACTTGAAACCCACGCCGCAACCGGACAAATGAGGATAGGGATAAGTTGAATCGAACCGTTTGGCATTCAGAACCGCCACGGCCGGCGGAAGGATTTCGTCCGGTACGTGGTGGTCGCAGATAATGAAGTCGATGTCCTTTTCCTTGGCGTATGCAATCTCATCTACGGCCTTGATGCCGCAGTCGAGCACGATAATCAGTTTGACCCCTCTTTCGTATGCATAGTCTATCCCTTTGACCGACACGCCATAACCTTCTTCATAACGGTCGGGGATATAGTAGTCAATATTGGAATAATATTGTCGCAGGAACTTGTAGACCAATGCTACTGCCGTGCAACCGTCCACGTCGTAATCTCCATAAACCATAATCCTCTCCTTGCGTCCCAAAGCTTTGTTCAAACGATCTACGGCCTTGTCCATATCGGTAAGCATGAACGGGTCGTACAGTTCTGTGAGCGAGGGGCGGAAGAATTTCTTGGCTTCCGCCTCCGTCGTGATATTGCGTTCTATTAGGAGACAAGCGAGTATAGGACTGATGTTCAGTTCTTTGGCTAATCTCTCAGCCGCTTTCAGTTTTTCCGGTGTAGGAGATTCTAATTTCCATTTGTAGTTCATTATATGTATTTTTTCTTTTTATGCTATCCCTAAGCGCGGGGGCTTGTCGCGAGGCCGCACGGTTGTTCATGTAAAAGTAGGGAAAAAATATAAGAAAACCGCAATCCCCCATCTTTTTTTTGGGAAAACTGCGGTAGCTTTTTACTCTCTTTATGGGAAAGCAGCCATTCTTCTGTCTTTTTAGTCCAACCCCAATTTTTTCCGTGTCGGTTTGGGGATGGCATTCTTGTTTACTACGATATTCATGGTCTTGTAGGCTACGAATGCTTTCGACGCATACCAGATGCCTCTGTAAGTTCCCGTATCGCCCCACGAGTTCTTCACCATGTAGTATTCTTTCCCGTTCTGGTCTTTGGCGATACCGTAAATCTGCATGCCGTGATCGTCCGTCGTTTCCCAGTTGTCGTAAGCCGTCTGACGCATTTCCTGAGTGACTTTTACCTCCGTAAGCGGTTTGGAAGTCAGTTTCTTGACGATTTCCGCACGTTTGCTGCTGTTGCTCAATCCGAGCCAACGGGCGGCATCTGAACCTACCAGGTCTTCTGCCTGCTTCACGTCCGGCATCACGGCGATGCCATTGCGTGTGAAACCAGTCTCGCTCACATCCGAACCCCAAGCGATAGTATATCCGTTGTGGATGGCGTAGTCGAACACCTCCATCAATTCGTCGATCGGCAGGTTGTAGGATTCCGCCCAGCGCCAGTTGTCTTGTACTTCGATGACAAATGGCTTGTAGAACGGATGATGGGTATAAGAAGTCAGGGACACGTAATCATCCATGTCCAGCCCCAACGACTGTATGTAGCTTTGCGGAGTGTACTCTTTGCCTTTATGGGTGAATTTCTCGGGGCATTTGCCCAAATAGGCATCATAGATGCCGCAAAAAGCCTGTTTCCATACGGGAGACAATTTCTTCAATTTGCTCGTGGCCAAGGCATCTACAAAGGCCGTGGCCACGAGATCCACCTCATTGTGGTCGGGCAATGTGTCACCGTAAAGCGTACCCGGCTCCGGCATGGCTTCCTGCGGTACGATACCGTAGTTTTGCATACAGTAAACCACGTCGTAGAAACTTCCTCCCTGCGCGAACGAAACATCTCCGTGTGTACGGACGGTCTGGGCGGCACGGTCTTCCATCGTCTTATGTACGACGAACATTTCGCAGAGGTCATGTTCGCCTTTTCCCATGCGGATTAGTTCGGATTCGAAAAAAGACAGCGTGCTGAAACACCAGCACGTGCCGCTTTGATTCTGGTTCTTGATAGAGGTGATAGGATTTTCTTTCACCGTGGAAAAGACGAAACCGGTGTCGGCTTCTTCCACGTGTTCCTCTGCCGATGCGCCAAGTGACAAACAAGCACATGCAATAAATAAAAGTTGTCTTTTCATCTCGGATATTTTTAGTGATACGTTAATCAGTCCTTCGTGCCGCAAACTCTTCCACATCGTCCACGTGGTACGGGATGCGTTCGCGTCCCAGCATGCGGCATCCGCTTGCCGTAACCAGAATGTCGTCTTCTATGCGGATGCCCCCGAAATCCTTGTAGGTTTCCAAGAGGTTGAAGTTGATGAACTCCTTGTTGATTCCCTTGCATTTCCATTCATCAATTAGAGTCGGGATGAAATAGATGCCCGGTTCATCGGTCATGACCCAGCCCTCTTGCAGGCGGCGTCCGCAACGCAGGCAGTTCGTACCGAATTGCGTGGACGGTTGCACTTCGTCGTCGAAGCCCACATATCGCTGTCCCAGCCCTTCCATGTCATGTACGTCCATGCCCATCATGTGTCCTAAGCCGTGCGGGAAGAACATGGCGTGTGCCCCGTTGCGCACGGCTTCTTCTGTGTCGCCTTTCATCAGGCCGAGTTCTTTCAGGCAGTCGGTCATGAGGCGGGCTACGCTCATGTGTACGTCCCACCATTTGACACCGGGGCGTGCGATGTCCAATACATGGTCATGGCAAGCTTCCACGATGCTGTAAATATCCCGTTGGCGGGAGGTGAACTTGCCGTTGACGGGAGTGGTTCGCGTATGATCCGAGCAATAATTCTCGTTGGTTTCCGCCCCCGCGTCGCAAAGCATCAGCCGTCCGTTTTCCAGAGGACGTGGAGTAGGGTGGCCGTGCATGATTTCCCCGTGCATGGAAAGAATGGTGGGAAAGCTGGTCATGCAGCCTTTGGCCGACGCGATGCCGCTGATGATACCGGCGATATGTTGTTCGCTCACTCCGGGGCGGCAAAGGCGCATGGCCGTCGTGTGCATCTCATGGCCGATGGCACACGCCCGTTCGATTTCCTCTATTTCGGCCGGGGTTTTCACAGCCCGTTGGTCAATGACTGCCATGATGAGTTCCAAGGATGCTTCCTCGTGCTGCCGTGAAGGGTGTATGCCCGTCAAGTCCATGAGTTGAATCATCTGGTCGTGGCGGTAAGGAGGCAGGAAATGGATTTTCCGGCCTTGGGAGATGGCTTGCTTTGCCAGTTCTTCCAGACGGCTCATCGGTGCGCTGTGTTCCACACCACTTTGTGCGGCAAGGTCGGCCACGCTGTCCACGGCACCGAACCATACGATGTCTTCAATGTCGATGTCGTTGCCAATCAGGTAGTCCTTTTGGTTGTCTATGTCGATTACCCCCACGAGTCCTTCGCGGTGCTGTCCGTAAAAATAAAGAAAACTGCTGTCTTGCCGGTATTTGTATACGTTGGCCGGATAATTGGCCGGCGCGTCGTTGTTGCCGAAGAGCAATATCAAGCCTTCTTTCACCTGATGCTTCAGTCGCTCGCGGCGGGCTATGTATGTTTCTTTGTCAAATAACATAGACGCAACTTAAAGATAAAACATTTAATAAAGTATGCAAAAATACTGATTCCATTTGGGATTTTCGTTAACTTTACTCATAAATTAGGAATAATTATATGGAGATAGACAAGCATACGGGTTTAGTGCTGGAAGGCGGGGGCATACGCGGAGTTTTTACGTGTGGGGTGCTGGACTGGTTGCTGGATCATCACATCGATTTTCCCTACACGGTGGCCGTGTCGGCAGGAGCGTGCAATGGCTTGTCTTATATGAGCCGTCAGCGCGGGCGGGCGAAGTACAGCAATATCGACATGCTTGAAAAATACAGATACATCGGCATGCGCTTCTTGTGGACACAGCATAGCATCCTGAATCAGGAACTGCTATACAAGGATTTCCCGGAGCGTATCGTGCCTTACGATTTCAAGGCTTATCGGACTAATCCCGGGGTGTTCGAGATGGTGACCACTAATTGCCTGACGGGGAGTGCCGCGTACTTGTCGGAAAAAGAGGATTACAAACGTTTGGTACGGATAGCCAAGGCTTCAAGTAGTCTGCCTTACGTCTGTCCGGTTGTCATTGTAGACCGCGTGCCGATGCTTGACGGTGGCATCGTGGACTCCATACCCGTGGAGCGGGCGATGTCGCTCGGTCATGAGCGCAACGTGGTCGTGCTGACGCGTAACCGCAGTTATCGCAAGACGGGGCGTGATGTCCGTGTCCCCTCTTTCTTTTATCGCCGTTTTCCCCGTTTGCGGGTGGCACTCAGTCACAGGTGCGAGTGTTACAACCGCCAATTAGAGTTGATAGAGCGGCTTGAAGATGAAGGCAAGGCCATAGGTGGTGCGTCCGCTCGAAAAACTCGGGGTAGACCGGCTTGAAGATGATATAGGGAAATTGACGGCCTTGTACGAAGAAGGATATGCTTGTGCCGAGACGGTTATAGGAACGTGTGTTTTTAACGAATAACGGAAAATGACAGAAGAGCAAGAACGGAAATCTGCGGCGGAAAAGAATCCGCATATTTATAAACCGGCATATGCGAAACAGGAAGTGGACGAACTGACGCGTTGGTTTGAAGAGCGGATGGATCAGCTTCCCGCGACATTGCAACTGAACGAGGCAATGGGAACTTCCGACCTCCCTCGTACGGTGAAAGCCCTGTTGGCGGTAGTGAAGGCGCATAAGGAGAATATCTCTGTGCCTCTCAGCGGATACATGTCCCATCTGGAAATCATCCGCTTGCGTTTGAAAGAGCAAGGCATAGCATGAAGTCTCGGAGCGGTACATATTATAATAAGGTATATATATATAATAATGTGTATATATTGAACAGGTATGGGATTCGGGGTTGACACGGAGGAGGACAAGTTGCTGGAGCATTACCCGAAAGTGCTGGCGACCCTGCTCAAAGACCGCACCACGGGTCGCAACATATTCTGGGCGACGGACTCGTATGCGCATCTGGGCGAGGGCTAC
>CAYPMY010000093.1:0-8107 GCA_964412085.1 uncultured Paraprevotella sp. | reverse complement strand
CCCGTGACCCCATGCGTGACAGGCATGTATTCTAACCAACTGAACTAACGCACCCTCAAGGGAGGAATCCCGCGATTCCCCGATTGCGGACGCGAAGATAAGGACTTTATCCCAAACGACCAAATTACTTCCGAACTTTTTTTCAGGAAACGAGCCTGTTTTTCGAAACCGGCGCATTTGCCGGCATGGAAACTACAGCCGGGAGCTGTAGACATAGGCCGACACGTAATCCCCCTCCCTGTCCCTCAGCCAGTCCGACAGCAGGGACACGCGCTCGAAGCCGGCCCGCTCGAACAAGCGTTGCGCCTTCGTGTTCTCTTGGGACACTATGGCATAAAGCTGGTGCATGTACAGGTGTCCGCGGGCATAGGAGGCAAGCATCCCCAGCACCTTGGTGGCGATTCCCCGCCCCCTGTGTTCCGGGAACAACAATATCCCCACCTCCGCCCGCAAATGCCGCGGGGAAAAATCCATCAAGTCCACACACCCCGAGACCAGACGCTCGTCCCCCGTCTCTATGGCCAGACGCAACTGGCCGTCGGCGTAAATGTCGTGGCGCGACTCCGCTATATACGTCTTCAAGGCATAACGGGAATAGGGGACGTTCGAACTCCCGCACTGCCACAGCTCCTCGTCGTTTTCAACGCCGTACAGCCACTCCAGGTCTTCCGGTTCAAGCGCACGCAACCGTATGTTATCTGCCGCAAACGTCATCGTGTCCCGTGTCTCGCGCCTCAATATACGTTATCCATTGTTATCAACTTGGACGTCTCCATAGAGTAAGTCGCTATCCGCGTCCTCCGGGTACGCCCCGCCCCGCGGGACAGCAGGTGCAGCATTCTCCCATAAGAATACGCCCCGGTGTCGTATATGACATAATCATAGCCCTTCGCCGAAAGGGACGGGTCGAGATGTCCGTCGGGCCTGTCCGATTCGTCCGCCACGACGAAATCTATTTTCAGGTTATTCTCGAGCCCCAACCTGCACAACGGCTCCACGGCTTCCGCACGCCCCAGGAACAGGTACGACTCTTCAGGCTCGCGGCCTCTTCCTCTTCCCGGCCATCCGGGAAGACGCTCTTTCTGGCGCGTGCACAAATCCAGCATCCCCCGGACGACGACAGCCGTTCGGATGAAAGGAGCCAGCCAACGGTTCGAACTGCGGTAATGTTTATTGAAAAAGATGAGCATGGCCTTGTAAAAGACATGCACGTAACGGAAAGAGCTTTTGTTCGTGCTTTCCCCCTTATAGTGCAGAATCCTGAACGGCTGATAATAATTCTTATAGCCACGCTGTAACAGGCGGTAAGAGAGGTCGATGTCTTCCCCGTACATGAAAAAGTCCTCGTCCAGGAGCCCGGTTTCGTCAAGCGCGGAACGGCGCACCATGCAGAAGGCGCCCGATATGACATCTATCTGATTGGTCTCGTCCTTGTCTAAATACCTCATGTAATAACGCCCGAAACGCCGCGAACGAGGGAACAAGGCGCACAGGCCAGCCATTTTGCAGAAAGACGTGAAAGGAGTAGGCATCCCACGGCGGGATTCCCAAGCGAAGCTGCCGTCGTCCTTCAACATGGCGACCCCCGTGGCGCCGGCTTCCGGGTGGGAATCCATAAAGCGCAGGCACCCGGAGAACGTGTCTTCTCCCACCACCGTGTCCGGATTAAGCAGCAAGACATATTCGCCTTTCGCCTGCCTTATCGCCATGTTGTTCGCGCGGGAGAAGCCCACGTTTTCCCGGTTCTCTATGAAATGGACGTCGGGGAAACGGGAGCGCGCGTACCCCACAGACCCGTCGGAGGAAGCATTATCCACCACCCACGTCTCGGCGTCCAGCCCGCGGCACGCCCGCGCCACGGAACACAGGCACTGCTCCAAGTAATACTTCACGTTATAGCTGACGATTACGATTGAAAGTTTCATGCCTTTCCCCGGTTTCCCGACCCCGCGCCGCCATGGTTCGATTCCAGCCCCGTTTCGCTCTCAAGCCTTTCACGGGAAGGCCAGCAAAAGCACAAAGCCAAAGCCGCCATAAGCGCGCAAACAGAACAGGTCGAATCCAATGTCAGGTAATAAAACACGATATTCGCCCACCCCGTGACGGCCAGCATCGCCATACGCGCCTCGCTCCATCTCCTGTATCTCAGGACGGACTGCCCGGGGGAGCCTGCGGAACAGGAAGACTTCACCGCCCCAAACGACATCACTTTCAAGGCCAAGGGCACCAGCACGACGACCATGGCAGTCCCCGCCAGCTTGACGTAATAGACCGCCTGCTCATTCCCTACGGCCCACCCGGCAGTCCAGACGTCCAGCTCAAACAGCCCCATAAGCACGGCCGCCCATGCAAGGACAAGACAAAACTCCAGCCGGAGACTCCTTATGACATTCTCCATTCCCCGTTCTCCTACATTTGCCCCGTGAAGGCCACACGGTTCACGATGGAACGTCCCAACGTCACCTCGTCCGTATACTGCAGTTCTTCATTTTGCGCGATGCCGCGTGCAATCACGCTGACGCGCACGTCCGCATTTCCCAACTGCCTGTAAATATAAAAATTTGTCGTGTCTCCCTCCATTGTCGGACTAAGGGCCAATATCACCTCTCGCACTCCCCCGTCTTCCCCGTCTTCCACGCGCTCCACAAGAGTCTGTATCTGGAGGTCGGAAGGCCCTACCCCGTCCATCGGGGATATTACTCCGCCAAGCACATGATAAACGCCCTTGTACTGATGCGTGTTCTCTATGGCCACCACGTCCTGTATGCTTTCCACCACGCATATCGTGGAATGGTCGCGCCGCATATCCGAACAGATTCCACAAACGTCCGTATCCGAGATGTTATGACAAACGGGACAGTATTTCACATCATGCTTCAACGTGATCAACGACTGGCCGAAACTCTCTACCGCCCGCGCATCCTGTCGCAACAGGTGCAAGACCAACCGCATGGCGGTCTTCGGGCCTATCCCCGGCAACTTCGCAAATTCATTCACGGCCTTTTCTAACAACACTGAAGGATATTGTCGATTCATCTGCGATTAAAACTCATAAATTCGTGCAAATATAGCCAAAAGCCGGATAAAAAGCGTATATTTGCCGGCAAAAAACGAACTGACATGGAAATCAGATCAGCAGAATTCGTCGTCAGCAACTCTTCGGTCGGGAAATGTCCTTCCACCAACGCTCCCGAATACGCTTTCATTGGCCGTTCCAATGTGGGCAAATCCAGTCTGATCAACATGCTGACCAATAACAGGAAGTTGGCCAAGACTTCCGCCACGCCGGGGAAAACAGTGCTTATCAACCATTTCTTAATCAACAAAGAATGGTACCTGGTAGACCTCCCGGGATACGGTTATGCCAAGACAAGCAAAAAGGAGCAAGAAAAGTTGCGGCAAATCATATCTTCCTATATACTGCGCAGGGAACAGCTGACCAATCTATTCGTGCTCGTCGATTCGCGGCACGAACCTCAAAAAATAGACATGGCTTTCATCGAATGGCTCGGGGAGAACGGAATCCCGTTCAGCGTCGTCTTCACGAAAGCCGACAAGCCCAGCCGGGCGAAGCTCAGGTCCGGCGTTTCCGCTTACCTCGAAGCCTTAAAGGAACAGTGGGAAGAGCTGCCCCCTTATTTCATAACCTCGTCCGAGGACAAAACAGGACGCACGGAAATACTCAACTATATCGAAAGCATCAACAAGTCGCTATAGGCGAAGCCTCCGTTAGAACGAGTAATTGAAGCCCAAGCTGAACCATTCCTTGAACATGAGATAAGGGAATTTCTTGTCCTCGTTCCGATAATTCTCCGAGCTGTCATCTATGCGGGGATAGAGGAACAATTTGGAATTCAAGAACCTGTTTATCGTGAAAGTGAAAGTGTTCTCCCATTCAATATCGGTCATTTCCAAATTGCTGAACCAATATACATGGGCATCCCACTTGATGTTCTTCCATATCTCCCAACTATAGTTCGCCGTGACATTAGGGCCGAAATTATTGTACATGCTTCGTCCGGGATCCAATCCAAAATTACCGAATAACGACCTGCGCCCTACCGAACGGAAGTTGTAAGCAACGGGAGACAAGTTGGCAGAGCCCTTGAAACGTTTCAACTCCAATTTATAGTCCATGCCTAAGGAAACGACCAAGTTGAACGGAGAAAGGAAATCGGAAGAGACCTCGTCGCTGTTTGCCTTGAAACTCGGATAAAACTGAGTATAGGCCTGGACTTGCAAGGTATAAAACCAATGTCTGGCAGCCTTGTAGCCTATATTCGTGGTCAAACGCAACAAGTCGTCATTGGTCTTGAGTTTATGCTTCTCGTCCGTTTTCGAAGTCTGGAATCCCAAACGCATTTCAAGCTTGTTGTCCCATTGTATTTTCCGTTTGTTATTGAAGTTCGCCTCCATGGTTGCCAAGGCCAGCATCGTATAATTGTTGTCGCCGCCCTGATACCAATTCTCGGAATAATAATTTTGGGTAAACTGAAACGAATAGTCTCCTTTGAACCGCCAAAAGTTAGGACTCCGCACCTTTAAACGTATGGCATCCACATCCTGTGTCAAATCGACATCGATCTCATTTTCCACCAAATGGGTCTCGACAGGCAATTCCGGCAGGACTTCATCCTGCAACCCGCCGGCTTTTTCCAAGTCGTCTTCCGTAGTCCGAATCAGCCATGGAGTACGGACATAAGCCTGCATCAGCATCCGGTTCTCCTCTTCCAACACCAATTGGTCTTTGTCCCTATAATCCAGCAGGGAGGGAATCTTCCTTTCACGTCCCGGAAGCGTGGGTTTCCACTTCACGCCAAACTCCTGCTTCATGGGGGCATCATAAAGCGTCCCCGGCGCGAACAGCCTGAAATAATACGGGTGGGGGCTCGCGGTTGAATCCGCCCGTGAATTGTTCGTTTCCCAGACAAGTGCATCCAACATGGCTGCATATCTTTGCACTACAGCGTTCATCGACAATGTGTCCACGGCACCCGCACGCCTGTTTCGCGCCTTGGCATCAGTACCGAACAAGTATGACAATATAATGATAAGAAAGAACCTTATTTGCATCCGCGTTTTCTTATGTAGGCACAAGTAGGCACAAAGATATATCTTTTTTAAAGGGGAAGTCCCACGGAACTCAAGGTTTTTTTGTAATTTTGCGGCTCGGTAGTCGTATTGCAATCGAATTATAATCCGAAAATTACAACATTGTGGGAGAAACAAAGTATATCTTCGTCACTGGCGGAGTAGCCTCATCGTTAGGCAAAGGCATCATATCCTCATCCGTGGGTAAGTTGTTGCAAGCTCGCGGATACAACATTACCATCCAGAAATTCGACCCCTATATCAACATCGACCCCGGCACGCTCAATCCGTACGAGCACGGTGAATGCTATGTTACCGCGGACGGTCAGGAAACGGATCTGGATTTAGGACATTACGAACGTTTCACCGGAATCCGAACCACCCGTGCCAACAATATAACCACCGGCCGGATATACCAAAGCGTCATCGAAAAAGAACGCAGAGGGGACTATCTGGGCAAAACCATCCAGGTCGTACCTCACATCACGGACGAAATCAAACGGAACATCAAATTGATGGGTAAAAAATACAAGTTTGATTTCGTGATCACCGAAATCGGAGGAACGGTGGGCGACATCGAATCCCTACCCTTTCTGGAAGCCATCCGCCAATTACGCTGGGAATTGGGCAAGGATGCCATCAACCTGCATCTGACATACGTCCCTTACCTCGCGGCGGCAAAGGAATTAAAGACCAAGCCGACCCAAACATCGGTCAAGCAACTGCAGAGTCTGGGTATACAACCGGACATCTTGGTACTCCGTACGGAATATGAGCTGAATGCGGACATCCGGAAGAAAGTGGCTCACTTTTGTAATGTGGACGAAGAAGCCGTCATCCAAAGTCTGGACATGCCGTCCATCTACGAAGTACCCGTGAGCATGCAAGCCCAGGGACTTGATGCCATCATCTTACGCAAGATGAACATGACGGTGGGCGAAACGCCCCGGCTCGGTCCGTGGCGTTCCTTCCTCGACCGTCGCAACAAAGCTACGGAAATCGTCCACATCGCCTTGGTCGGCAAATATGACTTGCAAGACGCATACAAGAGCATCTTGGAGTCTCTCGCACATGCCGGAACCTACAACGACTACAAAGTCAAGACACATTTCGTCAATAGCGAAAGGCTGACGCGCGGAAACGTGGAAGAACAACTGAAAGGCATGGCGGGGGTGACTATCTGTCCGGGATTCGGGCAACGGGGAACCGAGGGTAAAATCATTGCCGCCGAATACGCCCGCACCCACGACATCCCGACGTTCGGCATTTGTCTCGGTATGCAGATGATGGTTGTTGAATTTGCACGCAACGTGTTGGGGTATGCAGATGCCAACAGCCGCGAATTAGTTGAAAAGACTCCGCACAACGTCATCGACATCATGGAAGAACAGAAGAATATCACCCAAATGGGAGGTACGATGCGTCTGGGAACCTACGAATGCGATGTACGAGAAAACAGCAAGACTTTTGAGGCATACGGACAAAAGCAGATTTCCGAGCGCCACCGCCACCGCTACGAATTCAACAACCAATATATCGAGGAGTATGAAAGGGCCGGCATGCAGTGTGTGGGCATCAACCCCGACAGCAATTTGGTGGAAATCGTGGAAATTCCGACATTGAAATGGTACATCGGCACACAATTCCATCCGGAATACAGCAGTACGGTGCTCAAACCGCATCCGTTGTTCCTTTCATTCGTTAAGGCGGCCATTGAAAATTCACTGAACGCCAAAAAGCAATCTAAAGACAAATAAACAAGAATATGGACAAGAACACGCTTACAGGATTTATCCTCATTGCGGCAGTACTTATCGGTTTCAGTTATTTCAGCCGCCCGAGCGAAGCGGAAATGGAAGCCCGGCGCAGACAGGACTCTATCGCTACCGTAGCCCAGCAAAAAGCACAGATGGCGCAAGAAGCCAAGGAAAAGGCTGAGACAGCACGTCAGGTGCAAGTGGCTTTGGACACTACATCATTGTTTTACGCCCACAGGAGAGGAGAGGCACGGGACATCGTTTTGGAAAACGAACTGGTTAAATTGACGTTCAATACACGGGGGGGAACCGTCCAAAAGGTTGAACTCAAAGAATACAAGAGCCAGCAGGGAGGCCCGGTGAAGCTGTTTGACGAAAAAGACGCACGCATGCAATTCATGTGGGCCGGCAAAATGGAAAATATCAGCTCGGGCGATTTCTTTTTCACCCCGACCAACGTCAGCGACACGACTCTCACCATGCGCCTTCAGGCTTCCACGGGAGGCACACTGGATTTCGATTACGCGTTGTTGCCCCATTCCTACATGGTCGACCTAACTATCCGGGCCGACGGTTTGGGCAATTTCTTCCCACCGTCCATGAAGACACTGGACATCGCATGGAATGAAACGGCACGCCAGCAAGAAAAAGGCTACGATTTCGAGAACCGCTATTCTTCCCTGACGTATAAGATAAAGAACGAGGGAACGGATTACCTGAGCGAAACCAGTGCCGAGTCCGAAAAGATTGCGGTTCCTCTGGACTGGGTCGCCTTCAAGAACCAGTTTTTCAGTTGCGTGCTGATAGCGCACCAAGATTTCACGGAAGCCTTCCTCAGTAGCACTCCGCAACAGAAATCCGGCGGGTACCTGAAAGATTACGAAGCTGACATGAAAACGTTCTTCGATCCCAGCGGGAAAGTCCCTACCCGGATGCAGATGCTGTTCGCTCCGAACAATTACCATCTGTTGCAACACACGAACAGGCTCAGTGCCAGCGACAAAGACTTGGGATTGGAAGACCTTGTCTATCTGGGATGGCCGCTCTTCAAGTGGATCAACCGTTTCTTCATCATCTACGTTTTCGATTGGCTGAGCAGTCTGGGGCTGTCAATGGGTGTCGTCCTGTTGTTGCTCACGATACTGGTGAAAGTTTTGGTCTACCCCGCCACACGCAAGTCTTATTTGTCTTCCGCCAAGATGCGCGTGCTGAAACCGAAGATTGACGAGCTTAACGCCAAATACCCGAAACCGGAAGAT
>CAYPMY010000092.1:0-8142 GCA_964412085.1 uncultured Paraprevotella sp. | reverse complement strand
AGGTAACTCCGTTGTTTTTTTTCCTTATTTTCCATGATTTTACTTTTGAGGGTTACGAAAATACTTGCCGACGACCGGTAGGCTCCTTGCCGGCAGGTCGTGTTTCAGGATATGCCCGGCGAAGAGCAGGATAAGCACCGTGTTGATGCCCAGTCGTGTCCATACGGGCCATTCCCCAGGCGTGCAGGCCATGACGGCGTAGAAGCCGCCGGCCATCAGCAGGTAGGCACCGATGGACTTCAACGGATAGCGGACGGGGTTTTTCTTCTGTCCCACGATGTAGGACAGGAGCATGGCCGTGGCATATCCGGCGAAACCGCCCCATGCGCAAGCCATGTAGCCGTGCGTCGGAATGAAGATGATATTGACGGCGAAGAGGACTATGCAACCGGCAGACGAGAACCAGGCTCCCCAGATTGTCTTGTCGATGAGCTTGTACCAAAACGAAAGGTTGAAGTAAATCCCCATCATGATTTCGGCTGCCATGACAACCGGGACGACACGTAAGCCGGGCCAGTAGCCCGGGGCTATGATTCGTTTCAGGATGTCCATGTAACCGATAACGCAAAGGTAGGCCAGCAGGGTGAAGGCGATGAAGAACTTCATGGCCGCGGCGCAGGTCTCCCCGCTATCCTTGTCCTTGGCCTTGCCGAACACGAACGGCTCATACGCGTAGCGGAAAGCCTGGGTTATCATGGCCATTATCATGGCAATCTTCACGCAAGCGCCGTAGATGCCCAGCTCGGACTTGGCCGCCTCCGCGTCGCCGTACACCAACGGGAAGATTATCTTGTCGGCCGTCTGGTTCAGGATACCCGTGATGCCGAGAATCAGGATGGGCCAGCTGTAGCCCAGCATGCGTCTCATCAGGCGGGTGTCGAACCGGTATTTGAATCCCGTCAGTTCGGGAATGAAGAAGAATGTGACGGACGACGTGCAGACGAGGTTCAGGATGAAGGCATATCCCGGCCCCACGGACGGGTCGTAAACCGCGCCCACCCACGCATGGCGGACGTACAATGCCGGAAGCACGGCGAAATAAAGTATGTTCAACGCTATGTTGAGCACGATGAACAGCATCTTCAAGGCGAAAAACTTGACGGGACGGTGCTGGTAGCGCAGCCAGGCAAAAGGGATGGCCTGAAAGGCATCCAAGGCTACCGTGACCGCCATGACCCCCACGTATTCCGGGTGATCCGCGTAACCTATGCAGGAAGCTATCGGGCGGAGGAAAGCCAGCACGAGCAGGGCAAACAGCAGGGACAGGCCGCCCACCATGACGAGTGTCGTGCTGTAGACGGCCTGCGGGTTCTCCCCCTCCTTGTTGGCAAAACGGAACAGCGTGGTTTCCATGCCGAAAGTGAGGATGACCATCAAAAGCGCCACGTAGGCATAAATGTTGGTCACGATGCCATAGCCTCCGCTTTCCACGGTCATCTTGGCCGTATAGAGCGGGACCAGCAAATAGTTCAGGAACTTCCCGATGATGCTGCTCAGCCCGTAGATGACGGTGTCTTTGGCCACCGATTTCAATTCCGCCATATCTCGTTCAGCTTGTTTCCCGTTATTCAGAAGAAAAGATAGGCCACACCCACGGCGGCCGCTATTCCCGCCAAGTCGGCCGACAGGCCGCAAGCCACGGCATGCCGCGTGTGGGTGATGCCCACGCCGCCGAAGTAAACGGCCAATATATAAAAGGTGGTGTCGGTCGCGCCTTGGAAAATGCAGCTCAACCGTCCCACGAAGGAGTCCGCGCCGTAGGTCTCCATGGCATCCACCATCATGCCGCGCGCCCCGCTGCCGCTCAGCGGTTTCATCAGCGCGGTGGGCAAGGCACCGACAAAGTCCGCATCGCCCCCGCAGGCTTTGACGGCAGCGGCGATGCCGCCTGTCAGCAAGTCCATGGCGCCCGAAGCCCGGAATACCCCGATGCCCACCAAAATGGCGACTAAATAGGGAATGACGCGCACGGCCGTGGCAAAACCGTCTTTTGCCCCTTCGATGAACGCGTCGTACACGTTAACGCGTTTCCTGACACCGGCGGCAATGAACGCGATGATGATGCAGAACAGCAGTACGTTGGCGATAGTCGTGCCCCACAGGTTCGTCTCTCCTTTGTCCAACCGGCTGAAGCCGTACACGATGCCGGCCACGGACAGGCAAGCCCCTCCCAATGCCAGCACGACCGTGCGATTCAGCAGGTTGATGCGTTGATAAAGGCTGGTGACGATGATGCCCGCCAGAGTGGAGGCAAAGGTGGCCAGCAGGATGGGGATGAACACGTCCGTGGGCTGCGCCGCTCCAGCTTGGGCGCGGTAAACCATGATGCCGACAGGGACGATGGTCAGTCCCGAAGTGTTCAGCACGAGGAACATGATCATCGGGTTGCTGGCCGTGTCCTTCTTCGGGTTCAGCTCCTGAAGACCTTCCATGGCTTTCAGCCCCAACGGGGTGGCCGCGTTGTCCAGTCCCAGCATGTTGGCAGAGATGTTCATGAAAATGTTCCCGATGACGGGATGGTTCTTTGGAATGTCCGGGAAGAGCTTGCGGAAGAGCGGGCTGAGGCCGCGCGCCAGGATGTGGACTACTCCGCCTTTTTCCCCGATTTTCATGATACCCATCCAGAGCGAGAGCACGCCGGTCAGGCCGAGGGAAATCTCGAAAGCCGTCTTGGCGGAACTGAACGTGGAATCCATGATGGCCGGGAACGCGCCGGCATCGCCCGCGAAGAGCAGTTTTCCCGCCGCGACGAGGAACGCGATGCCGAAGAATGCCACCCAAATGTAATTCAGGACCATAGAAACTCTCGTTACATGATTGAGGGACAAAGTTACATAAAAAACGGGACGCATGCCCGTTTTGTTCGGAAAAGATGCTATCTTTGTCCCCCGATGGGAGAAGATTTCGATATACACCGTTCCCCTTGCCCGCCTACCGAGCGCGAGTTCGAGAATGCCTTGCGTCCGCTCCAGTTCGGAGATTTCAGCGGACAGTCGAAGGTGGTGGAAAACCTGAAAGTTTTCGTCGAGGCCGCCAAGTACAGGGGCGAGCCCCTCGACCATACCTTGTTGCACGGTCCTCCGGGATTGGGGAAGACCACGTTGAGCAACATCATAGCCAACGAATTGGGCGTGGGTTTCAAGGTCACGTCAGGCCCGGTATTGGACAAACCGGGCGATTTGGCCGGCATCCTGACCTCGCTGGAACGGAACGACGTGCTCTTCATCGACGAGATACACCGGCTCAGCCCCGTAGTGGAGGAGTATCTTTATTCCGCCATGGAGGACTACCGGATAGACATCATGATAGACAAAGGCCCGTCGGCGCGCAGCATACAACTTGACTTGAATCCCTTCACGTTGGTGGGCGCCACCACGCGCAGCGGTCTGCTTACCGCTCCTCTCCGTGCCCGTTTCGGCATCAACCTGCATCTGGAATATTATGACGCCGAGGTGCTTTCGCGCATCGTGGAACGTTCGGCGCACATTCTCTCCGTGCCCGTCGGACACGATGCCGCCATGGAGATTGCCGGGCGCAGTCGCGGGACTCCCCGTATCGCCAACGCCCTCTTGCGGCGCGTGCGCGACTTCGCACAGGTGCGCGGCACGGGACAGGTGGACATGGCTATCGCCCGTTATGCGCTGGAAGCCCTGAATATCGACCGCTACGGGCTGGACGAGATAGACAACAAGATTCTGCTTACCATTATCGACAAGTTCAAGGGCGGCCCCGTGGGCATCACCACCATCGCCACGGCCATCGGGGAAGACGCGGGTACGGTGGAAGAGGTGTACGAGCCTTTCCTGATAAAGGAGGGGTTCATCAAGCGCACGCCGCGCGGGCGGGAGGTGACGGACCTGGCTTACAAGCACCTGGGGCGCAGCCGCTTCACGGCGGAGATGCAAGGCGGTTTGTTTGGCAATCAAGGCGCAGGGACAAAATGATTACTTACCATACGGACGGCGTGAAGATGCCGGGCATCAGAAGGCGCGAGAACACGGCCTGGGTGAAAGCCGTGGCGGCCGGTTACGGGAAGAGAGTCGGCGAAATCGCATACGTTTTCGTGAACGACGAGAAGATTCTGGAGGTGAACCGGCGATACCTGCGGCATGATTACTACACCGACATCATCACGTTCGACTACAGCGAAGGCGACGTGATTTCAGGCGACCTCTTCATCAGTCTCGACACTGTACGGACAAACGCCGGACAGGCGGGGGACACTCCCGAGGAGGAACTGCTCCGCGTCATCATACACGGCATCCTGCACCTTTGCGGCATCAACGACAAGGAGCCGGGCGAACGTGAAGTCATGGAAGCGGCCGAAGACAAGGCCTTGGCCTTGCGTTCCTCGTTCGCCCGATGACGGGAGGATGGCGGGTGCGGCAGGTCTTGTCGCATGTCGGAACCCGAGGTCTCGCGGGCGGCGGTGTCGTTACGGCCCGGCGTGGTGGGCTTCTGCGGGCGATTCTTGCGCGTCTCCCCGTGGGGGACTATTCTGGCCGACGTGGCGGGCCGCCTGTCCGCCGGATTGTCGCACGGACGGTTCGGGAGGGCGGATGCCTTGTCCCCCGCGGGGCGTTCGTTCCTTGCGGCGGGCTTCTGCGGAGGGCGCGCGCCTTTCCCGCGTCTGTGCGCGAATGCCGCGTCCTTTTCTTTCCGGGTAAGTCCCGGCCTTTTGCCGCATGCGCGGTGTCGTGCCTTGCTTCGGGGCTGTCGTCCGTGCGTCCCGGTCGTCCCTTGGCGCGTGTTTCCTGATTTGCGTCCCGAAGACACAAGATTGCCAATCTTAGGCGTAAATCTTTTCCTGTGTTTCCCGCGGGAAAGGTTACTTTTGCCCCGGTCAGAGATGAAAGGGAAATGAAGAAGATTCTTTTCGCGGCGTGGCTGTGGGACTTGGCACTGTGCGTACAGGCTACCGGGCATATCAGCCGGTTGAGGGCGGAACTGCAAGACAGCCGCTCCGATTATGTGTTCGTCGTGGCTCACAGGGGCGACTGGCGGCATGCGCCCGAAAATTCCGTGGCGGCCATCAAAGGGGCGGCGGACATGGGCGCGGACATGGTGGAGATTGACATACAGCGGACGAAGGACGGCGGTTTCGTGCTGATGCACGACGGGAGCATCGACCGCACGACGGAAGGCAAAGGCAACGTGGCGGACTACACGGTGGAGGAGCTGAAGCGTTTCCGACTGCGCCGGGCGGACGGAAGCCTTTCGGACGAGACCATACCCACGCTGGAAGAAGCCCTGACGGCTTGCAAGGGCTCGGTGCTGGTCAACATCGACAAGGGCGGAGATTACCTGTCCGAGATTGCGCCGATCATCCGCAAGACGGGCACGGAAGACCATGTGATCCTGAAGGGGCGCGGCACGGCAGAACAGGTGGAACGGCGGCTGTCCGGCTACGGTGACATCCTTTACATGCCCGTGGTGGACCTTGACGGCGAGGGGGCGATACCCTACGTCGCTTCGTTCCTTTCCGCGTTCCGCCCGCAGGTCGTGGAGGTCATCTTCCGGACAGACAGTTTCGCCAAGTTGTCCTATATGGCGGCGGTGGCCGCTTCGGGCTGCCGCGTCTGGATCAACACGTTGTGGGCAAGCCTGTGCGGCGGCCATGAGGACGGGAAAGCCCTGTCCGACCCCGACGCCCACTGGGGCTGGGCACTCGACCGCGGGGCCACTGTCATACAGACCGACCGCCCGGAAGAGTTGATTGGATATCTGAAGAAAAGAGGGAGAAGGGACCTTTGAACCCGTCCGGTCCCCGCCTCCGGGGCGGGACGGCAAGGCGGGGAAAGAGGCCGCCCGGAAGATTTCAGCCGGACAGCCCCCTTTGGTATGATAGTTTTTATTAACTTTGGCGCGAATGAAAATGAGGATTTAACATGCAAGAGCGCCATTCCGACCGCGAACGTTATTTCGACGAGCAGGCCCGCACGTCAGAGAGACACTATATTCCATATATCCGGATGCTTTTCCCGGAACTTCCGCAAGAGGTGCTGGAAGTGGGTTGCGGCGAAGGGGGCAACTTGTTCCCGTTCGCGCGGTCGGGCTGTTCGGTGACGGGAGTGGACGTCGCCGCCGGACGTGTCGCCGAGGCCCGCAGGTTCTTCGCCGAAAGAGGGGCGGAAGGCACTTTCGTCGCCTCCGACATCTTCGAATTGACGGGGCTGGAACATGAATTTCCCCTGATACTGGCGCATGACGTGATAGAGCATGTCGGCGACAAGGCCGGCTTCCTGAAAAGGCTGGAACGGTTTCTCGCGCCGGGCGGCGTGGTGTTCATGGCCTTCCCGGCATGGCAGATGCCTTTCGGCGGCCACCAGCAGATTGCCCGGAGCAGGGTAGTGTCCCGCTTCCCGTTCCTTCACCTCCTGCCCTCCCCGCTCTACAAGGGCGTGTTGGCCGCGGCCGGTGAAGACGAGTTGACCGTCCGCGAACTGCTGAGCATCAAGCGCACGCGCTGCACCGTGGAGAAGTTCGAGGCGGCATTGCGTGCCGCCGGCTATCGGGTCGCGGACCGCCGGCTCTATTTCGTCAATCCGCATTACGAGACCAAGTTCGGCCTGAAGCCCCGCAGGCTCCACGGCTCGCTTTCCGTCCTGCCCTACGTGCGCGACTTCTTCAGCACAAGCTGCTTCTATCTCGTGCGGCCCGGGAGGGAGTGAATGCAGTTTGTCAGAATGTCATTCCTGACCGCGCGTGGGCCGCGTATTCGGAGCCGGGCCGGGGAACGGCGGGAAATATCGCAGTCTCGGGACTCGGCCTGCAGGCAGGATGACAGCCGGAAAGGCGCGGGGCTGTCACGAAGGAACGGTACGCCCGGGATTGTCCGCACGGTCCGGGGCGGCCTGTCGGCGCAAACGGGTCTGGCCTTTCTTTTTGACACTTCGTTTCGACGGGCCGGCGAGGTCCGAATAGAGGCGGAAAGGGCGTTCGGAAGCGTCCGGGAAGCGGTTCGGAAGAGGTTTTCCCCCGTTTCCCGGCATTTCGGCCCTCCAATCTGCCGAGAATGTTCTTTTTCTTTCAGCCAGATGGTTTTCTGTTCTCTTGTGAAAAGACGGCATATATGCGGGAAAATCCCGCATATATGCCGTCCGAAATGAATATTTATGCAATCGTGCGCTCTCGTTCAGTCCTTTCCCGTCTTGGGGAGATTCCGCAAAAAGCCGTTTCTGCTGACTTTTTGCCATGCCGGGGGGCGGTAAACGCTGACAGAATGTAAGCGGCCATCCCGTCGTCCTCCCGTGCGGGAGCCGCCCGGCGCAGTCCGCCGCGGCAAGGTCTCCTCGGAGAGGCCGCGCGTTCGCCCCTCCGCAGGCGGCGGCAGGCGGTGCCCGCCCATGCCTTGGCGGGATGGCGGTTCCCATGGAGCCGCACCGTTTGCCGTCCTTCCCGGCCGGGGAGGGGGAGCCGGCCGGCGCGTGTGTGTCCGGTGAAGTCTTCGGACGGGCGGAAGGCGCGGCGGCCTCGTCCACGGCTGCCGCCGCCGGAAGCCGCCCGCGTGCGCGCTGCGGCAACGCGGAGGTTCCCGCGCTCGTCCTGTCCGGGTGCGGACTCGTATCGGGTCTCCGCAAGCGTCAATCCTCCAATGGCCGTGGAACGGGCGATAAGAGGATGCAGGCAGTACTTGCCGCGGCCCGCCGCTTCATTGGCGCCAAGTTCCTGGAACTTTTGGCACGGCCGCTCCACCTCTTGCCGGACGCCTTGTTTCATTGCTTTTGCTCGATGGGCTTTGTTCCTTTTCAAGGGTAGTGCGTTTGCCATGTTTGGCCAAAGGGAATGACGGCTTGCCCCCATGTCTTTTGCACGTGTGGTAAGTTCAGGCAAAAGAAAAAAGCCAAGTATCCGATATGATACTTGGCTTTTCCTTCGTACCCAGACCCGGGATCGAACCGGGATGGGTCGCCCCACTGGTGTTTGAGACCAGCGCGTCTACCTATTCCGCCATCTGGGCGCGTCCCTCTCGGTCGCAGGCGCAAAGGTAGTCGCTTTTTTGTTATCCGCAAAACTTTGGCCGGAATTTTTCTTGTCCCGGCATTATTTTATGAGAATCGTTTGATTGAAGCGGGCGGAGCGGCTTGTGCCACTGACGATGTAGACGCCTGAGCGGAGCGGGACCCGCAAGGTCTCGTCCCG
>CAYPMY010000091.1:6083-8391 GCA_964412085.1 uncultured Paraprevotella sp. | reverse complement strand
GCGTTTACCCCAATGCGGACGTGAAGGCGGAGAAGGGATTCAATGCCGAAGTGGGCTTCAAACAAGGGTACAAGTTCGGCAATTTGCAGGGATTCGTCGACGCCGCCGGATTCTACACGCAGTATAAGGACATGATTGAATTCCAGTTCGGACTGTTCAACAATGCCGACTACACGAGGGTCAACAGCATCGGGGATGCCGTGCAAATGCTGCTTGACGGGAACGGATTCGGTATCGGCGCTCAATTCCACAACGTGTCGAAAGCAGAAATCTACGGCTTGGAAGTCAGCACGAACGGTGTGTACAACTTCAACAAGAACTCGAAATTGTTCTACAATCTCGGATACACGTACACCGAGCCCCGCGACGCGGACTATCGGGAACGCAACGCCGTGGAAGGATTGTACACCGACCCGCTTCAGATGAAAGAAAAGTCGAACACGGGGAAATACCTGAAATACCGTCCGAAACATAGCCTGAAGGCCACGGTGGATTATCAATGGAAACGCATCAGCGTGGGCGCCAACATCGCATGGAAGAGCAAGATACTCGCGGTGGACTATCTGATGCTGGACGAACGCCCGAAGATGCAGAAGGACTTAATGGATTACGTGCGTTTGATCGCCTTCGGGAAATCCGACGGGGAGACACTCGCCACCTACTGGGGCAAGCATAACAAGGCTTACGCGACCGTCGACTTCCGCATGGGGGTGAAGGCGACGAAGGAAGTGGCTTTCCAATTCATGGTGAATAACCTGTTCAACAAGGAGTACTGCTACCGCCCGATGGCAGTGGCCAATCCCCGGACCTTCGTGCTGAAGCTGGATGTGTCCTTGTGACCGCGAATGCGGGAAGCCGCGGAGCGGGATTTGGAATCCGTCGGGGGATGGTTGCGAAGTCCGTGTCGTCCGTTAATCGGTCGGTCGGTTCTGCGGCGGGGACGGGCGGATCCGTGCCGTCCGTGCAAGGCGGGATCCATTCGGTCTTTGCGGCGTGCGGATCATGACCCGCCTTGTGCGGCGGGGCGGGAAGCATAAGCTCCGGCGGCTCCGCGTGTTATTCTCATGGACATGAAAGATATGAAGGACGATGTAAAAGCCCCGCTCGGTGGCAATGGTATAGGGGGGGTAAAAAGTACCTGTCGATCAACGGATTGAGGGCGTATGCGGCCATAGGCATCGTGGCGATGCATGTGTTGGCGAACACGAGCGTGAAACCCACGGAATGTCTGATTACGAAAAACATCATTTCGCCCATGGCGGAGCTGGTGCTGTTGTTCATGATGGTGAGTGCGTTTGGAATGTGTTGCGGATACTATGAAAGGGTGAAGGCCGGGCGGATGAGGCCTTCGGACTTTTATGGGAAACGATATGGAAGGATTCTTCCGTTTTTTGCTTTGGTCGTGTGTCTCGACCTGGCTTACGCTCCTTCATGGGACTCGCTGGTGGAAGGATTCTCGGATGTGACGCTGGTGTTCGGGCTATGTCCTGAATGTGATATCGAGGTGATCGGGGTAGGATGGTTCCTTGGGACGATTTTCGTCTTCTACATGCTGTTCCCTTTTTTCGTGTTCCTGCTCGACGACAGGAGAAAGGCGTGGGTAGCGCTGTCGCTTTCTTTGGCATGGCAGCTGTCGATGGTGCATTATTACCATGCCGCGGGCGGCAGGCAAATGCTCTATTCCGCGCCTTATTTCATTGCGGGCGGCCTTGTGTTTCTTTACCGCGACGACATAGCCGCCCTCTTCGGGAAAGGCGCGTCGTCGGAATGGATGGGGCTGGCGGGCTGCGTCCTGCTGACCGCCGTGTTCAACTTCGTCCCGGAAGTCCATCAGACCCTTTTCGGGCGGGATTTGCCGCGGCTTGTCCTCTATTCCGCGTGGTTATGCTATGCCGTAGGTTCCAGCCAGCGGCTGTTGGATAATAGGATTACCGCCTATGTCAGCGACATTTCCATGGAGATTTACCTTTGCCACATGGTGTTGTTCCGGGTCGTGGAAAAGATGCATGTGGAAAGATTCGTGCCGGATGGCGACGGTAACTATGTCGTCGTGTTGTCCATGACTCTTGCGGGAGCCATCATGTTCTCACATGCCGCGAAGTATTGGATATTGCCGAGGATAATGAATCTTGTCTTTTCCCGGAATCGTCCGCTTTGAGATTGTGCATTGGTGGCGCGTAATCCGCGGGGCCAATGCATCGCCATCGTGGGGGCGCGCCTGCGTTTTCCCGATCCTAACCAATCGTTTTCCCAATCCTAACCAATCGTTTTCCCGATCCTAACCAATCGTTTTCCCGATCCTAACCAA
>CAYPMY010000091.1:0-5983 GCA_964412085.1 uncultured Paraprevotella sp. | reverse complement strand
ATCCTAACCAATCGTTTTCCCGATCCTAACCAATCGTTTTCCCGATCCTAACCAAGCGTTTTCCCAATCTCTTGCAATCGTTTTCCCAATCCTAACCAAGCGTTTTCCCAATCCTAACCAATCGTTTTCCCAATCTCTTGCAATCGTTTTTCCAATCTCTTGCGAACGTTTTCCCAATCCCAGCCAAGTGTTTTCCCAATCTCTTGCAATTGATTTTCAAATCTCTTGCGGGCGGTTTCCCGTTCTCGGCCAAGCGGTTTTCCGGTTCCCTGTAATCGTTTTCGGGGGCGTGCCGGCCGCCTTTTTCGTGTCCCGCGCCTTTCCATGCGGGAATGCAAGAAGGGGTCCGCGTCCTTCACGCCCTCTCGGTGGCGGCGGCCCATGGCGGGGGCTCCGTCCGCCCGGCCTTCACCGTGCTTCCGCGCGGATGCGCCTTTGCGGCGGGAAGACGTCTTTCGCCCCTTTTGCTCCGGGGCCGCCGCCCGGCGGCTTGTGGTGGAAGGGCTTGCGGGAAAGGCTGTTCCGTTCAGAGCAAGGCCTGGAAATAAAAGTATCCCGGGAAGAGCCTGCGCAAGTCCGCTTCGTCCGGCTCCGCCCGGAAGAGGCCGAACACGCTCGAGCCCGAACCGCTCATGGAAGCGTATGCCGCCCCCCGGTCGTACAGCCGTGCCTTGATGTCCGCGATTTCGGGGTGGAGGGCGAAGATCCCTTCCTCGAAGTCGTTCACCAGGAGGCCTTTCCATTCCTCCACGGGGCGGCGGATGACGCCTGCCACGGGCGTCCTTGGCGTCCGGGGGCTGATCCGGGCGTAGGCTTCCTTGGTGGATACGGAGATGCCGGGCTTCACCAGGACGAGGTGCCAGCCGGAGAGGGAAAGGCCGACGGGGGAGAAGATGTTGCCGGTGCCCGTGGCGAATGCCGGGCGGTCGCTTATGAAGAAAGGGCAGTCGGCCCCCAGGGCGGCTGCGCGCTCTTCGAGCTCCTTGCCGGATAAGCCGAGGCCGAATATCCGGTTGATGCCTTTCATCGCATGGGCCGCGTCCGACGAGCCGCCGCCCAGGCCCGCGCCCGGCGGGATCCGCTTGTGCAGCGACACGTAAAGGCGGGGGAGCGCGTGATGTTCCCGCATCAGGCGCAGGCTCTTGACGAGCAGGTTCTGCTCCGGCGGGCAGTCGATGCCGATGCCGCCCGACAGGAACGTGTAGCCTTCCGCGGTGTGTTCCCGCACGGGGATGCCGCCGGGGAAAATGCCCTCGGGAGGATGGGTGCCCGTCACGGCGCTTGTGCTGATTTGCAGCGTGTCGCACAGCGGGATGGGGTAGAACACGGTTTCCAAATCGTGGTAGCCGTCGGGGCGGCGTCCCGTGACGTTCAGTCCTAAATTGATTTTGGCGTTGGGATGGCAAGTCATGATGTGGCGTTTTACGTGTGCAAAGGTAATCAATGTCCGGCAAGGTAGATAAAATGTTCATAAAAGAATGACGTCCGGGGGCTTTTTTAGGACGGAAAGGATTATATTTGCACGTGGAATCAGACTCGATATGGCAGGAACGGGAAAGACAGGGCGGCGCGCTCCCGCGCACGCCAAGGTGAGCGTGCCGGAGGAGGACGCTTACGGACACGTGCAGCCGCAGGCCCTTGAATTCGAAGAGGCCGTGTTGGGCGCACTGATGATAGAGCAGGACGCATATTCGCAGGTGAGCGAGATACTGCGTCCCGAGAGCTTCTACGACCGTCGCCACCAGCTCATCTATGAGGCCATCCGCACGCTGAACGTCCAGCAGAAGCCGGTGGACATCCTGACGGTGACGGAACATCTGGAAGCCACGGGCAGGTTGGAGGAAGTGGGCGGCCCGTTCTATGTCACGCAGCTGAGCGGCAAAGTGGCTTCCTCAGCCCATATCGAGTACCACGCCCGCATCATCGCGCAGAAATTCCTGGCGCGCGAGCTGATCACCTTCACCAGTCTGGTGCAGACGAAGGCTTTCGACGCGACGGTGGACGTGGACGACCTGATGCAAGAGGCCGAGGGAAAGCTTTTCGAGATTTCGCAGCAGAACCTGAAGAAGGACTATACGCAAATCAATCCCGTGATTCGCGAGGCGTACGACATGTTGCAGAAGGCGGCGGCGCGCAGCGACGGCCTGAGCGGGCTGAGCAGCGGCTTCGAAAAGCTGGACAAGATTACTTCCGGTTGGCAGAATTCCGATTTGGTCATCATTGCGGCTCGCCCGGCCATGGGGAAGACGGCCTTCGTGCTTTCCATGGCCAAGAAAATGGCGGTGGACATGAAGATTCCCGTGGCCATGTTCTCGTTAGAGATGAGCAACGTGCAGTTGGTCAACCGATTGATTGTCAACGTGTGCGAGATTCCGGGCGAGAAGCTGAAAAGCGGGCAGCTGGCGCCTTACGAATGGTCGCAGCTGGACAACAAGATCACCCGGCTGTATGACGCCCCGTTCTACGTGGACGACACGCCGTCGCTCTCCGTCTTCGAGTTGCGCACGAAAGCCCGCCGCCTGGTGCGCGAGCACGGGGTCAAGATTATCCTGATAGACTACCTCCAGCTGATGAACGCCAGCGGCATGTCGTTCGGCAGTCGCCAGGAGGAGGTCAGCACCGTCTCGCGTTCGCTCAAGGGGCTGGCCAAGGAGCTGAACATACCGATCGTCGCGCTGAGCCAGTTGAACCGCGGGGTGGAGAACCGCGAGGGCATCGACGGCAAACGCCCGCAGTTGAGCGACCTGCGTGAGTCCGGCGCCATCGAGCAGGACGCCGATATGGTCTGTTTCATCCATCGTCCCGAATATTACAAGATTTACCAGGACGAGAAGGGGCATGACCTGCATGGCATGGCGGAAATCATCATCGCCAAGCACCGCAACGGCGCCGTGGGCGACGTGTTGTTGAAGTTCCGTGCAGAATACGCCCGTTTCCAGGACCCGGAAGAGGATGCCTACGTGCCCATGCCGGGCGAGGCCGTCGCTTTCGGCACCGGGCGGGGGGCGGACGCGCCTCCGCCGCCGGCCGGAATGTCATCCCCGTCGGATGCGGAGCCTCCTTTCGGCGCGCCTCTGCCCGAGGATCCTCTTCCGTTTTGACGGCGCGGGAGCCGGGTGCGGGGCGGAACGCGTCGGCTGCTTGAGGCTTTGTCTGCGTTCCCCTTGGCGGATTGCCTGAAAAAGTGTAATTTTGTGCGTTGTTCCCGAGACGAATCAAATTCATAGGATATGAATATCTCTTATAATTGGCTGAAAGAGTATGTCGATTTCGAGTTGACGGCCCAGGAAGTGGCCTGCGCGTTGACGTCGGAAGGCCTGGAAGCGGGCCGCGTGGAGGAAGTGCAGCCGGTGAAGGGCGGTTTGCAGGGGTTGGTCATCGGCGAGGTGCTGACTTGCGTGCCTCATCCCGATTCGGACCACTTGCACGTATGCACGGTGAACCTCGGCGCGGGAGAGCCGGCGCAGATCGTATGCGGCGCGCCGAACGTGGCGGCAGGGCAGAAGGTGGTGGTGGCCACGCCGGGTTGCAAATTGTACGCCGGCGACGAATGCGTCACCATCAGGAAATCCAGGCTGCGCGGGGTGGAAAGCTGCGGGATGATTTGTGCGGAGGACGAAATCGGCATCGGCACGGACCACAGCGGCATCATCGTGCTGCCCGGGACGGCCGTGCCCGGGACCCGGGCGGCGGAATACTATGGCATGAAGAGCGACTACCTCATCGAAGTGGACATCACTCCCAACCGCGCGGATGCCTGCTCGCATTACGGCGTGGCCCGCGACCTGTATGCCTGGTTGGTGCGGCACGGCCGCAGGACGGCTTTGCACCGCCCGTCGTGCGACGGTTTCAAGGTGGACAACCACGAGCTGGACATCGACATCGAAGTGCAGGACACCGAGGCCTGCCCCCGTTACGCCGCCGTGACGCTCAGGAATTGCGAGGTCAAGGAAAGCCCGGATTGGCTGCAAGGCAGACTGCGCGCGGTGGGCCTGCGTCCCATCAACAATATCGTGGACGTGACGAATTACGTCATGTTCGCCTACGGCCAGCCTTTGCACTGTTTCGATGCCGATATGATAAAGGGGGGCAGAGTGGTGGTGAAGACCATGCCCGAAGGCACGCCTTTCGTGACGCTCGACGGCGAGGAACATAAGTTGAGCGGCCGCGATCTGGCTATCTGCAACGTGGAAGAGCCGATGTGTATCGCCGGCGTGTTCGGCGGGAAGGGGAGCGGCACGTATGGGACGACCCGCAACGTGCTGTTGGAAAGCGCCTATTTCAATCCGGCGTGGATTCGCAGGAGCGCGCGCCGTCATGGCTTGAGCACGGACGCCTCTTTCCGTTTCGAGCGCGGCATCGACCCGAACGGTGTGATTTATGCCTTGAAACAGGCCGCCATGCTGTGCAAGGAGCTGGCTGGCGGGGAGATAGCCATGGAAATCAAGGACGTGTATCCCAGTCCGTTGCCCGATTCCGTGGTAGACCTGGATTACGAATACGCCTACGGCCTGATTGGGGAAGACATCGGGGCGGATACGGTGAAGAGCATCGTGACGAGCCTGGAGATGAAGATTATGGAGGAAACGTCCGGAGGGCTGAGGCTTCAGGTGCCGGCCTACCGTGTGGACGTGAAGCGGCCTTGCGACGTGGTGGAAGACATCCTGCGCGTGTACGGGTATGATAACGTGGGAACGCCCTCTTCGGTGAAATCCGCGCTGAACGCCAAAGGCGATGAAGACAGGAGCCACAAGTTGCAGAATCTGGTGTCGGAACAGTTGGTGGGATGCGGATTCAATGAAATCATGAACAATTCTTTGCAGCGCGCGGCCTATTATGACGGGATGGAAAGTTATCCGCCCTCGCGTTTGGTGAGGCTGATGAACCCGTTGAGCTCAGACCTGAACGCGATGCGCCAGACGCTGCTGTTCGGAGGCTTGGAGTGCATCGCGCGCAACGCCAACCGCAAGAACGCGGACTTGAAGCTCTTCGAGTTCGGGAATTGCTACTTTTTCCGCGAAGAGGACAGATGTCCCGGCATCGTTCCCGGAGTGAGCAACGGCCGTGACCCTGAGGTCATCCGGCACGTCCTGGACGCTTATTCGGAAGGCCTTCACCTCGGGCTGTGGGTGACGGGCAAGCGGGTGAGCGGCTCGTGGGCGCATCCCGATGAAGACAGCTCTTTCTATGAGCTGAAGGCCTACGTGCTGAACGTACTGGCCCGTCTGGGCGTGAACCCCGGGGCGTTGGTCTTCGCGCTGAGCCGTAACGACATTTTTTCGAAGGGCGTCGAGATCCAGGACCGCGGCGGGAAAGTCTTGGCCATGTCGGGCATCGTGAGCCGGAAAATCCGGAAGATGATGGATGTGGCCCGTGAGGTGTATTACGCCGACCTGGACTGGGGATTCCTGATGAAGGCCGTCCGCAGAAACAAAGTCACTTATACCGAGACCGGCAGGTTCCCCGCCGTGAGCCGCGACCTGGCCCTCTTGTTGGACAAGGGCGTGGAATTTGCCGAAATAGAAAAGGTGGCTTACTCCGCGGAGAAGAAGTTGCTGAAGAGGGTGACGCTTTTCGATGTGTACGAGGGGAAGAACCTGGAAGCCGGGAAGAAGAGTTACGCCGTGAACTTCGTGCTGCAAGACGAGACGAGGACTTTGGACGACAAGCGAATCGACGCGATTATGGACAAGTTGATAGCGAGCCTGCAGGCCAAACTGGGCGCAAGACTGAGATAACCCGGCGGCATGAAAGGATTAGTCGTGGCCGAGGCCGTATATTACGTGCTGGCGTTTTGCTGGTCGTTGCAGATTGCCTTCCAGGGTTGCACGCGTGCGTCGGTTGTCCCTACGGTGGCGCTTGTCGTATATGGCCTGGCGCCCGACTATGGGACGAGAAAGAAATAGAGAGGAGTCATCACGTTTTAAAATTAATTCCAATGGGAAGAGCGTTTGAATACAGGAAGGCTGCAAAGCTGAAAAGA
>CAYPMY010000090.1:0-8490 GCA_964412085.1 uncultured Paraprevotella sp. | reverse complement strand
ATCTTCCGCGCCGGCGGGGACAGGCGCGGCCGCCTTGTCCTTCCGGCATGCGGGGGCGACGCCGGGAGTCCTGCCGCAGGGGGAGTTCCGGAAGGCTCGCGGCTCCCGCGCCCGGGAGGGGATGCGGCCTCCCCGGCGGCTTCCGTCCCGAAGCGGCGGCAACGCCGCGGACGGCCCGCTGTCGCCCGTCTCCCGGAGATGCCCGGTACAGGACGCCTCCCGGCCGGGAAAACGGCGCCGGCGGGACGGTTCCCCGCGCGCCTCTTTCCTGAACCCGGCTGCTTCCGGCCCCGTGCGGGACTTCCGGAGGCCCCGGCTTCCCGCAAGCGCGCCGGCTCGTGAAAATCCGCGAATCCCCCTCTTTCGGCTAAAGCATGGCGGTATTTCCGGGAATTTCGATTTTTCCGGGCTTCCGCATTATTTTTTTGTTTTTTTTGTTTCCAATCTCTTGTTTTTTTATATATCTTTGCGGTGTTTAATAATATGACGACACGAAGGCGGTCGATTCTCTCCGCGAGACATGAACGAGGAATAATTAATATTAATCTTAAAAATTTAGACACACGATGAAAAAGTTATTTGCAATTGTTGCGATGTTTGGAGTTTTTGCATTCGGTGCGACCCAGACCATGATGGCACAGGACGAAGAGGCTCCCGTGGCGGAATCGGATTCGGCCGTTGCGGCGGCGGACAGTGCGGCGGCGGACAGTGCGGTTGCCGTTGAAACGATGGATGCCGCGGAAGAGCCCGTTGAGCCGATAGAGCAAGAAAGCTTCCACAAGGCGTTGAAGACGAAGTTCATCGAAGGCGACGCGGGCTTCATGTCGTTGGTCGCCATAGCCTTGGTGTTCGGACTGGCTTTCTGCGTAGAGCGCATCATCTATCTGAGCCTGGCCGAAATCGATTCCAAGAAATTGATGTCCCAGATCGAGGAGAAGCTGAATGCCGGGGATGTCGAAGGCGCGAAGACCATCTGCCGTAACACCCGCGGCCCCATTGCTTCCATCTGCTACCAGGGCTTGATGCGTTTCAATGACGGCGTGGAAGACGTGGAGCGTTCCATTACGGCCTACGGCGCCGTGCAGGCCGGTTTCCTGGAGAAGGGATGCTCGTGGATAACCTTGTTCATCGCCATGGCTCCGTCGCTCGGGTTCTTGGGCACCGTGATCGGCATGGTGATGGCCTTCGACCAGATCCAGCAGGCGGGCGACATCTCCCCGACCATCGTGGCGGGCGGTATGAAAGTGGCCTTGCTGACGACGATCTTCGGTATCATCGTGGCGTTGATATTGCAGGTGTTCTACAACTATATCCTTTCCAAGATCGAGGAAATCACTTCGAGCATGGAAGAAGCCACCATCTCTTTGCTTGATATGTGCATGAAGTATAACCTGAAAAAACAATAAGCGACATGGCTGAGTCTAAAAAGAAATACATGGTGTCGTACTACGTCCTGTATGCCTGCTTTGCCCTCATCGGCATCGTCCTGCTGGTATTCTTCGGATATGGGTATGACAATCCCGTGGGAGACTACAACGCTCCTGTGTGTACGGATGTTTTGATGGGGCTGATGTACGGCATGTTCGCCCTGACGCTCGTGCTGGCCGTTTGGAGCATCGTCCGTGGAATCAGGATTTCCATGGGGGCGAAGGGCGAGAACATCAGCGGGGTGCCGGGGGGCAAGGTGACCACCGTGTCTTTCGTCCTCCTGCTGGTGTCGCTGGTCGTGGGCCTCGTCTTCAACCTGAACGAGGAGAAATTCGAGGCCGCCGACGGGAATGTCACGTCCGCCGCGATGGTGACCGTTACGGACATGTTCTTGATTTCCATTTACATCATGTTGGCCCTGACGACCGTGGCCGTCGTTTTCAACATGGTGGGGCTGTTGAAGAAGAAGAACTGAGGAACGTCTAAATAGTGTGAGAAATGGCAAGGAAAAAGAGAAAAGTGCCGGGCTTGAACGCGAGTTCGACCGCGGATATTTCTTTCATTCTGCTTGTCTTTTTCTTGGTGGTGACTTCCATGGATACGGACACGGGGCTGGCAAGGCGTTTGCCTCCCCCGCCAGAGGATGAAGAAGCCGAGATAGACGTGAAAGAGAGAAATGTGCTGAACATAAAGGTGAATGCCGTGGGGCAGATCCTGTGCGCGGGCGAACTCATAGAGGTGGGCCAGATCTGCGACAAGGCGAAGGAATTCGTGAAGAACGAGGCCAACAGACCCGACATGCCGGAAAAGCACGCCAAGAATATCCCTTTGCTGGGCGTGTGCGCGGTGACGGACAAGCATGTGATTTCACTGCAGACCGACCGGGGGACGAGCTATGACGTGTACTTCCAGGTCCAGAACGAACTGGTGCGTGCATATAATGAGTTGCGTGACGAACTGAGCAAGGCGAGGTTCGGGAAAGTGTATGCGGCGTTGGACGACGAGCATCAGACCGCCATCCGTGACTATTACCCGCAGAAGATTTCCGAGGCGGAGCCTAAAAATTATGGAGGAGATAACTGATGAGCAGATTTAGGAACGACGGGGGCCGGGAGATGCCGGAACTGAACACGTCTTCGCTTCCCGACTTGATTTTTACCATCTTGTTCTTCTTCATGATTGTAACGACCATGAGGGAAGTGACGTTGAAGGTGAAGTTCACGGTGCCTGCGGGCACGGAGCTGGAGAAATTGGAGAAGAAGTCGGCCGTCTCGTTTATCTACGTTGGGCCGCCGACCGACCAGTTAAGGGCCGTGATGGGCTCTGGAACGAGAATCCAGTTGAACGACAGGTTTGCAGAACCAGCCGAGGTGATGGACTTCATCGCGGAGGAACGCACGCGGATGACCGATCAGGCCGCCCAGACGATTTCCATGAAAGTGGATCAGAATACGCAGATGGGTATCATCACGGACATCAAGCAGGTCTTGCGTAAGTCGTGGGCTTTGAAGATCAATTATTCGGCGACGAAGCGGAACTGATGAAGGACGATTATTGAAAGGCGGCATTTTCATTGCGGGAATGCCGTTTTTTTCGTATGACCGGGACGGGGTCTCTGTTTTTTCCTTATTTTTGCAACAAACAAACGAATAGACTATGGGAATTGCTAATTTGGATGCTCTTGACGAGCAGATTCTGAAATTAATCGCCAACAACGCACGTATTCCTTTTTTGGAAGTGGCTCGTGCTTGCCATGTGTCTGGTGCGGCGATTCACCAGCGCATACAGAAGCTGACCCGCTTGGGGGTCTTGAAAGGTTCTCAATACGTGCTGGACCCGGAAAGAATCGGTTATGAGACTTGCGCCTACGTGGGGCTTTTCCTGAAAGACCCCTCGGATTTCGATCGCGTGGTGGAAGAGTTGAGAAACATCCCGGAAGTGGTGGAATGCCATTATACGACGGGCGATTACGACATGTTTATCAAAATCTACGCGCGGAACAACCATCACATGTTGAGCATCATCCATGACGAGCTGCAACCTTTGGGATTGCAACGTTCCGAGACCATCATTTCTTTTCATGAGGCGATTAACCGGCAGATGCCGATTCCTGAGGTAAAGAACAAGAAAGGGAGCGCGGGGAACACGGGCGTGGAAGCGGAGGAAGAAGGATAATCGGGGAGAAAGAGGAACAGGCCGTTCCCGTCGGTAAGGCGGACGGCCTCTTTCCCCTTCCCTTTCGAACCCGCTATTCCGTGCAGTCCCTCGTTTGGGACGAAAGTTCTTCGGGGCGCCTATGATGCCCCTTTCTTCGATAATCCTTGAAAGAGAAAGGGAAAGGGTGCTTCCCGTCCTTGTCATGCCGGGAGCTTCGCAAGAGTTCCCATTGCCGGATGTCGAAAGGCGGGAAGAAGGTGTCCGCGCGCCGGGGCGTGTCTTCTATTTCCGTGAGGTATAGCCTTTGGGCGAGCGGCAGGGCTTCCTTGTACACGCTTTCACCGCCGATGATGAATACTTCCTCTTCTTCCCTGCAATGTGACAGGGCCTCCTCTAAGCTCCTGAACGTTTCCGCGCCGGGGAAGACGGCGGCTTTGTTTCTGCTCAGCACGATATTGCGGCGGTCGGGCAACGCCCCTTCGGGGAGGGACTCGAACGTCTTGCGCCCCATGACGACGGTGTGCCCGGCGGTGAGCGCCTTGAAGCGCTTCATGTCGTCGGGAAGCCGGTACAGCAGGCGGTTCTCCAGACCGAGGGCGCGGTTGCGCGCAATGGCTGCGATGACGGATATCATGGCGGGTCGGGCATAGGTTACACGGAGACCGCGCCGGCAATGTGCGGCCAAGGATTATAGCCTTCCAATGTGAAGTCTTCGTACTTGAAGCCGAAGATGCTTTTCACGTCAGGATTGAGTCTCATGCGGGGCAAGAGGCGCGGTTCCCGGGCGAGTTGCAGTTTCACTTGTTCCAGATGATTCTTATAGATGTGCGTGTCTCCCAACGTGTGCACGAAGTCGCCGGCTTCCAGTCCTGTCACCTGTGCCATCATCATCAGCAGCAGGGAGTACGACGCGATATTGAAGGGGACGCCGAGAAAAGTATCCGCGCTACGCTGGTAGAGCTGGAGGCTCAGTCTGCCGTCGGCCACGTAGAACTGGAAAAGGACATGGCAGGGGGGCAGGTTCATGTTCCCGAGGTCGCCGACGTTCCATGCGCTGACGATGATGCGGCGCGAGTCGGGATCGTGCTTGATGGCATCCGCGGCCTCCTGTATCTGGTCTATGAATCCGCCTTCGTAGTCCGGCCACGAACGCCACTGGTAGCCGTAAACATGTCCCAAGTCGCCGTTCTCGTCCGCCCATTCATTCCATATCCTTACGCCGTGTTCCTGCAAATATTTCACGTTGGTGCCGCCTTGCAGGAACCAAAGCAGTTCATGGATGATGGACTTCAGGTGCAACTTCTTTGTGGTAAGCAACGGGAATCCTTCTTCGAGGTTGAACCGCATCTGATGGCCGAATACGCTGAGCGTGCCCGTTCCCGTGCGGTCGCCCTTTTCCACGCCTTCTTCCAGTATCCTGTGCAACAGGTTGAGATATTGTTCCATTCTTGGTGTCGTTTTATTCTTTTTCCTTTTTGATAAGGGCGGTCAGCCAATCGTTGGCGGCTATGCAGAGCATGGCTACGCCCGCGACGTACAAGAGGTCGGTGAAGCCTATAATCCATTCGGCGACGACAAGCCCTACGCCCCAGCAGGCGTTCTTGACGGCGGATTGCTTGAGTAGCCTGTTTCTCGCGTTTTCGTCTATCGTCCGTTTTTCCGGGTCATACGCGGCCCTTTCTATTCTCCTGTTCTTCTCTTGATGGGAACGGTATATCAGGTAGGCGGCCAAAAGCACGAGGAGGACAGGAATGAGGAACAGGAGCACGGCAAGTGCGGAAAGGAACATGCCTCCGCCTGTTCCGAGGAGCCCGGACAGGAAGCCCGGAAGCCCGTTGTCTCCCGGGTCTTCCATGAGGGAATATGTGCGGGAGCGGACCGGTTGGGGCGGACTCCATGCGCTGTCGGCGGCCACGTCTTCCAGGGCCGATACCGTGTCGGAATAGACCGTGATGCCGTTCTGCGCCAAGACGATGTTCCGTGCGAGGCAGGCCCACAGAAGGCAAAGCCATATCTTAGGCCATAGGGCGGGAGAAGCAGGGCGTTTCATGTGGCAAGCTGTTTGGTTTCTTTTTGCAAAGATAGCGGAATGCGAGCGCCGGGGCAAGCGAAAATCCGCCCGATTTTGTTGTCCGCCCCGTTTTTTTTGCCTACTTTTACTCTCATAAAATGATACGGCATGCCCCGACCGGGTATTTCTCAAGAGTTTAAAGACTATGCCCGACATTTGCTCGGCGCGGAGCGTTACGCGCGTTTTGCCCGGGCTTTGGACGAAGAGCCTTCCGTAAGTGTGAGGCTGAACCCGTTCAAGGCCGCGTGGGCCGGGCTTTCGACGGAAGACTTGGATGGGGGAGATGGCCCGGTGCCTTGGGCTTTCGGAGAAGGATGCTACCTGCGCGAGCGTCCTCCGTTCACGTTCGACCCGTTGTTTCATTCCGGCACCTATTATGTGCAAGAGGCCGCTTCCATGTTTCTCGGGCAAATCTTGCGCCGTTACGTGACCCGTCCGGTGGTGGCGCTCGACCTTTGTGCCGCGCCCGGCGGCAAGTCTACCCATATTCGTTCACGCCTGCCGGAGGGCAGTCTGCTGGTGTCCAACGAGCCCGTCAAGGCACGTGCCCGGGTCTTGCAGGAGAATCTGACGAAGTGGGGGCATCCCGACGTGGTAGTGACAAACAGCTATCCGGGGGATTTTGCCCGTCTGCCGGACTTCTTCGACCTGCTGGTGGCCGATGTGCCGTGTTCCGGCGAGGGGATGTTCCGGAAAGAAGAAGATGCCGTGACAGGCTGGAGTATGGAGGCTGTGCGGATGTGCCGGGACCGCCAGCGCGAGATTCTGCGTGGCGTATGGCCTTCGTTGAAACGGGGAGGACTGCTGGTGTACAGCACTTGTACGCTGAATGCTTTGGAGAACGAGGAAAATGTGGCTTGGATAGCCGGGGAGCTCGGCGCGGAAACGCTTCCCCTTGATGTGGAACCGGGCCGGGGGGTCATCGGGAACCTGTTGCCGGCTTCTTCTGTAGGAGATGCGGCGAGGGCGGGAAGGCTTTTCCCCGTCGCCCGTTTCATTCCCGGTTTCACCCGTGGGGAGGGCTTCTTTCTGGCCGTCCTACGCAAGAACGGAGAAGTGGGGGCTTCGGATTTGGCGGCTTCCCCCGATGAATATGAATGCGGGCGCGCGAAGCCTAAAAAGAAACGCGCGGTGCGAGCTTCCGTTCCGGCTTTGCCGGCTGCCTGCCGGTCATGGCTGCTCCATGCCGACGCTTTCGATTTCGTGCCCGATGGGCCGGTGTGGACGGCCATGCGTGCTACGTTCTCCCGCAGGGTGGGGCTGTTGCGGGAAGCGGTCGAAGTATGGCAGGCCGGTGTCCCGTTGGCTGCGGTAAGGGGGAAAGACTATGTCCCGCCGCATGCTCTGGCGATGTCCGTCGGCTTGAACCGCTCAGCTTTTCCTGTTGTCCCCGTCCCTTACGATATGGCGGTGGCCTATTTGCGTAAGGAAGTGATAGTCCTGCCTCCCGGAACTCCAAAAGGTTACGTGTTGCTGACCTTTCGGGACACTCCGATCGGTTTCGTGAAAAACATAGGCGTGCGGGCCAATAACCTTTATCCTCAGGAATGGAAAATACGTACAAGCCATCTTTCAACTTATAGTTTAAAGGGATTTTATGGCGAAAATCAATGAAACGAAGTTAAAAATGACGAAAAACAAGCATTTTCTCTTTTGATTGCTTGCTTTTTTGCCCGATAAATATTACATTCAACGCCTGAGAGTGTGAATGGATTGAAGCGATGGGGGGCATGCCCACGCCGTGGAAATCCGATTGTCTGACTTAATCTGAACAACGCTATGAAAATCTTGTTTATCGGATCCGGATGCGCCTGCAGGTTGCCTTTCGTGGGGTATCTTTTCAAGAAGAAAGTACAAGAGGCAGAGGTCCCGGACATTGAAGTTGAGTCTGCCGACATGGCCATGTGGGGAGTCACTTCCAACGAAAGTGCGGTTTCGGAGAGCAGCGGCCCCGACAAAGTAGGCAATTTACTGAATCAGGCTGATTTTATCGTGGTTATGGAGGGAAGGCAACGCAACTTTCTGACACGCTTCATGGATTACAGTAGTTGGAATAAAATTCACTTGTTCATGGATTACTGTACATCCGGGAAAGGACATCCGGCAGGCTCCGTGTGGGGAGATTTCGGTTATCAGACGCAGGACGAGGAAATGACTAACGGCTGCATGAATCTGATAGCCCGCATAGAGGGTCTTCCGAAAGAGCATTTAGGCGGGAAAACGGATTTTTCCGCATAGATAACGGCTTAAACGACAAGGCATATCGGGCGCGACCCTGTTTGTGTCCGATATGCCTCATTCTTTATCTGCCGGTCGTCCGGCTTTTTCCCCTTTTTGGCCTTGAAGATGCCGATTCCCGCTCCTGTGTGAATGAAAAGGAAATCCGCGGGAATCGCGGCCTGATGCCGTGGCAGATGTCGGCAAGCCTTGTTCAGGCATCAGCCGCTGCCCGCATGACCCATGGAAGAGCATTCCTTATCTCTTCGGAACTGACGGCCCGCCCGACAAGCCCCGTTCCCCCTCCCTCTGGGAGAGCAGTCTCTTAAGTTCGGACGCGACGACTCTCGAGTACGCCTCCGCACCCTTCTTTTTCAAGTGAAGGTGATCACAGAAATATTGCTTCTTCCCTGCGAAGGCAGTGTCGTCGGCATGCCACAGGAGAGGTATGCCTTCCTGCCGCGCCAGCTTGCGGAGAGGCTCGAATTCAGGAAATCCGCCGGTGCGGGCGTAAAACGGGGATACCACGAAGACGAGGCGCGTCCCCCGCGCCTTGCAGTCGGCCACGAGCTTCCGCCAGTACTTCATCTTCAGCGTGTCGACACGGAGGTCGGAAG
>CAYPMY010000089.1:0-8671 GCA_964412085.1 uncultured Paraprevotella sp. | reverse complement strand
CGCGTCGGCGAAGTCGTAGCCCACTATGTGGAAGAAGTCTTTCCACACCTCCGCCGTCTTGTAGTCTTCCAACGCCTCTTCGGGCACGTACAGCGTGCCATTCATTCTGGTTTCATTGGTGAAAATCCATGATGATATACTGCCGCAATCCGGTGGCGTGGTCGGTTTGGCATATATCGATGTCAGGCTGTCGCAATCGACAAACGCACCATCACCGATTTCAGTCACCGAGTTTCCGATGGTCACGGATTTCAGGCCGGAAAAAGAAAACGCCCTACCGCCGATTTCAGTCACCGAGTTCCCGATGGTCACGGATTTCAGGCCGGTGCAATAGGCAAACGCCCAACTACCGATTGAAGTCACCGACTCCGGGATATTCACGGAAGTCAGGTCGGTGCAATAGGCAAACGCTTCTTCGCCGATTTCAGTCACCGAGTTCCCGATGGTCACGGATGTCAGGCTGGTGCAATTCCTAAACGCCCAATCACCGATTGAAATCACCGACTCCGGGATGGTCACGGTTTTCAGGCTGGTGCAACCTACAAACGCCCAACTACCGATTGAAGTCACCGACTCCGGGATGTTCACGGAAGTCAGGCCGGTGCAATCGCGAAACATACTCTCGCCGATAGAAGCCGCCAACTCCGGGATGTCCACGGAGGTCAGGCCGGTGCAACCTTCAAATGTACCATAACCGTTTGAAGTCACCGAGTTCGGGATGTTCACGGAGGTCAGGCCGGTGCAATAGGCAAACGCATGTATGCCGATTGAAGTCACCGAGTTCGGGATGTTCACGGAGGTCAGGCCGGTGCAATAGGTAAACGCTTCGTCGCCGATTTCAGTCACCGAGTTCCCGATGTCCACGGATTTCAGGCCGGTGCAATAGGCAAACGCATGCATGCCGATTGAAGTCACCGAGTTCGGGATGTTCACGGAGGTCAGGCCGGTGCAACTCCTAAACGCCTCTTTGCCGATTTCAGTCACCGAGTTCCCGATGGTCACGGATTTCAAGCCGGAGCAACCTTCAAACGCCCCAGTACCGATTTCAGTCACCGAGTTCCCGATAGTTACGGAAGTCAGACCGGCGCAACCGAAAAACGCATCCCAACCGATTGAAGTCACCGTGTATTCCGTTCCGTCATATACTACCGACTCCGGGATGACGATTTCCCCGGAAAGAGTTCCGTAATTGTAGGCCACTTCGCACTCCGTGTCGGATGTAGTGCTGTAGCAAATCCCGTTGTCGTCCTTGAAGTCGTAGCCGTGCGCGGCGATGCCGTACAGCGAAAGTGCCGCCGCGGCGAGAAACCTGTTCGTCCTTGTGATTGTGATTCTTCCCATACGCTTTAGTAATTTAATGATTGATAAGGCGGGTCCCGGAAATCCTTCCGCTTCGTCCGGGGGCGGGCGGCGGGACTTTTTCCCGTCCGCCCCGGACGTTTCGTTGCGCAAAGATACGCGGTTTTGATTTTACCCCCGTTAAGGAAGTTTAACATGAAATTCCGTCCCGTCGCGCGGCGGCCTGCGTGCCTCTTGTCGTTGTCCCCGTCCTCGTCCCGCCGGGACGCGCGGAAGACCAAAAAGACACGTGAAACGCCTTTCCGCCGACAAAATGAAAGGTTTTCGCGGGATTCGCGAGGCGCGGACGGCGGCTTCAGGAGGGCGTCGGGGGACGTTTCCGCCCCGTTCCGGGCACGTTTTTTCACATTCGGGGCATCCTCTTAACATCCTTTCACCGAAAATGCCCGGTTTTGTGCCGAGAAAAATTTTTGTTTCTCTTGACAAAACGTTTTTTTCGTGCGGTCGGCGCGGCGTCAGTCTCCGCATGCGGGCGGAAGGACGTGCCGAAGACGGGATGACGGCTGGCGCAGGAAGCCCGTTTCCCGTCTGTTTCGTCCTTCGTCGGCCTCGGGACCCGGGCGGCGGAATGTCGGGAAATCGCGGAAACGCTTACGCGGGAAAGAGGCGCTGGCGCGGCGGACGCCTCCCCGGCCGTGCTGGAGCAAGGGGAAAGCCCGTTTCCTGCGACAAAATGTCAACGGGCGGCCGCGCGAGAATCGCGTATTCCCGAGCGAGCCCGCCCCCGCCCCGGAATATCGCGTTCCTGCGGCCCCTGTTTTGACATTCTGACATTTTGTCGGCGGGGCTCCGCGCCTGCCCGCCCGATTAGCCCGTGGGGCCGACGCCCATCCGCCGGCGGCAGGCCGTGGCCCTCGTGGCGGACGCGGCGCGGACGACAGGGGATGCGGGCGCGGCGCCCGGAGAGGGGCGGAGGCGCGCGGGCACGGCACGGAAGGAAACCGCCGCAAGCCGCCGGGTCCCGAGCGGCTTGCGGGACGGCCGGTCATCGGCGAGGAACGGAAACAGGCAGGATTGTCCCCGCGGAATGACGGGCGAGCCGGTACCGCTTCCCGCGGAGGCCCCGCAGGGCGGGGGAGGGGGAAAGGCGCCTCCTTCCCTGACGGGGAGTCTCAAGAAGAAGAGGACGTGAATAGGCCGTGGAGGCATGGGAGGACGGAGCGGCGGGGACGCCATGCGGGAAAGGCCGGCGCCTCTTTCCTGGGCGGAGGCGGAAAGCCCCTCGCCCCGCTCCTTTCAGATGCGGTCTGCCTCGATGTACCCGTTCATGACGGCATAGATGGTAAGGCCCGACACGGAACGGACGTTGAGCTTCTCCATGATGTTCTTGCGGTGGGAGATGACCGTCGTGGTGCCGATGCACAGGCGGCCGGCGATTTCCTTGTTGGTCAACCCGCGCACGATGAGCGTGAGCACTTCGATTTCGCGTGCGGAGAGGCCGTTGGGGTCGCCCGGGGAAGCTCCCGCGGCATGGGGACGGCTCATGTCCCGCGGGAGGTTCCGGCCATGTGCGTGTGCGCGCTGTTGCAGCTGTAGCAGGGCGCGCACCATGCTGTCCTCGCTCTGGTAGACGTTCAACGTATGGAAGTGCGAGGCCCGGGGAGCACCCGCCGTCCCATTGGTCAGCACGATGGTCTTTCCTTTCCGTTCCACGAAGAACGCGCTATGTTCCAGAAGTATCCGGGCAGAGATGAAGTAGTGGAAATACATGTCCGGGGTGTCGCGGACCAACTGTTCGAAGCTGTTGAAAGTGCGGACGGTAGCCATGGGCATCATCCGTTCGATAAGTCCCCGTAGCCCCATGCAGGCCAGCGTATTGGCATCTATTATGGCTATTTCGGGGGTCGGTTTCATGCTTGCGGGATGTAATTCAAGGCAAAGTTACTAAAACTATTCATACGGGAGGGGAAAGGGGCGAGACAAAATCCTCCTTCCCCGAGCGGATGTTCCTTGAAGGGATGTCCGCGGGTTGCCGGGCGGCAAGTCCCGTGCCTGAACGCCGCCCCCGTGCATTCGTGCGCGAAGTCCGGGACCCGTCAAGGGGCTTGGAACCGGGAGGCCTCCTGCCGGACTTGTGACAGGGCTCGCCCGACGCGGATGGAGGAATCCGGCCTTCATGCCGTGTACGTGCCCGGCAGGCTTCTCTTGGCGTTGCCGACGGCAAAGCGCCCGCGGCAAGGCTTTCCCGCCGCTCTCCTTGCCGCCCGTGGCGACGGCATGGCGGAAGCCCCCGCGACGGCAAGGACTGACGCCGCGCGCCGGCTTCCGCGTCCGCGCTTCCGGGGCGGCTTCCCCGTCCGCCGGGCGTTCCGGCGGGAAAGGGGGTCTCCGTCGGACCCCGCATCCCGTGGGGGAGGAGGCGGCCGTCGTGTCAAGCGGCTCGCGCGCCGCTTCCCGCAGGACGGCGACGCTTACGCCCCCGGTTGACGCCGGCCCTCCCCGGCGGACACGGCGCGTCCGTCCGCCGCCAGGAGGAACTCAGACGTTGTTCCGGGCCCGGTTCCCGTCTATTATGAACGGGAGGTATAATTTTATCTGGACAAGGGTCATCCATTCTGCGTGGGCAATCAGCGCGTGGATCTGGTCCGGAGCAAGGGCGGTCAGGTTCGTGCCTACGCTTTTAGCGATGCTTTCGGCTTCCTCGGCAGGAACCTCGTGAACCAAGTCCGCCCAGCCGATAGATGATTTCAATTTGGCCGCGATGGTCGCATAGGAGCTTGAATCCTTGTCCTTTAAATCCGCAATGTCGGCATCTGAGATGCCGTGCCACCGCCACACGTCCGTATGGACGTTCCCTTCCTTTAAGTTCCTGATGAATCCATCGATTAGCCGCTCGTTGCAATCCCATTTCAACGGTATATAGGCATAATGAGAATGGTTTGGAAACCCTTCGTAGATGTTTTGGCTGATTTGCAGGTTCTTTATCCGCTCCATCATCATATTCGAAGCCTTTATGAGCGTCGAGATGAAGTTGGTCGCCTTCTCAGCCCTGATTTCGCCGTTCCCCGCGTCGCTGACTATTATCAAATCCGAATGGAAGCGACTTTTTGCCACGCTTAACTTGTGCGCGCCTTGGTTGTCATAGATGCCGCCATCTATCAGCAGGGGCGGTCCCGGATTGTTGTCGCATTCCGAATAGTCTCGCAGCAAGAACCTTTTGTCTATCTTGATCGGCGTGAATCCGTACGGGACGCAGGAAGAAGCCATCACAGCCTGTGAAATCGGGAATTGCCCGGCATCGAAAATAGACTCGTTGCCAACCGTATAGGCAAATTCGCCCATGTAGTCCTTGGAAAAGTTGAAAGGCAGGTTTGTCGCCATGTTTGTGGCGTTGATCGTCAGCAGGGGGACGGAGGGCAAATCCGCCAAGGTCTTGTTACGGAAGAACACTTTGTCGAATTCTTTGCCAATCATGTCGCTTATGGGCATCAAGTTGTACCATTGCAGGAATACGTATACGGCACAAGAGACAAAAGTTATCAAAGACACCCCGAAGAACAGGCCCGTGCTGCCGAAGCAATACGATATCAGACTTCCCATCAAGGTCGAGAACAGGACATCCCCTAAGATTATGCCCGCCAGGAGAAGCCACACGTGGGACATCACCCCCTGTTGCAACTTCATGATTAAGTTGCGTTCAAAACCTGCATGGTTCTCTTTGTTTAGAGCATAGTATGCAGATGTGATGGAACCTCCCGACACGGATGAGATTATGTCCACCTTGTCCAAGACGCCCAACCTTCTGAGTGCCCTGAGAGTCCCTATGTGGTATGCCGCCGCCCTGTAACCTCCGCCGGAAAGGGCAAGTCCTATTTTCCTGTTCGAGAAATCCATGATATGAGCTTTTATGCCAGCGCCTAAACAAACGTGAGTCCGACGGATCCTGGTTGTCCGAAAGTTTGGCGGTTAGCGAAAGCCGTTGTGCCTTTAAGGTGTTCAACCTTGATGCGTCGCAGACCATAATCGCCATGCCCGCCGGGGGACAAAGTTACTGAATTTTTCTGCGCCGCGGATGATTCCCGCAAGGTTTTTGACGCCCGAATGGCCGGACATGCCATGGGGGAGGCCGTTCTATCCGTAAGTGTCGCCGCGCCTCCGCCCTTTCAAAGGCAACGCCGCTTTTTGTCAATCTGGCTGTTTGCGGACGTTCATGAATGACATCTGCAAGGACGAGGACGACAATCTCTTGCAAGGATTCCGACCTGCTTTTTGTCCATTGGCCGGATTATGCCGTTTCCCCGCCATTCCGTCGCCCCCGAACGGCAGGACGACAGAATGGCGGATATGAAAGGAGGAGGAAAAGCATGACCGCATTTTCCTCCTCCTTTATTTACTTCCTCGATTTGTCCTCAGACTAAGGTGCGCCGCGCCCGTCAGGCCGCACCCGCGTTCTGTCCCTTGTCTCCGGACAAGCATCGAAGCACTTGGAATCAAGAATCATCTGTTGTCGTTCTTCAAACTTGTTACAACCGCCATGAATGCCGCCATGGCCACAGCGGCCGTTGTAAGAAACGTTAATCCTGTCATAATCTTTTTCCTTTCTTTTTTTAATCCAACAATCTTTTTACCTTTACGCCGCCCCTCACGGAGCTTGATGCCTTAAATCAAATGTCTCTTTTCCTTATGACGACGCGAAGGTAAGGCTGTCCTTCACGGGAAACAAGCAAAAGGGCGTTCGTTATTGTTAAAAACGCCCTTTTATTGATATAAATCAACGGGAAGCCTTTGGGACAATGCTTTTTTTTATAACTTTGCAACGTTTTGTTCCGCCCGGCCTATGGGAAACCCTTTCAGGCCGGAGGATGAAAAGGGAATCGGGTGGAAATCCCGGACAGTCCCGCTGCTGTGAACTCATTGTGCGGTTTGTTTCAAAACCCAAGCCACTTCCTTATTTATATAATAAGGTGGGAAGGCCGACAAGCCGGAGTAAGTCAGAAGACCTGCAAAACGAAATCGTGCCGGAGTCCCCGTGGGATGGGACGAAGGATGGGTTGCCCCGGTGGGGCGGAGTGTCTTTTTGAAGAATGAAGGAATTGTCAGATGCCTGTCTCGGTAGGAGGCAATGCGTGGCGGCGTGGGCTTTCGTCTGCCTGTCCGCGGCCTGTCCGCCTTTCCCTGCCTCGGCGCAGGAGGCGGCGCGGGACTCGGTACGCGGGGACGTGCGGAAGATGAGGACGGTGGAAGTGCAGGCCGACCGCGGGAAACGGAACAACGGCACCGTGGCCTCGCAGTCGCTTTCCGCTGAGGACATGGGCAAGCAAGGGATTACCGACCTGGCCGATGCGCTGAGGCGCATGGCGGGGACGAACGTGCGCGACTACGGGGGCGCGGGGGGCATGAAGACCCTTTCCGTGCGCTCCATGGGAGCCACGCACACGGCGGTGGTGTACGACGGCATGGCGGTGACGGACTGCGAGAGCGGGCAGATAGACCTGAGCCGCTTTTCGATGGAGCAGGTGGGCCGCCTGACGCTCGTGGTGGGCGACAACGCGGACATCTTCGTGCCGGCCCGCACCTTGGCCTCGGCGGCCACGCTTTACCTGGATTCCGAAGTCCCGGCCTCCGGCGGGCGCAAGACTGTTGCGGAGTTCCGTGTCGCGTCCGGCGCGTTCGGCCTCGTGAATCCCCGCCTGAAGGTTGAACGGCGGTCGGGCGGCTCGTGGAGCTTCCGCCTGCAGTCCGACTACATGAGGGCGGACAACCGCTATCCCTTCACGCTGACCAACCATTCCCTCGTCACGAAGGAGAAGCGGGGGAACAACGCCTTGCAAAACGGGATGGCCGAGCTGGACGTGTACTACCGTCCCGGCGCGCCGACCCGCTTCCAAGGCAAGGTCTATTATTACGACAGCCGGAAAGAACTGCCGGGGCAGGTGGTGTATTACAACCCTGTGAACCATGAGAGCCAGCGCTTCCGCAACGCGTTCGGCCAGTTGCACTTTCGGACGCGTTGGGCAGGCCGGCTCTCTTTCCAGGCTAACGCCAAAGCCAATTACGGCGAGACGCGCTACCGTGACGAGGGAGCCCAGTACCCCGGGCGGGTGAAGAGGAACGTGTACAGGCAACAGGAGTATTACTCTTCAGTGTCTCTGCTCTATGTTCCGTCGTCCTTTTTGAGCCTTTCCGCCTCTTCGGACTATGCCTACTCGATGCTGAGCAGCAACGCCATCGACACGCGCCGCCCCGTGCGCCATTCCGTCTTGGAAAGCCTCGCGGCGAAGTACGGGCGCGGCGACGTGACGGCTACGGCCGCGTTGTTGGTGAGCGTGTATGAGAACGGGGCGAAAGAGGGACCCGCCGCGAGGGATGCCCGGCGCGTTTCCCCGTCCGCGGCGTTGTCGTGGCATCCCGCGCACGGTCGGTTCTCCCTCCGTGCTTCCTACAAGGACATCTTCCGTATGCCGACGTTCACGGACAACTACTACACGTGGCTGGGCAACCGCGACCTGCGGCCCGAAAAGGCTCGCCAGTTCAACGCCGGGGGCACTTTCTCGCTCGCCGCTCCCCGTCCCGCGCTCAGGGCGTTGGACATCCAGGCGGATGCCTATTATAATAAGGTGACGGACAAGATAGTGGCCATGCCCATGAACATGTTCTTCTGGAACATGGTGAACGTGGGAAAGGTGGACATCCTGGGCGTGGACGTGAAAGCCGCAATGGCATTCCGTCTTGCCCGCTGGCTGAGGGCGGAACTGAACGCCAATTACACCTACCAGTACGCAGTGAACGTGACTTCGCCGGGAGAGGAGTACTACAAGGACCAGATTGCCTACACGCCCCGTCATTCGGGCGGCGCGTCGGTAGCCCTGCTGACTCCCTGGGTGAACGTCAGCCTGCACGGCACGGCGGTGTCCGAACGTTACTCCACGAACGAGAACATGGATGTCACCCGTCTGGCTCCCTACCACGAGATGGGGCTGGCGGTCTACCGTGACTTCGAGTGGCGCAGGCTGGGCGGCATGCTCCGCGCCGACGTGCTCAACCTGACGGACGAGCAGTACGACATCGTTCGGCGTTACCCGATGCCCGGACGGTCGTGGAAACTCACTTTCAAAATCCGCGTCTGACCCGCTTTACCGTGTTCGGGCGCGCCTGGTTCTCATGGCAGATTGCATACGATTCAATAACAATTTAATTTAAAGATTAAGGAAATGAAAAGTTCAAGATTGTTTGTGACGATGTTGGCCGCAGTCTCTTTCGCGGCTTGTAACGACGATGACGAAAACGTCAGTCCCGATCCCGTTCCCCAACCCGAGGAAACTCCCGTGAGCTCGGGAATCTTGATTCTGAACCAAGGGAATTCAAGCAGCGG
>CAYPMY010000088.1:0-8675 GCA_964412085.1 uncultured Paraprevotella sp. | reverse complement strand
TCACGGGGATGAAAGCCCCGCTCAGCCCTCCCACGTATGACGAAGCCATCACGCCGCCTTTCTTCACTTGGTCGTTCAACAAGGCCAACGCGGCCGTCGTCCCCGGCGCGCCGGCGCGTTCCAGCCCGATTTCTTCCAATATCTCGGCCACGCTGTCGCCCACTGCCGGGGTCGGAGCCAGCGACAGGTCGATGATGCCGAAGGGCACTCCCAGGCGGCGCGAGGCTTCCTGCGCCACCAGCTGCCCCACGCGCGTGATTTTGAATGCCGTGCGCTTGACGGTCTCGCAAAGCACTCCGAAGTCGGCTCCGCGGATCTGGCTCAATGCGTGTTTCACCACGCCCGGCCCGCTCACCCCGACGTTGATTACGGCATCCGCCTCGGACACCCCGTGGAAGGCGCCGGCCATGAACGGGTTGTCGTCCGGCGCATTGCACAAGACCACCAGTTTCGCGCAGCCCAAGGAATCCTTGTCCTTCGTGCGTTCGGCCGTCTGCAAGACGATCTCGCCCATCAGCCTCACGGCGTCCATGTCGATGCCGGCCTTGGTCGACCCCACGTTCACCGAGCTGCAGACGCGTTCGGTTTCCGCCAAAGCCTGGGGTATGGAACGGATAAGCAGCTCGTCGCTACGGGTCATCCCCTTGGACACGACAGCCGAATAACCGCCCAAGAAATTGATGCCGACTTCTTTCGCCGCCCGGTCCAAGGCTTGAGCGACCTCCACATAATCTCCCGGCGCATGGCAGGCGGCTCCTCCCGCCAGCGAGACAGGCGTGACGGAAACGCGCTTGTTCACTATGGGGATTCCGTATTCCTTGGAAATATCCTCGCCGGTCTTCACCAAGTCTTTCGCCCGGCGCGCGATCTTGTCATAAATCTTCCTGCAAAGCGCGCCGACGTCCGAATCCGCGCAATCCAGCAGGTTGACACCCATCGTAATGGTACGTACGTCAAGGTTCTCCTGCTCGATCATCTTGTTGGTCTCCAACACCTCGTATATGTTGATCATGTCCCGGTCGAAGATTTAAATACGGTGCATCTTGTCGAAAATCTCCTCGCGCTGGCATTTCACCTGGACTCCCATTGACAATCCTATTCCTGCCAGCTCGTTCGCCAACACCTCGAAAGGCTTTTCCACCTCGGACAAGTCGGCTATCATCATCATATTAAAATACTCTTGCACGATGGTCTGGGATATGTCCAGAATGTTTGCCCTGTTCTCCGCCAGGTACGTGCAAACCTTCGCGATGATGCCCACCGCGTCTTTTCCCACTACCGTGATAATCGTCTTGCTCATAACCTCTAATCATGGATAACCGCCCCGTGGAAGGGGCATTCTGCCGCCCAAAGGCGCAAATATAAGAAAAATCGCCGAACGACGGGCCGTGTTCCCGCCAACAATCCGCCCCATGCCTCTCTTCCGCAGGCAATCCTGCCGTTCCCGCCGCGGCTTCCACCGGCAAACGGCTTCCCGTACCGCGCCACGCCCCCTGCCGGACGCACCCGGGGCGCACGTTCTTGCAAGACGCCGAAGAACCTCCGCCGGGAATCAGGCGTGGGCTCCTGCCTATCCCTCGTCATCCCGTTCGAACTGACTGTAAAGCGGCGCGCGCCAGAAGCCGGCGTCACGATACCATCTCAAGGAAGTGAAAAACCGCATCATCAGCATCTCGTAATCCGCCTGCAGGAGCCGGGGCACCCTTGGCGGCACATAAGTGTTCAAGCCGCTAAACGCGCCGTCCTTGATAGGGATTTCCAGCATCTCGTCATAGTCGTTCACCGAACTGTAGCCGCCATGCTCCTTATAGACCACCGCCTCGTCCAAGACACCCCTGATTTTCCGGACGTAAGGGCTTGAAAGCCCGATGCTGTCCACCCACTCGCCGTAGTCGTACAACTGGAAGCCCGTCTCGAACTCCTGCAATCCGTCACGCTCCACCTCCGCCAAACGATTCCGCACCGCCCCGTCCTGTAACAAAGAATCCATATACAAGGCCAAGTCATCCATCCGGGAAAGGTCGGAGACGCTGATGGAGGCGAAATCGTCCCATCCCGCGCCGTTGTCCCGGAAATGTTCCATGTAAGTCCGGGCCGCGCGCGCCAGCCCGACCCCGTCCATTTTCAGGAGATGGGGCAAAGCCTTGTCGTAAGGGAACCCCTCCGCCGGGATGGAGTTGGGGGCCGCGAGGAGGTAATGCGCGCGGTCCTTCAGCTCGTATGCCGTCTCCACGTTGGCCATCAGGCAGGCATCGAACATGAGCATGTCCAAGTACGGGCATCCTTCAAGGGCCTCGCGCATGTCCGTAATGTTCATGCTGTAGCCGTCTCCCTCGTACCCGAAGGCGCGCTTCCTCACCGTGTTCGGAGCATAAAGGCTGCCGTCGGCGTGTGAAGAAAACGTGACTCCCTTCCGGTCGGCCGGATACAGCGCGAAGACCTCGCTGATGACCTCCTTCATCGTTTCCGGATCCACAGAGTACCGGTCGGGATAAGTCTTCACCGTCGTCTGCCGCACTCTCCCGTCCTCGTCCTTCCCTATCAGGTACAGCGTCGGCTCCGGGCTTATATCGGCATACACCAAGATGTTGGCATCGACGCCGGCCTTGCCGTATCCGGTTTTCAAGTCGCTGACGTTGTCGTTCAGGAATTCCCTCAGGTCGTTCTCCCCGACCATATATACAAGGTATGTAACGGTTTCCTCGCGCGGGGCTTCACGCTTCCCCTTGCCCGCGTCGTCGTCGCAGGCCGCGAGCACGCACCCCATCACCAACGCCCCGGCATACCCCCTTATCGCAATCTTCATGTTTACGCGTCTTTTTCACCGATTCCGCAAAGGTACTAAAAACGAAACACAAACCCAACCGTTTATCGAAAAAAAGGCGGCGCGGCAGCCCGGCGGATTAAACGGAAGAAAACGGGAAACCGACCGCAAGAGACCGGGAAACCGACCGCAAGGGAATGAAAAAACAACCGCAAGAGAACGGAAAACCGACCGCAAGAGATCGGAAAATCGACCGCAAGAGATTGGAAAACTGACCGCAAGAGATTGGAAAACCAACCGCAAGAAATTGGAAAACCGACCGCAAGAGATTGGAAAACCGACCGCAAGAGATTGGAAAACCGACCGCAAGAGAACGGAAAAACAACCGCAAGAGACCGGGAAACCGACCGCAAGGGAATGGAAAAACAACCGCAAGAGATTGGAAAACCGACCGCAAGGGAATGGAAAAACAATCGCAAGAGAACGGAAAACCGACCGCAAGGGATTGGTTCGGCGCTTTCCTCATCTCACGGGAACGACAGGCCAGCCATCCTCGTCCCACGTCATTTCCCGAAGGAACAATCTGCTGGCCCCGCCCGCCGAGCGGCTGTAGCCATGGGCCAGGAAATAGTCCTTCCCGTCGAAATGATAAGCCGCACTATGCCCTATGGCCGCGAACTCGTCGCTGCCATCCACGACAAGGCTCCCTCCGCCCCGCGTCATTTCCCGCCCGTCTTTGTCCACGTAAGGGCCGGTCACCCGGGCGGAACGGCCCACCACGACTTTGTAATCGCTCATCAGCCCCCGGCAACAGAAATCGTAGGACACGAACAAGTAATAATAGCCGCCGTGCCTGAATATGAACGGTGCCTCGACGGAATTCACGGGACGCGGGGGCGTGCCGGAGGCATCCTCGAACTGGCGCGTGCATATCGTGCGGGGTTTCCCCGGCTCCCGGACTGACGCCAGGTCTTCGGTCAGCTCCACCAGCCGGATGCCTCCCCAGAAGGAGCCGAACGCCATCCAGGGAGTCCCCTCCTCGTCTATGACGACGTTAGGGTCGATGGCATTAAAGTCGTCGCGGGAATGGGACACGACGACCGCGCCGGTGTCCGTCCACGGCTCGCCGGACTCCGGGTCCAAGGTCTTGCGATAGGCGTGCCCTATGGCCGAGGTGTTCTTGCCGAAGACGGAGCAGGAATAAAAAAGATGGTAATTCCCCTTGTAATAAATGACGTCCGGCGCCCACGCATAGCCTTCGTATCCCCTGACGCTGTCCGCCGCCCACCGGGGAGGAGCCGGGAAGACGCCGTGGAGGACGACCCATTCGGACAAGTCTTCCGAGGAAAAGGACGAGACGCCGCGCCCCGTGGAATAAAGATAATACGTGTCCCCCTCCTTGGCCATGACGGGGTCATGCACCGACGGGTCACGCACCACGCGCCCTTCGCGGACGCCTCCCCCTTGCCGGGCATAAGCGCCCGCCAGCGCGGAAATCCCCAACGTGCATGCGAGCAATATCCTTTCCATGAGACAAGCCTAACGATTCCGGGGACTATCCTGGCATCCGCCCAAAAGACCGGACACGGCTTGCGCATAATCCGCCGCCGTCCGTGCCTTGCGGATTTTCTTGCGGCATTTCCGGTCGCCCCCGGGACACATATATTCCCAAAAAGATTTCATCTTCGTCAGCAGTTGCCTTTCGCCCCCTTCGAGCGCATGGGCGTAATAGTCCAGCAAGTCCGCGTGCAGCATCCGCAGGGACGACATGCGTCGCTCCACGCTCCATGCCGCTCCCTCACGGTATTCGATGGCCACCCAAGGGGCGGCCAGCAACCCGCGTCCCATCATGACGCCTTCCAAGAAGGGCATCTCCCGCTGCAACTCATCGAGATCCTCCACCGTCGCGACGCCGCCGTTATAAACTACCGGATGGCGGCATCCACGGGCAAAACGGAGAAAGGCCTCACGGTCGCATCCCCCTTCGTGTCCCTGCCGCCCGGTCCGCGCATGCACCACCACCCGCGCCAGGCGGGCTTCATTCAAGACGGGGAGAAGCTCCATGCACTCCGCCGCATCCTCATATCCCAGACGCATCTTCACGGAAAAAGAGATGTCCGGATAGCGTCCGGCCACCTGCAGCAATCCTCTCACCCGTCCGGGTTCAGGCAGGATGCCGCACCCCTTCCCCTTTTTCGCCAGCATGGGGAAAGCGCACCCCATGTTCAAGTCTATTTCCCGATGCCCGTAGGGAACCACCTCGGACAGAATCAGCCCCGCCTCTTCAGCCGAGGCCGCCATGATTTGAGGGACGAGACGGCCGACCTTGTTCGCGCCCGGAAGCAAGTCACGCACGTCCTTCCTCCTCAGACCGCCGCGTTCCCGACGGACGAAAGGCGTGTAGTACACGTCAACCCCGCCGAAGCGCTTCTCAAAGGCGTTGCGGAAAGGAGCCTCCGTAAGCCCCTGCAGAGGAGCCATGTATATCCTTAATCTCCCCATGCCTACTCGCTTCCCGGCTCCCTCATGTCCCGCACGATACGTTCCATTTCGTCGAATTCAGCTCCCTTGTTCTGATTCAGGTAAACTTGATACAGCAAGGAAGCCCAACGGGAAGCCTTATCGGGAGACAAGCGGCGCACCCGTTCCAGAGGCTTCTCCGCCAGCGCGTAATACGTCAGCATTTCCCTCCTGTATTTCCGGTATGCGGCGCTTTTCAGCTCCGATTTTTCCATCGCCTCGGAAGAAGCCTTGGCCATGTAGCAATAAGCCAGACCCTTGAAATAGTTGGCCTCGACGTTCATGCTGTCCAAGAGCAGCACCACGTCGCAATTGGCCACGCACTCCCTGTAATCTTTCTTATGCACGCACGCCAACGCCTTCGCGTACCAGAACAAGGCGTTCTTCGGGTCGTATTGTATCATCCGGTCGGCAAGCCGCGACGCCTCGTCGTACTCCCCCTTATGGTCCAGGAACACCTGCAAGCCGGTGAAGAAGTATGTATGGTCGGGGAAATTCACTACTCCCCGCCTCAATTCCCTCACCCAAGCCGCCGTATCGTTCAATGCCAGATGCGAACGGCAAAGGTATTCCTGCACATACTGCCGGTTCTTGGGGTAGCGCAAGGCCGTCGGCGCATACCGTATCACGCTTTCGTAAGCCCCGATGTGGTATCCTGCGGCAATGGCCCAGTAGGCCACACGGGGATACATGGCGTCCGTCTGGCCCAGGAAGTCGCTCTTCAATGCCGGATATCCGGCCGAAGACAAGTACAAGTCCAGGAATCGGAACGCTTCCGCATAATTCTTCTTTTTCAAATAGAAGCGCCCGCCGTTCAATAAGTTGGCGCGATGTTCCAGCAGTCTCCTGCGAACCGACGGGCGGAACTTGAAGTGCCCCTTGTATTCTGAGGACGACTCTACGGAATCGCATTCCTCGAAATGCTTATAGGCGTCGTAGATGCTGTTGTAATAAAGGACCGTGTCGTATGCCCGCTTCAGATAGATTTTTTCGTTCTCGATGTCGTTCAGCCTGCATTGCACCAACGCCGCCGTGTAGTACAGTTCCGCGCGTTTCGCGGCTTCTTCCTCGCCGGACAGCGCGTCCGTCAGACTCTTTTCCGCCGCGTCCAGCCGCTCCCTCACCTTCTTGGCCGCATCCCCGTTCTCCTCGTACCTGGCGTTCTTAATGACCTTGCGTGCCTCGCGGACTACGTTGGCCCCGCCCAGCGTCTGGCAACAAGCCCCGAACATGCAAACCGTCGCCCAAAAAACCAACCTGCTCATCCCATTACAAGACAAAAGGGTGATGCCCGCGCTTCGTCGGACACCACCCCGATTCTCTTTTACCTTGCCGTCATCTCCCGCCGCTTACTTGAGATAAGTATCCATCTCCGCTTCCGCCTCCGTCATCCCGGTTATATAATACACCGTCTTCAGACGCGAAGCCCATTTCTGCGGATTGTCAGGTTCAAGTTCCTTGACCTTCAGGAAGAACGGTTCCGCCTTCTTGTACCAAGACTTCACTTTCTCAATCTCCTTGTCATATTCGGCTTTCTTCATGTTCTTCGTGTTGCCGATAGCCTCGTTGATGCCGTATCCTATGTTACAGCAGCACACGCCGGCATTGTAATAGGCATCCGTGAAAGCAGGGTCTATTTCCGCGCTCTTCTCAAAGAACGGCAAGGCTTCCTCGTATTTCTCCTGGCCGAACAACACCACGCCTTTCGAATAATTGGCAATCCTATTGCCGGGGTCGGCTTTCAGGAGGCCGTCGGCAAACTCCAACGAGGCCGCATCATTCTTCTTTTCGGTATAATAAGCCAGCAGGTTCTGGGCTATCACCTCGTCTGCCGACGCATATTCCTTCGAGGCGTCGATCCATTGTGCCGTATCCCCCTTTTCCAAGAGCGTCGTCAAATGCAACTGCCTTACCGTCTTGGCTTCCTTGTCATACTTCAACGCCTCTTCCAGATGAGTGGAGACCTTGTCGAAATCTTTGCTCCTGTAGGCCGCAAGACAAGCATAATAAGCCACCTGGCTCTTGTCAAACGCGCTATCGTTCAACACATTCGGCTCGTCGGCCACCAGCTTGTGATTCTGCGGATAAGTCAACCAGGCATCGTAAGCCTTATAGGCTTCAGCGAAATCCTGGTTTTGGAAGTCAAACTGCCCGACGTACATCAAGAAAGTACGGAACTTCATCAAGTTGCCTTTGTTCTTTTCCGCATATTCCTTTTTCTCGTCGAACTCGTTGCATCTCTCGTATGCATCCAGGCATGCATACAGGTTTTCAGCAAACCTTGCCGTATCCAAAGGCTGGTGGGCTACCGCCTTGTTCAGCTCGTCCACGAAATTCCTTTGGTACAGATCTCCCTGAATGTCCCACGCCAAAGCCATGTCTTTGGTTTCCCCGCTGTTCAAGGCTTCAGTCAACAGCGTCTGAGCCTCCTCTATTTGATTGTTGTTAATCAATCCCTGAGCCTTTTTCACCAGCCTGTTCTGTGCGAAAGCACCGGTTGAAGCAACCAGCAATGCAACCGATAATACATATTTGTCCATAACTTTATAAATTAAAAAGGTTTAAACTCATTCATTCGTTTCATTCTCCTCGCCACGGGACTCCGGGGCCGGTGCTTCGGGATTACCCGCCTGCCCGCCCGTCACCGGTGCCACGCCGTCACCCAACGCTTCCGTCTCCCCTTCGTTCTCCGTCTGCACCTTGCATACGCTGCCGATTTGGTCGTTGCGCTTCTCAAGATTAATCAGACGGACGCCCTGCGTGGCACGCCCCATGATACGGACATCAGCCACTTTCAGGCGTATCGTGATGCCACTCTTGTTGATAATCATCAAATCGTTCTCGTCCGTCACGGTCTTGATAGCCACCAGCTTGCCCGTCTTCTCTGTGATGTTCAGCGTCTTCACGCCTTTCGCGCCCCGGTTTGTCACACGATAATCCTCTATATCCGAACGTTTGCCATAGCCTTGCTCGCTGACCACCATGATGGTTTCCGTCTGCGGGTCGTTCAAACATACCATGCCTACCACCTCGTCGATACCGTCCTCGTCGATGGCCATGCCTCTCACGCCGGTAGCCGTGCGCCCCATGGCCCGCACCTTGCTTTCATGGAAACGAATGGCACGGCCGTTCCGGTTGGCGATGACGATTTCATTCTCGCCGTTCGTCAGGCGCACGCCGACGACGCGGTCGTCCTCACGAATCGTGATGGCATTGACACCGTTGGCGCGCGGACGGGAATACTCCTGCAAGCAGGTCTTCTTGATGATGCCGTTCTTCGTACAGAACACCACGTAATGCGAACGGCAGAACTCCGCGTCGTTCAGGTTCTTGATACGCAGGCAGACGTTGATGGCATCGTCGGGGTCGATGTTCAGCATGTTCTGGATGG
>CAYPMY010000087.1:0-8743 GCA_964412085.1 uncultured Paraprevotella sp. | reverse complement strand
GGCCGTCTGTCGCGTTGTCTTCCAGGGACTTGTCCCACGGAGGCCGCTTCCTGCCCCGTGGCGTTCCGCCGGGAGGCGGGGGCTTCGGGGCCGTGCCGTCCGAACCGTCAGGATATTTGCCCGGCGGCCGGAAGGCGTGAGCCGTCGCCGCAGGGGCGGGGCTTCCGATGGAAACCCGGCGGCCCCGGGGCGGCCCCGGTTCCTGCCCGAAGGCGTCCGGGAAGCCGGCAGGACAGGCGCGGCCGCGCCGCCGGGCCCCGGGCCTGCCCGTGCCGTCGCCGGAAGGCGTGACCCGGCGCGAACGTAATAAGGAGCGTCATCCTTGGGCATTCGGGCGGAAATGCCTACTTTTGCGCAAGTATTGGAAAAGGCATGGCGAAAGATTTCTTGGAAAGGATCGGGGAAGAGCTCGACGAAGAACAGCTCAGGGCCGTCTGTTACGACAAAGGCCCCTCGTTGGTGATAGCAGGGGCGGGGGCGGGCAAGACACGGGTGCTGACCTATAAGATAGCCTATCTGCTGGAAAAGGGGTGGAAGCCGTGGAACATCCTTGCGCTGACTTTCACCAACAAGGCGGCGCGGGAAATGAAAGAGCGTGTCGTCAGGCTGGTGGGCGAAGGGCTTGCGTCCGGGTTGTGGATGGGGACGTTCCACTCCGTCTTTTCCCGGATCTTGCGGACGGAAGCCGACAAGACCGGGTTCTCCCCCCGCTTTACCATCTACGACCAGGCCGACTCTCGGAACCTGATAAAGGCCATCGTCCGCGAGATGGGACTCGACGACAGCGCCTACAAGCCGGCGGCCATAGCCGCTCTCGTCTCCAAGGCCAAAAACCGCCTGCTGTTGCCGGAAGCCTACCTGGCCGACGATGCCGTGCGAATGGCAGACTGCCTGGCCAAGGTGCCGAAGACGGGAGAAATCTACCTCCGCTACATGGCGCGCCTCCTTCAGGCCGATGCGATGGACTTCGACGATCTGCTGCTCCGCACCTATCTCCTGCTGAAGGAACATCCCGATGTCCGCAGGCGGTACGCGGACAAGTTCGACTTCGTCCTGGTGGACGAGTATCAGGACACGAACTATGTCCAGCACCGCATCGTGTGGGAGTTGACCCGCGGGAAGCGGCGGGTGTGCGTGGTGGGCGACGACGCGCAGAGCATTTACAGCTTCCGCGGGGCGAACATTGACAACATACTTAATTTCACGCGGGAATACGGCAACGCGGAGCTTTTCAAGCTGGAACGGAACTACCGTTCCACGAAGACGATAGTTTCGGCCGCCAACAGCCTGATAAGCCATAACGACCGGCGGATACCGAAAGACGTGTTCAGCGACAGGGAGAAAGGCGCGCCCATCCGTGTGTGTGCCGCTTACAGCGACATGGAGGAGGCCGAAATCGTGGCGAACCGAATCGCGGCGTTGCGGGGGAGGGAGGGAATGGAATATGACGGCTTTGCCGTCCTTTACCGTACCAACGCGCAGAGCCGTACCTTTGAAGAAGCCTTCCGCAAGCGGGACATCCCTTATCGGGTCTACGGCGGGCTCTCGTTCTACCAGCGGAAGGAGATAAAGGACGTGATAGCCTATTGCCGCCTGACCGTGAATCCCCGCGACGAGGAGGCCTTCAGGCGGGTCGTCAATTGTCCGGCGCGCGGAATCGGCCAGGCCACGGTGGACAAGATCGCGTCCGCGGCGTCCGCCGGCGGGGTCAGCCTGTGGGACGTGGCGTCCCGTCCCGAAGAGCATTCCCTGCCCGTGAACAAGGGCACGGCGGGCAGATTGAAGTCGTTCACGGACATGGTCTCCGGCTTCGCCGCGAAGGCGGGGCTGATGGACGCCGCGGCCCTCACGCAGGAGATCATCCGCGAGAGCGGCATGATGAAAGAGGTATTCCAGGACGCGGGCCCGGAAGGGACAAGCCGCCGGGAGAACGTGCAGGAGCTGTTGAACGGCGTGCAGGATTTCGTGTCCAGACGCTTGGAGGAAGGACAAGGCGCCGGGCTCGGCGATTTCCTGCAAGAAGTGTCGCTGCTGAGCGATTTGGACGAGGACGGGGGCGACGGGCAACGCAAGGTGACGCTGATGACGATGCACTCGGCCAAGGGGCTGGAGTTCCCCGTGGTGTTCGTCGTCGGGCTGGAAGAGAACCTGTTCCCGAGCCCGATGGCGGTGGACAGCCAACGCGCGATAGAAGAAGAACGCCGCCTTTTCTATGTGGCCGTCACCCGCGCCGAGCGTTATTGCTGCCTGAGTTTCGCCCGCAGCCGCCGCCGTTACGGGAAAACGGAATTCAGCAATCCGAGCCGCTTCCTGCAAGACATAGACCCGCAGTATGTGGAGACGGATGCCCCGGACGTATTCTCTTTCGGGCGGGTCGTCCGCAGGGGGGAGGGCGGCGGCGCGCCCGTCAGGGCGTTGCCCGCGCGCCACCCGTGCCGGGCGCGCCCGAGGCCGGAATCGCCTTCGCGGGACGCGGCGCGCGGCGGCGCGAGACCCTCAGCGGGCCCGTCCCCTGCGTCTCCCGGGGGCGGAGGGGCGTTGCGCCCCGGCATGCGGATAGAGCACGAGCGTTTCGGCTTGGGGGTGGTGAAGTCGGTGGAAGGGAGCGGGGAGGACGCCAAGGCCGTCGTGGACTTCCGGAACACGGGGACCAAGCATCTCCTGTTGCGGTTCGCGCGCTTCAAAGTCCTCCCGGAAGAATGAATGGACGGCGCGTTCCCGCCGTCCCCTGCGGAATGCGGTTGTCGTCCGCGCGGGGGAGGCGGCCGGCCGCGCGCCCGTGCGGGCGGGGGACGCAGGAGTGTCCCGTCCGGAGGAATGTCACGTTTCGCCCTGTTCCCGGGCGACGCCGTTGCGGGAATGCTTTGTCTCGTCGTGTCGCGGCCTGTGTGAAGCGGGCTTTTCCGAAGCCGCGGGCGACGGGGCCGGATGCGGCCCGGCGGGAAACCGCGCTTGATGCCTGCCGCCGCATGGGTACGCCTGTCGGTCGCGAAGGGGGTTCCGGCATCGGTAAGGGGTTCTATATGAATGGTTATGTCATGCGCCTTGGACTTCGATGAGAGGAGAAAAAGTTTGCGGTTTTAGTTGGCCATTTGATAGAAAAGTAGTATTTTTGCGAGCCGATTATCATCAAAGGGACGATAAAGTCTTGGAGTCTGCGTGTTCATGCCCCTTTCGTTGGCCTGAAAGAGCGGTTGGTGAATCGCGGCGTAAGAAAGGAATTAAGTTTTTTAGTAGTAACAAATTTTTTATTTTTAAGTCAGAGAATGGATACTTTAAGTTACAAGACCATTTCGGCCAACAAGGAGACCGTGAAGAAGGAATGGGTCGTCGTAGACGCGACAGGCCAGATATTAGGCCGTCTCGGTTCTAAGGTGGCGAAATTATTAAGGGGCAAGTACAAGCCGAACTTCACGCCCCACGTGGACTGCGGCGACAATGTGATTATTGTCAACGCGGACAAAGTGAGGCTGACGGGCAAGAAATGGACGGACCGCGTGTATCTCCGTTATACGGGTTATCCCGGCGGCCAGCGCGAGATGAGCCCGGCGCGCTTGATGTCCCGTCCCAACGGCGTGGACAGGCTGGTAAGGAAGGTAGTAAAGGGTATGTTGCCTAAGAACCGTTTGGCAGACAAGTTGTTAGGCAATTTGTACATCTACGCCGGCAGCGAGCACAAGCACGAGGCGCAGCGGCCGAAAGTCATTGATATAAACTTGTATAAATAATAGGTGATGGAAAGAGTTAATGCATTGGGCAGACGTAAAAGCGCCGTGGCCCGCATATATGTCAGCGAGGGCACGGGAAAGATTACCATTAACAAGAGAGACCTTGCGGAGTACTTTCCCTCCATAGTCCTTCAATATGTGGTAAAGCAACCTCTGTCCGTCTTGGGCGTGGAAGGGAAATATGACATCAAGGTGAACGTGTACGGGGGAGGTTTTACCGGCCAGTCGCAGGCGTTGCGTCTTGCCATCGCCCGCGCGTTGGTGAAGATCAATGCTGACGACAAGAAGGCGCTTCGCGCGGAAGGGCTCATGACACGTGATTCCCGCGTGGTCGAACGCAAGAAGCCGGGGCGTCCGAAGGCACGCCGCAGGTTCCAGTTCAGTAAACGTTGATTTCGGCCGTTTGTCAAGTTGCATGGAAAACGTTTAGTATCTAAACCCGTGGGATTCCTGTAGGGACTACCTGCGGGTTGGTTGAGAAGACAAAAAGGAAAGTAAACGATTTAAAAGAAGAAGAAACAATGTCAAGAACTAATTTTGAAGCCTTATTGGAAGCCGGTTGCCACTTCGGCCATTTGAAAAGGAAATGGAATCCGGCAATGGCCCCTTATATCTTTATGGAACGCAATGGCATCCATATCATAGACCTCCATAAGACCGTGGCCAAGATTGACGAAGCGGCCGAGGGCCTGAAACAAATCGCGAAATCGGGAAAGAAGATTTTGTTTGTCGCTACTAAGAAACAAGCCAAGCAGATCGTAGCCGAGAAAGTTGCGGCCGTGAACATGCCTTATGTGATTGAACGTTGGCCGGGCGGCATGTTGACCAACTTCCCGACCATTCGCAAGGCCGTGAAGAAGATGGCCAATATCGACAAGATGACGGCTGACGGGACTTTTTCCAATTTGTCGAAGCGTGAGAGCCTTCAGATTTCTCGTCAGCGCGCCAAATTGGAGAAGAACTTGGGCTCTATTGCCGACTTGACCCGTCTTCCGGCCGCGCTTTTCGTGGTCGACGTGCTGAAAGAGCAGATTGCCGTTCGCGAAGCCAACCGCTTGGGCATCCCCGTGTTTGCCATCGTGGATACGAACTCGAACCCCGACAACATCGATTTCGTCATACCGGCAAACGATGATGCAAACAAGAGCGTCGAGGTGATAGTTGAAACCTGTTGTGCGGCTATCGCTGAAGGCCTGGAAGAACGCAAGGCTGAAAAAGTGGATGTGGAGGCCGCTGGCGAGGCGGAAAACAAGCCGCCCCGTAAACGCACGGCCAAGGCCCGCGTGGAGAGGCCGGAAGAGGCAGAGGAAAAGGCTGTTGAAACGGCCGAGGCCGGACAAAATTGATTTAATCACACGTAGACAAGATAAGATTATGGCTGTTACAATGGCAGATATTACCAAGCTCCGTCAGATGTCGGGAGCCGGTATGATGGATTGCAAGAGAGCTTTGGAAGAAGCTGGAAGCGACATCGAGAAGGCGATGGAAATCATTCGCAAGAAAGGTCAGGCAGTGGCCGCCAAGCGTTCGGATCGTGAGGCTACGGAAGGTTGCGTGCTGGTAAAGGCTGAGAATGGCTTCGGCGTGATCGTCGCCTTGAAGTGTGAAACGGACTTCGTGGCTAAGAACGAGGATTTCGTGAAGTTGGCGAAGGACATCCTTGATTTGGCCGTGGCCAACAAATGCAAGACTTTGGACGAGGTGAAGGCTTTGCCGATGGGCAAGGCTACCGTGGCGGATGCCGTGGTTGACCGTAGCGGCATCACCGGGGAGAAAATGGAGTTGGACGGTTATATGGTGATTGAAGGCGAGAATATCGCCGTCTACAACCATCAGAACAAGAACCAGCTTTGTACCATGGTTGCCTTGAACAAGAAAGTGGCGGAGGAATATGGCCACGCGGTGGCCATGCAGGTCGCGGCCATGAATCCCCGTTCGATCGACGAAAGCGACTATCCGGCAGACGTGCTGGCCAAGGAGAAGGAAATCGCTGCCGAGAGGGCGCGCCAGGAGGGCAAGCCTGAGAATATGATCGAGAAGATTGCTGCCGGACGCCTGAACAAGCTGTTCAAGGAAGAATGCTTGTTGAAGCAGGCTTTCATCCGGAACGATAAGCAAAGCGTGGCCGGTTATTTGAAAGAGGCCGACAAGGATTGCACGGTGACGGCTTTCAAGCGTTTCACCTTGCGTGCTGAATAGCTTTTTCGTGCTTGTCAGCAATAGCATGGTTGCTATCCGGTAACGGGAAGGCGGTTCGCTTTGTCCCCATGACCGTCCCCGAGGAGGTTGTGCCGAAACGTTGGCGCAACCTTTTTTTTATGCCTTCCAGTCCCGGCATGTTCCTTTTTGCCCATGCCGGCTTTTCCTCGTTCTTTTGTTGTCAAGTTGCCGTAACCCCGTGCAACGGGGTTATAGATGGCCTGATAAGTATGGATCCGGCAGGTGCAATGGACACCTTTCCCGCTTCGGCACGCATCCTTTTGATGTCAAAAGCCATGGCAAGGAAAGCAAAGTCCGTTGTAACCTTGCCTTCTCCCGCATGCCGGAATCTTCCGTATTCCATGTCGTGTTTCATTTGTCTGAAAACAGATTCCGGCCTTGTACGCCTCCTGCCCTGTGCCCGGCTCCTTCTTCTGAGGCCGGCCTTTCCCGTGCCTGCCGTTTGCATCGGCTCAACCGGCGGTTGACTTCTGCAACACGGTTTCTTTGTGCTTGTTACCTTGACAATACAACAACCTATTATATGACATCGATAAAATTGAAATTCAAATCATCTTCGGTGCAGGGTAAGGAGGGAGTCTTATTCTTCCAAGTTATCCGTAACCGCAAACTGCGCCGCATAGCCACGGGCTTCCATATATACGGTTACGAATGGAATGCCGAGAGCGAGGCCATCATCATGCCTGAAGCCAATCATCCCCGCTATGACCGTCTGTCTGCCATAAACCGCGAGGTGCAGTGGAACATCAATCGCTTTGACCACATCGCCGAAAGGATGACCGCCGCCTCCATAGACGAGGTGGTGGCCACGTTCCAAGGTCGGACGGAAGAAGGCCGTGGCGTGTTCGACTATCTGCGCAGGCAATCTGAACGCCTGAAGCGACTCGGCCGTGTACGTTGTAGCGAGACCATGATGTGCACGTTGCGCAGTTTCATGCGTTTTCGCGGGTACATCGACATGAGCTTTTCACGTATAGACAAGGACACAATCGAACAATACGAAGCCTACCTCAAGGCCAAAGGCGTTACGCGGAACACTTCCTCGTTCTATATGCGCATATTCCGCACGGCTTACAGGCAGGCGGTGGAAGAAGGGCTGACAGACGACAACAAGCCTTTCCGCAAGGTGTACACAGGCGTTGACAAGACGGTGAAGCGGGCCATTAGTTTTGAGAATATCAAAAGGATCAAATCTCTGGATGTGTCCAATCGTCCGGCTCTTGACTTCGCCAAAGACATGCTGCTGTTCAGTTTCTACGCTCGCGGCATGTCCTTCGTGGATATGGCTTACCTGCGCAAGAAGGACGTGGAAAGCGGCTTTATACATTATCGCCGCCACAAGACCGATCAGGCACTGACCATCGAAGTGGTCCGCCAGATACAAGAGATTATCTCCAAGTACTCGAACTCGTCACAGTATCTCCTGCCGATTATCAAGCATGAGGACGGCACTGAACGTTGCCAATACCAGAAATGCCTGATGAACGTCAATCGAAATCTAAAGAAGATAGGCGAGATGGTAGGACTGCCCGTTCCGCTCTCCACATACGTGAGCAGGCATAGCTGGGCGACAATAGCAAGGGAAAAGAATGTGCCTTTGGCCGTTATCAGCGAGGGGCTCGGCCACGACAGCGAAACAACCACCCAAATCTACCTTGACAGCATACGCTCGACCGCAGTAGACAAGGCTAACCGTCTTATTCTCAAAGACCTCTGAACACGTCAGAGTGAACTCGCATCGAGGGCTCTTGTTTCTCAAAAGTGCGCGTCTCTTCAGCAGAGACAGTATTTCAACGTGCAAAAGTACAAAAAATCCCCAAGACGAGAACACTCTAATGCCGTTTATTTTCCGATAACAGCCGTTTTTTTCTTGTTTCGGGGTTATTTGACGCTTCACGCGGCAGAAACGTGCTACATTTCGCAAATCCTCATGGGTGTTTCTCAATTCTGAATGGTACACATAAGATAAGACATACAAAATCAAGCGTTTCTCAACAATGCACGTCTCTGCTGAAGAGACGTTCTCTGCACGGAAGAGGTGCTGATGCATAGGAAACATGACAAGGACTTCCTTTCCGTAGTATGAGAGCAGACAAAAAGTATTCTCAAGGAACCATCATTATGTCGGCTCGCAGACTTGACAACACAAATGGATTTGCAGTCCTGACCCGGGCAAAGATGCAGGGGACAGCGCCGCAGGCGTGCCGGCCCGTCGACAAGAAGAACGGGTCTGGCATATTCCATCCTTGACTTTCTTTCACGCTACTTATAAAACTATGGTAAAACAGCGAAGGTGGACTAAGAGATAATTAATCGAATTTAGATGTTTGTGATGGAAATATTCTCTTTAAGGCGTACGACGCTTTACTTTTTTTCGTCACATAACAACGGCGGGTCATTGCTGTTGAGTTTCGTCCGGAATGCCGCCGTTATACCTGAAACAAGGTGCCTCGTAACTTTCATGCGATTGCCATGAAGGGAACGTGGGGAATATGCTTTCAACGGACAAATTCCCGAATATATCGGCAGGATTCCGAACACCTTTCTTCCCTTTATGAAAGACGAACTCGACCGGGCGGACTACCGCTGGTACATGGTGCGCACACGACCCCGCCAGGAAATCAGGGTGGCGGGACTGCTGGAGAAGCGCAAGGCGGACACCAAGAACATCCTCGAGGTCTATGTGCCCACGCATACCACGGTCAGCGTGCGTAGCGGCGGGAAAGAAAGCCTGAAGCCCCTGTTTGCGGGAGTAGTGTTCGTACTCGCCACGCAAAAAGCCTTGATGAATTTCA
>CAYPMY010000086.1:0-8746 GCA_964412085.1 uncultured Paraprevotella sp. | reverse complement strand
CGTAACCGTTTTGGACAAGCCGCTTCCGCATGTCGTTTTTGATTGCGTATCTCGCGCCCGAAGAAGCCACGTTTGATTTGAACAGGAACGACCGGTTCACCATGTCCCGGAAGCGTCTGGAGCAGGGTCGGTTTCATCGGGGATTTTCCCGGACAGGGAATCGGCTTCCGTCCGGTGCGTCAGTCCGGGCTTGTCCTTCCGTTGGAGACCCGGAGACGCGCGTCGGTGCCGCTACATGCCGGAGGGGATGGTTCCTCACCTGTGCGTCAAGAAGGATTGGGGAAATCGTCTGCTCGGCCATGAATCTGCCTATACGAACGAGGAGGCCACAGGGAGGCTTCCGGCAAGCCGGGTTCGCCAATGGCGGCGTGAATACAGCATAGGCCGGACACGTGCAGGCATCGCATCGGGAGACGGGAGACTCCCGATGTGGGCTTCGTTAAATAATCATAAAGGAACGGACCGGGAATGTGGACGGAAGCATTTGAAAATAACAATATTTGCCATGAATAAGTAACGGGCGCGTGCGACCGGACATTTTGTATTTATGGAGATTATTGCTTAATTCGCAAAGCAGTACGAATGCTATCATTCGCAATTTTAAATCTTTCGGGAACATGAAAAGAGTGGATTTCGGTTTTGCGCATAGCGCACAAGGCGTGATGAAGAACTCAGAGGCTCCTTCCGCCTGCGGGAGCGCCTGCGGTGCGGGCGGCAAGGAAGACAAACCCTCCGCCTGCGGGAGCGCTTGCGGTACGGGCGACAAGGAGGACAAACCTTCCGCCTGCGGAAGTGCCTGCGGCACGGGCGACAAGTAAACTTGTCGGATGAAGTATTTTGCCTTCCAATGGCATATCACTGACCAATGCGACCAGCGTTGTAAGCACTGCTACCTATTCGCCGAGGGGCATCCCGAATTGATTGAGATGCCGTGGGAACGTATGGTGGCGGTGCTTGCGAACATCGAGGATATGTCTCGGCGGATGAGCCGTACACCTTATTTATATATGACAGGCGGCGACCCCATCCTCCATCCGCGCTTCTGGGATTTTCTGGATTTGGTACACCGTCACGGCGTTCCCTTTACCGTCATGGGCAACCCGTTCCACCTTTCGCCCGACGCGTGCAGGAGACTGAAACGGCTGGGTTGCCGGAAATACCAGCTGAGTATCGACGGAATGCGCCGGACACACGACTATCTTCGCAAGCCGGGTTCGTTCGATGCTACCCTTGCCGCCGTGAAGACCATCCGCGACGCAGGCTTGCAGTGTGCCGTGATGACCACGGTATCGGGCGCGAACATACGTGAAGTGCCGCGGATTATCGACCTCGTGGTGGAACTCCATGCCGACATCTTCGCCTTCGGACGCTACTGCCCTACGGCTGCCGACAAGGCAAGACCCGGACGGGGTTGGCACATCGAGCCGGAAGCGTACCGCGACCTGCTCGACAAATGTTGGCAGAAATACGAGAAGTATCGCGGTTCGGACACCACTTTCAACCTCAAGGATCACCTCTGGACGCTATACCTCCATGAGCGCGGTCTGTGGAAGATTCCCGAAGGACTCCGGCAAGACACCATCTACGACGGTTGCAACTGCGGAAACTGTCACTTTACCATCTCTGCCGACGGGCGGTTGATGGCGTGTCGGCGGTTCGAGAGCTATGTGGGAACGGCAGACGAACCGATGTACGAAGTGTACACAGGCGGGCGAATGGACTACTATCGCGGACATGAACGCTTCGAGAAATGCAGGGACTGCGAACTGCTACGGTTCTGCCGGGGCTGTCCGGCAGTGGCTTACGGATATACCAAGAACTTTTACGCTCCAGACCCGCAGTGCTGGAAAGTCATGTAGGACATCATGGATAAAGGAACTATCTTGAAGAAACTCGGCTACGTGGGCGTGCTGAACTTCGCCACGGTCGACAAGGACGGATGCCCGCAGGTGCGATGCATCAGTGCCATCCACTATGAACCGGATGCCATATATTTCTATACCGCGCGCGGGAAGGACTTCTGTCAAGAGTTACTGGCCGACGGACACGTGCAGGTCATGGGCTACACCCGTTTCAAGGAGATGATTCGCCTTTCGGCAGTGGCGCGTCCCGTCGCCGACAGCGAGCAGGAGCGTTGGAAGGACATAATCTTCGGAGAACAGCCTTACCTCGGGAACGTTTATCCCGGCGACACGCGCGACATAGGCATCGTGTTCTGCATCCGCGACATGGAAATAGAATACTTCAACCTTGGCGCTCACCCCATCTTCCGCCAGAACTACGCCTCCGGCAACGCCACCATCCGTCAGAAAGGATTCCGCATCACGGAAGATTGCATAGGATGCGGCACCTGCCGGACGGGTTGTCCGCAGAAGGCCATAGACGAAGGGTCGCCCTACCATATCCGGCAAGAGAACTGCCTGCGTTGCGGACGCTGTCAGGAGAAATGTCCGGCCGGTGCCATACAAAGGTCATAAAGACAAGGAAACATGAAAGCCGTCGTATTGACGAGACCCTGCACGGCACGGGAAATCCTGATAAGTGAGATACCCGTGCCTGAGGCGCGCCCGGGCCAAGTGCTGGTGCGCGTGCGTGCTTTCGGACTGAACCACTCGGAAGTACTGTTGCGCCAGTTCGAAATAGAGAATGACTATATCCGAAAGCCCGTCGTGCCGGGCATAGAGTGCGTGGGAGAGGTGGCGGACGCTTCCGACACCGACCTTGCTCCGGGGCAGACGGTGGTGGCCTTGATGGGAGGCATGGGACGCTCCTTCGACGGGTCGTACGCCGAATACGCCCTCCTGCCGCGAAAGAACGTGTTCGCGGTGGAGCGCGGCGGCCTCACGTGGGAGCAACTGGCCGCCGTACCCGAAACCTACTTCACCGCTTACGGCTCGCTCGTGGAGTGCTTGCGCCTGACGGAAGAAGACACGATTCTTGTGCGTGGTGCCACCAGCACGGTGGGGCAGGCTTCCATACAGTTGGCCAAAGCTCTGGGAGCAAGCGTAATGGCGGCTTGCCGCCGCGAAAGCTCTTTCGGGAAGCTGAAAGCCATCGGTGCCGACTGGTGCGTGGTCGATGACGGGAATATCAGCGGGCAACGGCTTCCCGTCCGTCCCGACAAGGTGCTGGAACTCATCGGTCCCAGGACGTTGCGCGACTCGCTTCTCACCGTCGCCCGTCCCGGCTTCGTGTGCAGTACGGGTGTTTTGGGCGGAATGTTCACCGTGCCGCAGTTCGATCCCATCAAATACATCCCCAACGGTGTACATCTGAGTGGCTTTTTCAGCAACTCACCCACGGGAAAATCCATCGAAGACATTTTCAGAATCATGCGTGAGAAACACCTTTCACCGATTTACGCCCGTGTTTTCCCTTTCGGGGAAATCGCGAAGGCGCACGAACTCTTGGAGGAAGGTGGGGCCGGAGGGAAGATTGTGGTCACCTTTTGACCCTTTCGATATGCCCTTCACGAACAAGCAGAAGGCACGCTCTTTCCCGGTTGTCTCGCGCGCGATGCCTGTCGCTTGAAGGGACGGGGCGATGCGACAATCAACAAACGGACATATATGACTGAACTGGGAAAGCTGGAGGCGGGACTTGACCGTTACGACGGCCCCGAAGTGGAAGCATTGAGGGAACGCGACGTCGTCCGTTCCCGACAACACCTTAGTCGGTGGCGTTCCCGCATGGAAGATTAAGGATTTGGATAACGACGTGGAAGAATAACCCAGCCGGCTTTTGCAACAAGACCCGGCGAAACAAACGACAAGAAAGACAATGGAAGAGATACGCATCGACGTGGACAATCAAAGTCCCGAAGAACTGGCCAAGGCCAAGGAAGCCGCCCGGCTGGCGTTCAAGTTGAACCACACCATGCCGATGACGCCCGAGTACGAAGATACGCTCCACAAGCTCTTTCCCGACATGGGCGAGGACAGCGTGGTGAACGCGCCGCTGACGGTAGTCCGTCCGCACATGGTGAAGATAGGCAGGCGGGTGACGGTGATGAACGGTTGCCTGATGATGTCGGCGGGCGGCATAACCATTGACGACGACGCGCTGATAGCCGCCAACGTGCAACTCATCTCCAACAACCACGACTTGGAGAACCGCCGTGTCATCACCTGCAAGCCCGTCCGCATCTGCCGCAAGGCTTGGGTGGGAGCCGGCGCGACCATCCTGCCGGGCGTCACCGTGGGAGAGAACGCCGTGGTGGGAGCGGGCAGCGTCGTGACCAAGGATGTCGCCCCGGGTACTGTCGTTGCGGGTAATCCCGCCCGGTTCATCAAGAACGTAGAATGAACATCGAGGAACTTCGCGACTTTTGTCTTTCGTTGCCAGACGTGACGGAGGCGACCCCTTTCGGGAAATTCTTGAAGGGAAGGTTCACCATACTCGTGTTCTATGTCGGTAGCCGCGCCCGTATGCGCCGCATGTTCTGCTACTTCAACATCGACGACTTCACGGGCGTCACCCTGAAGTGCCAGCCCGAAAGGATAGCGGAGCTGAAGGAACGCTATGCCGCCGTGGGCGAACCGTTCAACGGCAACAGGAAACACTGGATAAGCGTCTGTCTCAACGAAGACCTGAGTGATGAACAGGTACGCGAATTGGTCAGGAACTCCTACGGCATGGTGAAGAAAGGATGATCATGCAGGTGCCGCCGCACCTGTGCCGAGGCCATGCATGGTTGTCGTGAGGGGCAAGACGCGCCGCTCCTGACGACCTGATTGGCGCCTTGATCTTGTGGGACGGGAGGCATCCGCAGCCTCCGGGCCCGCGCGCCATTGCCGGCCGTAGTCCCATTCGTGGGAAGAACACACGTCCGCACGGCGGGAACAAATGTTTATTTATTTTAATTATGCCGTTACGTTAACAAATTATCAAATAAAAGTTCCATATTTGCAAACGGATATCCAAAGCGGGTAGACAAGGGCTTCCCGTAGGTTTGAGGGCGACATGAGGGAAGGGAGAGGATTCGCCCATGCTCGGGGGCACGCATCCCGCAAGGATGTCGGGGGAGGTGAAACATGAACAATCATAAATCAAGGAGTATGGCAAAGAAAGAAGAAGAAACGGCGGTAGCGAGTGGGGCGAACACGGAAAAGCTGAAAGCCTTGCAGGCGGCGATGGACAAGATAGAGAAGAACTTCGGGAAAGGTTCTATCATGAAACTGGGCAACGACCGCATCGAGCCCGTGGACGTGATTCCCACGGGTTCCATCGCGCTGAACGCCGCCTTGGGCGTGGGAGGATACCCTCGCGGACGCATCATAGAAATCTTCGGCCCGGAGAGTTCCGGGAAAACGACCTTGGCCATCCATGCCATTGCCGAGGCGCAGAAAGCCGGCGGAATAGCCGCGTTCATAGACGCGGAACACGCCTTCGACCGCTTCTATGCCGCCAATCTGGGCGTGGACGTGAGTAACTTATGGATTTCCCAGCCTGACAACGGTGAACAGGCTTTGGAAATAGCCGACCAGCTGATACGTTCGTCGGCTATCGACATTATCGTGATAGACTCCGTGGCCGCTTTGACACCGAAGGCGGAAATCGAGGGAGATATGGGCGACAACAAAGTCGGCCTTCAGGCCCGTTTGATGAGTCAGGCCTTGCGCAAGCTGACCTCCACCATCAACAAGACGAACACCACTTGCATTTTCATCAACCAGCTGCGCGAGAAAATCGGCGTGACGTACGGCAATCCGGAGACGACGACCGGCGGCAACGCCTTGAAGTTCTACGCCAGCGTGCGCCTGGACATCCGCCGCGTGACGAGCATCAAGGACGGCGACGCGGTGATTGGCAACCAAGTGCGCGTGAAAGTGGTGAAAAACAAGGTGGCTCCTCCTTTCCGCAAGGCTGAATTTGAGATTACTTTCGGTGAAGGTATCTCTAAGGTCGGGGAAATCGTGGATTTGGGCACGGAGCTGGGCATCCTGAAGAAGAGCGGTTCCTGGTACGGTTACAACGATACGAAGATAGGACAGGGAAGGGATGCCGTGAAAAAGATGTTGAAAGACAACCCCGAGCTCTGCGACGAAGTGGAAAGGCTGATTGCGGCGGCCTTGCATGACGCCGGTACCAATCCGTAACGTTATCCCTTTTTTATGAACGGAAAGAACGGCCGCCGGGCTGTCCTCCCCCGTTCGTTTGCAAGGCGCCCTACCCGAATTTTTAATGGCATGAGAGTGTTACGGACTTTGTTTTTATTTGTGAGCGCGGCTTCGTGCCCTTTTGCCATGCCGGGCAAAGCCGCAAGGACGGCTGAATCCCATGTGGACGAAGTATGCATGATGATTGGAACGGATGGAAGCCACGAGACGGAATACGGAGGGACGACCCCTGCCGTGGGCACGCCTTTCGCCATGACCCAGTGGTGTGCGGCTACCCGTCTCAACGGCATATCCCGCACGATGTACCGCCATTGCGATTCAGTCCTGATCGGCTTTATGGGCACGCACCAGCCGGCCATCTGGATGGGGGATTACGGGTTCATGACCCTGATGCCCCAAAGTGGGGAACTGAAAATCAAGGCGACGGACAGGCAGGCACGTCTGGATCATGGGAAAGAAGTGGCTACACCTTATTATTATAAGGTGTCATATCCCTCGGGAAGACATGGCAGTTCGGAGATTACCGCGGAAATGACGGCGACCTCGCGTGCGTCTTTCTTTCACGTCACTTACCCCAAGGGGGAAAAGCCCTTGCTTTATCTGGAGGCCGGGAGGGAGAAAGAAGGAGGCTTCATACGCATCCTTCCCGACAAGCGCGAGGTACGCATATACAACAAGGAAAGGCATGACGCCCATTTGGGACCGGCCTTGCCGGGATTCAAAGGATATTACGTGCTGAAGTTCTCCCAACCCTTTGCCGGTTACGGCACGTGGCGCGGCGGAACGGTCAGCGGAGGGTCTGTACAGGCGGAAGGCGGCCCGGCAGGCGGATATGTCGAATTTCCCGAGGGGACGACATGGGTCGACGTACGTATCGGCAGTTCTTTTATCGGTTTCGAACAAGCAGCGGTGAACTTGTCGAAAGAGATTCCGGCCAAGTCTCCGTTCGAATCCGTGAAGGAAAAAGTGAAAAAGGAATGGGAGGAAAAGCTTTCCAAGATAGACATAGAGGGAGCGGGCGGGGAAGACCGCACGATATTCTACACGGCGTTTTTCCGTACCTTGCAGTATCCGCGGGAGTTCTCGGAATACGGCCGCTATTACAGTCCGTTTGACGATGAAGTGCATCGGGGAGTCTCCTATAACGCCTATTCCTTGTGGGACACATTCAGGGCGGAACATCCTTGGCTGCAAATCGTGGCGCCCGAACGGGTGGATGACATGATTACGGCATTGGTACAAATGTACGAAGAGGGTGGCTGGATACCCAAATGGCCGAATCCCACCTATACGAACATCATGATCGGCACGCACGCGGACGCTGTAATAGCGGATGCTTACGTCAACGGCTTCCGTGGTTACGACGTGGAAAAGGCATACGAAGCGATTCGCAAGGACGCCTACGTGCCCCCTGCGGATGACAGCCTTCACCGTTGGGGGGACAGAGAATGGTGGAACGGCGGATATGAGGCACGGGGCGGATTGTCTTTTTACCTGAAGAACGGTTACGTGGCAGACGACCGGACGAACGAGTCGGTGGCCCGTACATTGGAATTTGCCTTAAGCGACCATTGCGTCGCCCAAATGGCAAAGGCTTTAGGAAAAGCGGCCGATTATGAAGACCTGACGAGAAGGGCGAAAAATTACCGCCGCCTGTATAATCCGAGAACGAAACTTTTCCAAGCGCGTAACGCCGACGGCAGCTGGGCCGGGGAGAATGCCGGGTTTACCGAGGGAGCCAACTGGACTTATCAATTCTGCGTCATGCAGGATGTGCGGGGGCTGATAGAGTTGATGGGAGGCGACGAGCCTTTTGCCGCAGCACTTGACAACGTGTTCGACAACGGACATTACCGGCATGACAATGAGCCAGGCCACCATTACGTGTATTTATATGACTATTGCGGTCGCTTCGACAAGGCGCAAGAACGTATTCCGGGAATCTTGGACGCCCATTACAGGAGCGGGGCGGACGGGTTGTCGGGGAACGACGACTGCGGACAGATGTCTGCCTGGTATCTGTTCAGTTCGTTGGGCTTCTATCCCGTGACTCCGGCATCGGGAGAATACGCGCTGGGGATTCCCCGGTTCCCGTCGGCTCGCGTGGCGTTGCCGCATGGCAAGGTGCTGACAGTCCGTGCCGAAGGACTGGAAAGACACAAGCCCCTGCCGGTCATCCTTTTTAACGGGAAGAAGCTGGACAAGCCTTTCATCGCCGTCAGGGACTTGATGAAAGGTGGGGTTCTGGAGTTCAAGGCCGAGTAAAAAGGCGTGAGGTGTGAAGCGCCGGGGCTCAGAATCCGAATCCCGCACTTACGTGTCCGGCGGTCCTGCCCCGGTCGTTGGAACAAACCGTAATGCCGACGACGCCATCGCCTGCAAGGAGGCGTTCCCGCTGACAAGGGAGAACAAGGTGTGGCCGGGAACTCCTTTCACTCGCGGCGACGCCTGTTTCCGCCCCGCGGCAAGGCGCGAATACGCGGACAGCGTGTACGACAAAGAATCGGATCTCGTGAAATTCCGCGACTGCTGCCGGTTCACGAACATGGAGCATGGCCGCCGCCACGAGCCGCTGGTGCTGAACACGACGGCGGAGAACGTCATGCACGTGTTCCCGAAGAGGGCGG
>CAYPMY010000085.1:0-8749 GCA_964412085.1 uncultured Paraprevotella sp. | reverse complement strand
AATACCTGCCATTGAAGCCAAAGTCCCTAAATTTGACGACAAGCCCGACATTTCCCCAGACATTTCCGGGGCTAAAACCACTTCAGCCGTAAATCTCTTAGGTATACTGAAAACTACAATCACGGCTAAAACAAAAGCTATTGCACAATTCCGCAACAATGTCTTTTTGTTTTTCCACAAAATCCTCAGCAAGACAATGATTTCTATATCACGCATAATTTCATCCCGTTCCTATTTGAATACGTTCACCATCGTGGCAATCATCGTGGCTATCGAAGCCGTGGAAGTGCCGATGGTCATTATCTCGGCCGTGCTCATTTTCGTCCTTTGCGGCTTGCTGGGCACCACTATCTCGCAGCCGGGCTGGATGGACTTGGAAGAACGGCGGCCGAGCTGCTCCACCGCGCCGTTCATGTAGACCGCATAGACGCGGGACTTGTGCGCGCGGTCTGCATAGCCGCCGGCACGCTTGATGTAGTACTTCAAGGACTTGCCCCTCTCGTAGTTGATGGATATGGGGTACATCACGTCTCCGCTGATTTTCACGGTATTGGAGAACTGCGGGATTTGCAGCTCGTCCCCCTCTCGCAAAAGGATGTCGTCCACGCTTTTGGGGTTTCCCATGGCCTTTTCAAGGTTGATGGCCACGGGATAGGTATCTCCCAAGTCCAGTTTCAGGCTCTGGACGGAGTCGGCCTTCGCCATGTCGAACGCCTTTTCCGAGCGCATGCTCTCCTCGTACAGCTGGATTTGCGCGGCCTTCATGGCCACCTCCCGCTGTTTCTTCTCCTCGTCCGTCAGTTTGCGAGCCAACCGCGCGCCTTTCGCGTAAGCCAGGGAAGACAGCCCCCCGGCCGCTTCCACCAAGTCGCTCAGACGATAGTCCTTGCTGTCCATCGCGTAGGTGCCGGAGAAGTTCACCTCCCCGCTTACCTTCACGTTGCGCTGTTCGGAATAAGCCGGGCTCTTGCGCACGTACACCTCGTCGTAGGGTTGGAGATGGAAGTCCTGGCCCTCTCCCGTCGCCAGTCCGTCGCGGAGGGGGAAGCTGTAAGTCTCCGACAGTTTCTCGTCGTCGGACACCGCGTCCGGGTTCCTGATCCGGCGGAACACGTCGACCTTTGCCATGGAAGCGGCCTCCGTGAGCCCTCCGGCCTGAAGCACGAGGTCTTCCACCGTCGTGTTGTCCGCGTACTGGTAAACCCCGGGGAAGTTCACCTCCCCGTCGATGGTCAACGTGCGCTCCCCCTTCATCTCCGACAAGCTCGGGATAAACAAGACGTCGTTCTTGCGCAGGGGGATGTCGGCCGCCGTCCCGTCCATGATGCCTTCCACGTCCACCGACAAGGCTTCCGCCGTCAAGTCCTCCTTCTGGCGGTGCATCACGGCCCGTTTGAGGAAAGCGTCCTCGCGCAACCCGTCGGCCGCCTTAATCAGCTGGCGCACGGTCTTGATGTCCCCGTCCATCTGGTATTGGCCGGGGTGGAACACGGCCCCGCGTATTTCCGCCATGTTGGAGAAACGGGGGATGACCGAATCGACATACAGCGAATCCCCGTCCTTGAGCTGGAAGGCGCCCATCTCGAACTCGCCCACCGTGTACACGGAATACTCGCGCCCGCTCTTGCGCACCAGCCGCACGTTGCCCGTGTAAGCGTCCCCGGCAAATCCCCCGGCATAATCCAAAATACGGGAGACGCTTTCGTCTTCCCTCATCTCATAGAACATGGGGCGTTTCACCTTGCCCCGTATGTCCACCAAGCACTCGTAAGGACCCACCACTATCACGTCGTTGTCCGCCAGGCGGATGTCGCCTCTGGTGTTGCCGTTAAGGATGTAGTCGTACACGTCAATGGTGGAGACCACGCGCCCCCCGCGGAACACCTTTATGTCGCGGAGCGTGCCGATCTCGCTGATGCCTCCGGCGGCGTACAATGCGTTGAAAGCCGACGAAAGCGCGCTCAGCGTGTAAGTCCCGGGCACCGCCACCTCGCCCATCACCTGCACCTGTATCGAACGGGTCTCCCCGAGCGTCAGGGTGATATTCGAGTTGGAATAGAAACGCCCCAACTGCTTCTTCACATGGTCGTTGGCCTCCTTCACGGTCATCCCGGCCAAGGCCAGGGGCCCGATTCCCTCTATCGTCACCGTCCCGTCAGGCGACACCGTCCCCTCGAAAGTGGTCTGCGAGGCCCCCCACACGTCTATGATTACGCCGTCGCCGGCTCCCAGGCGGTAGTTCGCCGGGGTCGGCATGTTCATGTTCGGCTCAAAGGTCAACATTTCATTATTGAAGATATTGCGCCCGAACACCTGGCGGTCGTCCTCCTCGAAATAATTGCGGTAATAAATCAACGAGTCTATGTCCATGAACCCTATCTCTTCGTCGAGCCGCTGCTTCCTCAGCGTCTTGTCCTCGTCGTCCATTGCCTCACGCTGCGAACGTATCATGCGACCGTTCTGCTTCTGTCGTTCGTCCCGCGCCTTTTCCCTGTCGGTCCGCAGGCGGGAAGCCCCAGTCCCGGCCTTGGGTTGCTTCGTCCCCGTCAGGTCCAACGCGCCGGGCTGGCTTTGTTCCGCTTCATATTTCTTCCGGATGCGCCGCAACTGGTCCACCGTGACGCCTTTCTGGAGCAACTGGGATACGATATACTGTTGGTCCTTCCCCTTCTCCTGCTGTTCCGTGACGTAACGCACGACCTGGTCGTCCGACATGGACTGGGGGAAAACGAACCGGGACAAAAAGCACGCCAGGCATGCCAGCAATACCCTCCTTGCCATACACATCAGAATTTCTTTCCTTTCAAAATAAAAACTATCGTGGTGAAAACGATTTTCACGTCCAGCCACAGCGAACGCCGCCGCAGGTATTCCAAATCCATCCGCAGCCGGATCAGCATCTTCTGCATCGTGTCCGTGTAACCGTTATACAAGGTCGCCTCGGACGTAAGCCCGGGACGCATCAGGAACAGGTAGTCGTAGTCCGGATTCTCCTTCCTTATCAAGTCGATGAAATAGCGGCGTTCCGGGCGCGGCCCCACGAAAGACATCTCGCCCGCGAGGACATTCCACAACTGCGGCAACTCGTCCAGATGGTGGTCGCGCAGGAACTTCCCCACGCCCGTCACCCGCCCGTCTTCCTTCTCCGCCAGGCGGGGCTGCCCGTCGCCCTCCGCGTCCTCCCTCATCGTCCTGAACTTCAGGATGGAAAAGGGCTTCCCCCTATATCCTATCCGTTCCTGCCTGAATAACACGGAACCTTCCCCCTGCCGTTTCAGCAGGACGTAGACCAACAAGAAAACAGGAGACAATGCCACCAAACCCAACAAGGCGAACAGGGTATCCAACCCCCTTTTTACAGCCCGCTCCGCTAAATTCATGCCATCACAGATCCCCCTATCGACAGAAACTTGGTTCATTCCCTTCACTTCGAAGTATTCCGGTTACGATATATAAAACTGCGCAGGGGCGGATTTATTGCAAAATAATGATAATTTTTTTGCACGTCCGGGCGGAGAAGGCTTCCGTTTAGGGAAAAACAAGGCTCACGGCGAAAAATAATGCCGGTTTCATGCGTCTTGTACGGGAGAAAGCCTTATCTTTGCACCATGAGCGTCCGGGGCTGACATGGATTTGACAGCAGGACGGAATGGTACGTAAGCACGCAGAGGGTCGGCGATTTCCTCTTTAATCTCAGTTGCCAAGAATTTATCTGGCGAAAACAACTACGCTCTCGCTGCGTAATCGAAGATCAGTAGATTACCTTAATTCCGGCACAAGGTGCCGGGACGGGACATCACTCGGAAGCCGTGGCTCCGAAGCAGTCCGGAAAAGTGGTGCAGGCAAATCGGAGATAGCCGTCCGCGGCCTCGCACGGGCGGTGAAACTTCAGAGGATAAGGCGCGAATGGGTGGCCCGGGTCTTGCTCGCGCACGAAAACCGAAGGCCGGGACAAGCGTGTAGAAAGCGTATGGTTTCCCTGTTTGGACGAGGGTTCGATTCCCTCCAGCTCCACGAAGCCGAATGCAAGCCCGCCATGCGCCGTGCGTGGCGGGCCGTTCCGCGCCGACCACCCGACATGAAAGAATTAGCCTTAAAGTACGGATGCAACCCGAACCAGAGACCCTCGCGCATCTACATGACCGGGGGCGAGCTCCCGGTTGAAGTGCTCAACGGCCGTCCGGGGTACGTCAACTTCCTGGACGCCCTCAACGGCTGGCAGCTGGTCAGGGAGCTGGAAGAAGCCACCGGCGTGGCCGCCGCCGCGTCCTTCAAGCACGTGTCCCCCGCCGGGGCGGCCATCGGCCTCCCGCTGGGCGGGACGCTGGAGAAGGCATACTTCGCGGACGACGTGCAAGTCCCCCTCTCCCCCCTCGCCTGCGCCTATGCCCGCGCGCGCGGCGCCGACCGAATTTCGAGCTACGGCGACTTCGTCGCGCTGAGCGGCACTTGCGACGCGGCTACCGCCGCCCTCATCAGGCGCGAGGTCAGCGACGGAGTGATTGCCCCGGACTACACGGAAGAGGCGCTCCGGATCCTGCGGGGGAAACGCAACGGCACTTACAACGTCATCCGGATAGACCCCGGCTATACCCCCGACCCCGTGGAACGCAGGCAGGTGTTCGGCATCACGTTCGAGCAAGGACGCAACGAAGCCAGGCTGGACGACCCGGCCTTGTTCGAGAACATCCCCACGGCCAGCAAGGCGTTCACCGCCGAGGCCAAACGCGACCTGACGATCGCCCTCGTCACCTTGAAGTACACGCAAAGCAACTCCGTATGCTACGTGAAGGACGGGCAGGCCATCGGCATCGGAGCCGGGCAACAAAGCCGCATCCACTGTACGCGCCTGGCGGGCGACAAGGCCGACGCCTGGTGGCTGCGCCAGCACCCGAAGGTGACGGGCCTGCCGTTCGCCGGGAAAGTACGCCGCGCAGACCGCGACAACGCCATCGGCCGTTACGTCAGCGACGACTGTGCGGCCGTAACGGCCGACGGCGAATGGCAGAAATTCTTCTCCGAAAAGCCGGAACCGCTCACACGCGAGGAGAGGCGGGACTGGATCGCGAAAAACGCCGGGGTGTCCTTGGGGTCGGACGCGTTCTTCCCCTTCGGCGACAACATCGAACGGGCACACGAAAGCGGCGTGCAGTTCGTGGCGCAGCCCGGCGGAAGCGTGCGCGACGACCATGTCATCGAGGCCTGCGACAAGTACGGCATCACTATGGCCTTCACCGGCATTCGCCTGTTCCACCATTGACCCCGAGGCACGCTCATGGCAAACTTCGGAGAAGACGACATCGACAAGGCCATCACGGAAGGCATCGTGTTTCCAAGGGAAACCGGAAAGGCTTCCGGGAACTCAAGCGCCAAGGTGAAGACCAAAGCTAAGAAGAAATCTTACGTCACGGGGACGCACGGTTCCGGCTCGGCCAGGATGAAGGCCGAAATCCGCCGCCGCAGGGCCGACAGGCACAGGAAGTGAAGCGGCCCGGGCGCGTGCCGCGCCTTTACGGCTGCCCGCGGCCATTCCGCCTTCCCCTTGTCTGCCTCCGCCGACGCGGATGCCCCCGTGCGGCATGCCGCCTCCCGCCCGGGGACAGGCGGGGCGGCCTTTCCCCCTCCCGCGTCCTTCCCTCCGTCACGGCCGGTTGGCACGGGACTCGGAAGCGCACCCCGTTCCGCCCCTTGCGGCCGTGGCGGGAACCGCCCCGCCCGGGCCACACAGCCCGCGCGGCCCCTGCGGGAGAGGCCGCCGCGGCATGCCCGCCGCCGCTCCCCGTCCCGCGCCCGCGTGGGCGGCGTTCCCCGGGACGGTCGCAGGAAAGGAGCGGCCTTGCCCGTCCGTCCGCCCCGCCACGGCGTTTCCATCCGACATCGGAACGCCCCGGATGCTCCGCGGCAGGCTTCAATCCTGCCGGTACGGCCGGAGGAACGGCATCGCAGGGTGCGGATTCCATGTCCCCCGCCGCCGGCTCTCCCGCGCCGCACGCCGTCCGGTGCCCATCGTCCCCGGCGGCGGCCGCAGGCAAGGGGCGGCGTCCCGCGTCCCCGAAGAAGCCGGCGGGAAGTCCGCACGGCATCCCGGTGCCCGTTGACAAAATGTCAATCCGGCCCTTGCAAGGCTCCGTTATTCGCGCCCCGGACCGGACACGCCTCGAAATACGCGATTCTCGCGCGGCAGGGAAATGTCATCCTGTCGCCCGTTCGGCCACGGGACTGACACATGGACGGCGGAAAGGGCACGGCCTGCGCCAGCGGGAAAGGGACGCGCAAGCAAAAGGCCGAAACGCATGCCGATTTGACATCCGGGCCTTGCACCGGAAGACACTCCAAACAGAGAAAAGACAAGGGGAAAACGCATTCCATCGTCCCGTTTCCAGCCCGAAATCCGGACGGCACGCCGAGTTTTGCCGCACGATATGCGGACAAAAAAATGTTTTTCTGCGCCGAACGGCAAATCATTCGGCTGAGATTGGACTGCGTTTTTGCTTAAAAAAGACGAAAACCATGCCTGAAACGTAAAAATATGTTCCCGAAAACGTCTGGAAACACCCCGAACGGCACGCAAACGCGCCCCTGATTACCTGCGGAACCCATGCCCCGGCTGTCATTTCGACAGCTTATGACTCGGGAAAGGAGCGTCGCGCGCCCTTTTTCCTGTCTTCCCGAAGACGGAAGGACGGCCGCTACTCCTTTCGCACGGAGACGCTTCCGTTCGGCTTGCGGGTAAAGGTGAGCCTGCCTTTCCTCAACGCATGCCGCCCGTGGTCGAAGATGCAGTCGCTGTCGAACGGCACGCCGTTCACCCGGACTTCAAAATGACAATGCTCCGTCGTAGCCCGCCCGGTACGGCCCACGGTGGCTATCGCCTCGCCGGCTTCCACACGGTCTCCCGCACGGACCAAGTTCTTGGCGTTGTGGCCGTAACAAGTCTCAAGGCCGTTGGCATGGCGCACCACCACCATGTTCCCGTATGCGGAGTACTTCCCGGAGAAACGGACTACCCCGTCGAACGCCGCCCGTATCTTGTCGCGCGGCTTCGTCTTCAGGTCCGTCCCGGCATGGTTCTTGCGCGCCCCGCCGTAGGGGCTGATTACCTTGGCCCCGGGCAGCGGATAGCTCCACCTCGCTATCCGGGACAGGTCTATCGTGAACGACGGGAACCTGTCGAACAACCCCGGCGTGGCCACACCCACGTGTCGCCGTTCCATGTCGGAGAAAGGCCGGTCCAGGTCTACCCGCCCCGCCGCCCCGAACCAGCCGAAACCGGGAGGGCGCGCGGCGATCTCCCCCGCCCGGCAGAAAGAGGCACGGACATGTCCGGCCTCGTCCAGGCTGAACCGCATGGCGTCGAACTTCAAGCTGCCGTCGGGGCGGGCCAGCACGGACGGATCCATCGGCACGCCGTTCACCATCAGGACGAAATAAGTATAGGCCATGCCATGGCCGGTGCCAGCCAACGCGACGGCCTGCCCGGCGGAAACATAATCGCCGGATTCCACCAGCGTCTTGGCATGATGGGCGTACACCGTTTCCATCCCGTTGGGATGAAGCACCGCGACCGTCCTTCCCAAGTCCGTCTTGCGCGCCAGGCGCACCACGCCCTCCATGGCCGCCCTCACTTCGTGCTTCGCTTCGGGCGACATGATGTACCACCCGACGGGCTCGTGACGGAAACCGGGAGTGAACGGCACGCCGTCCTCCACCGGCAACGTCCAGCCGTCGCGCTCCATGTCGGCAGAAGTCACGGTGAAACAGCCGCCGTCGCCGAACAGCCCGGCGGTCGGGACATGAAGCGCGCGCCGCTCCGCGCGTGAAAAACCCGCCCTTCCCCCGCGGCCGCCCGTAAAGGAATACAAAAGCGCCAGCGACAGGCCGAGACACAAAACGAGAACACGCTTCACCATAAGTCCATGCCTTCAATCACTCCGTCAGAAAGATGCCGTTCAGGATGCGCCCCGAGCGGAGGCCCAGGCGGCGCGCGGAAAAGAAACGCCCGGAATGGCGGTAAGTGCACACCCCGGCCAGACGAATCCGCGCGGACGGCACGCCGCAGTCCTCCAGCAAGCCCCGGTTGGCCCGCCACAGGTCGAGGTGCCATTTCCACGTCCTGCCGTTCCCGTCCCCGGCGGCAGGATACCGCCTCGCCATCTCCTCCATCGGGAAACCGGCCTCGCGGAAAGCCTCGTACACCTCGTCGCCCACCTCGAAGGCATCCAAGGATATGCCGGGGCCGATGGCCGCCACCACGTCCTGCGGGCGGGTGCCGTAAGCGCAGGCCATCGCTTGCAGGACGGACTCCGTGATGCGCGACGCCGTGCCCCGCCAGCCGGCATGCACGGCGGCCACGGCATGATGCGGCCCGTCATGTATCAGCACGGGCACGCAGTCGGCGGTGGACACCGACACGCAGACCTTCGGCAAATCCGTCATCAAGGCATCCACTCCTTCGAGCGCGGTCGCCCTGACGGCGTCGGACTGTACGAAAAAAGCCTCGTCGATGCGGCGCGTCCGCGCGCCGTGCACCTGACGAGGCATGACCAGACGGGATGCTTCCAAGCCCAGGAGCCCGCACAACAACGCGCGATTGAGCCGCACCGCGCGCTCGTCGTCCCCGCACCGGCCATCGGCGTTGAAAGAAGCGTACGCCCCCTCGCCGTAGCCCCCGCGGCGTCCCGTGCTGAAAGCACAGGCGCCCCGTCCCAAGTCGTATGTCAGCAATTCCGGCCTGCGCATCTTCCGGGGC
>CAYPMY010000084.1:1713-8937 GCA_964412085.1 uncultured Paraprevotella sp. | reverse complement strand
AAAATGAGGCCGTAACGGATGATATTGTCCGCGATTGCTTCAAGGAGTATGAGCATGACATTGTGATAGGGCGACAACCCTCGCAAAACCCGTCCATCGACAGACTTCTCCGAAACGCTTCCATGACTATCAATCGTTTTTCGTTGCAGTACGATCCTTGAAGGTATGATTCCGTTCATTTTTTGTGGGTTCCCAGTCTTCATTGAACCATTGACGTTGCGTGAGCCACATATTGGCCGCTTCCATGGCATGCCGCTTAAAAATATCGAAGTCAATGTTTGTATGATATATACGCCCTTCAGATTCTTCATTAGTGAAAATATACATGCTATGCCACCCGTTTACCTTTTGATTTATACCTCCACCGTTTACCATTTCCTTGAATTTCGGAAGCTTTAAGAAATCTCCGTCAAGCACAATGGCCACGCTCCAAAAGTAAGATTGCATCGCCCGTAAAGACGGTTCTCTATCTCTTGTGACTCGGTCGCGCACGCTTGTCTTGCATTGTAAACATCCAAAACAATAACGCTTGTCTCCTTTGGCCACAACGGCATATAAATCGAACACGTCACCTGCAATTTGTTCTTTAAGCCAACTAATGTCACGAGGTTCGTTGTCAATTTCATCAGCTTTAATCAACGTATTTAGGTCGCGTTGTAGAATTATTTCAATCCCGGATTCTTCGAGTGCCAAAGATGCCAATTGTTTAACCATTTCTTCAAACGCATGACCGCTTGATTTCTTCCAACTTTGGTCTGCACTGACGACCTTGCTAATAATCTCAGAATCATCTATGCCGCTTTTGTGATGTACATGGATTTCATATATAGCCTTCCAAATATCGGCGGCATCTACTTGCGAAAAATTCTCTAAACCTTGGATGATTGACTGCTTGATGGCTTCTTTCTGCGCAGCCGTCTCAAAATCTTTCTTGGCTTTTCCCGTCGGTTGCGGCTTGTGTCTCCGGTACAAGTCCTGATATGTAGAATTGAAAATCCTATTGTAGACCTCTTTACAGAAATCTTTATAATTGTCATCTCGCATAAGTTTCCAGGATTTTAATTGCCACTTTTCCCCAAGCGTATGCCAACAAGGGTGGAACGGCATCACCTATTTGTTCGTATTTATCTTGCACGGAACGGTCTATATGAGGCACTATATACGGGCCTCCCGCAAATTCATAAGAATCCGGGAACGACTGCAAGCGGGCACACTCGCGGACGGTCAAGGCTCGGTTAGAGGTCGGATGCACAAATTCGTCAAGGCAATGGCTTGTGACTGTCGGTGCGGTTTCATCAACCGGCAAACGGTAATTCCGTTTGATAAACATCTTCTTCGGCAGGATGCGCTGCTTCTGTAATTCTTCTCTTTCCGCACTTTGAAATCTATCAAACAAGTCTTTTAAACTTTCTCCGGGCCGCAGCAAGGAAAACCTTTTCAGGGTGCAATCACGATGCCTCATCGGAAGATGGTTGGTAATCCGCCCTTTCCCCAATCCCTCCCTACGCCAGAAGACGTCATTCTTCATAAGTATGGAATACGAAGAATCGGCATCTGTATATGCCGTTCCTTCAGCATTACTATTGGGTATGACATCGGGAAGATCCAACAAAGCATCCCCCACAGTAACCTTTTCCATATTTATAGGGGTTGGACTTTCCAATCTCCAATCGGGGAAGCGGGTGGCAAGGACAAAAAAGCGTTTCCTACGTTGCGGGACTCCAAAGTCTGTGGCGTCCAATACTATTTGTAGGAAATTCCCATATCCGGCTTTCGCCAACTCCTCTTTTATCATGTCCACGACAAGTTCAGAAGAGTCTTTTGCGATTCGCTTGCTCGTTATGGCTGGAACATTTTCGAAGAGAAGCATTTTGGCGTCGCACAATTCAGCCATTCGAATGCCTTCCCGATAGAGGACCTGTCTGTCATCATAGAACGAGCGGGAAGAATTACCTGCCGTAGAAAATGTTTCACATGGCATACCACATGTAACAAGGTCGACACCCTCTTTTGGAACATACGGTAGGACTTGCTCTTCTGTTACTTTTCGTATATCGGAACAAATGACATGAACATTCGGGTGATTTGCCGAATATGTCTCGCAGCAGCTTTGTATATATTCAATAGCCACAAGCGTTTCAAATCCGCTTGCATGAAGTCCCGTACAGATACCGCCGGGACCTGCAAAACAATCGACGTGAGTGAATTTCCGACTTGCCATGTATGTCTTGAAAGCGAGAACTCCTCCGCTATCCCTGCGAGGCCGGCCAAAGCCTATAAGGCGGCGGAAGAGTTCCGTATATCGTTTTTATCATCCATTCTTCAGGTCATTGGCGCAGTCGCGTTCAAGTGCAAAGATAAGCATTGTTTCCCAAACACGCAGGCCTTAGAGGCATAATTCCGTTTAAAAGTTCAGATTCATGCCGGCCGTCACCGTCGCCCTCGGCATCGGGTACCCGGCGTTGATTTCGTAACGCTGCGCCAGCAGGTTCTCCCCACGTGCCCAGATGTCGAGCCATTTCGTGGCACGGAACCGCCCGCGCAGATTCCAAAGCACGAAATCCTCTGTCGTCGCACCCTGCCCGTCGTCGGTAGAAGTGTAAAGTCCGGCGATGTACTGCACGCCCGTCGACACCGACCAGCGTCCTTGCGTGAAGCCCGCCCCGGCATAGAGCTTATGTTCGGGAGCGGCGACAACGGGATGCTCCATGTGCAGATAGCTGTAATTGGCATCCGCCGACCAAGCCCTGTTGAAACGGTAAGCGGCCCGCGCCTCGACGCCGGTGTTGTCTATCTTGCCCGAGTTCCGGTTCAGCATGCCGCTTCCGCTTGGGTTAGGCAATGTCATGATCAGATTCTTGCCGTCGATAAGGAAGAGATTGACGCCATACGACAAACGTCCGTCGAACAGCCTTTGCGAAAGGGCTATCTCGTAGTTCCACATCGATTCGGGTTTCAGGTCGGGATTCTGCGGCGGGAACATATACATCTCGCGGAGAATCGGGTAACGGAATCCTTTCGAAGCGGATGCCTTCAGTTCGACGGCATAGGGCAGGTGGAACGCCAATCCCGCCTGCGGAATCCATTCCGTCCCGACGCGAGAGTGGTGGTCGGCGCGCAATCCCGCGTTGAGAGTGAGCCACGACCCCATATCCTGCCGGACGTCGACATAGCCCGCCAACTCGTTTTCATGCTTGTCGACCAAATCCCCGCGTGTTCCCGCATCCTCCCCGCTCACATACTCATTCCATGCCTCGCCGCCGTAACGGAACCAGTCGAATCCCGCCGTGATTCGGTTTCCCTCAAAGAACCAGGCACTCTGATACAAAGAGATGCCCATCATGTCGTCATGCGAGTTGAACCGACTGTCCTGCGGGTCTTCTCCGGCGGAGGGGACGTAGCCATCGTTAATCCAATGGTCGCCCCAGTTGTAGAAAAAGCTCAACGCGCCGGAGGTCTTGCCGTATTCATTCTCAACGGAGCCGGAGGTCATCCCGCGGGTGATGCGCTGGTCGCCGTCCATAAGCGGAGCCGACACAGAGCCAGGGCAAGAGGCATTGAAATGGGTCACGTTCAGGTCGGCACGCAGGTTCCAGTTGTCAGTCACCTCATAGCCTATCCTGCCATAGCCGCCATATTGTTCGAATTCCATGTCGGCGCGATGCCCGTCCGTCCGGTTGTACGAGCCGCTGACGAGACCCGAAAAACGTTCCTTACGGATGCGGCTCGTCAATTCGGTCTCCAACGTGTTGTAGGAACCGTAACCGGCGCGCAGGTTGGTGCGAATCCCGTCTTCGTGCATTTCGCGGGTCACGACATTCACCACACCGCCCATGGCGTTCGACCCGTAGAACACGGAGGCCGGGCCACGCAACACCTCCACCCGGTCGGCCAGAAACGTCTGGCAAGCATCGGAAATCGGGTGTCCGAAGATGCCAGCATACTGCGGATGCCCGTCGACAAGGACCATCAGGCGAGCACTGCCGCCGCTTAGTCCGCGCAACGAGATATTTCCCGCCGCGCCGTTCGACATACCGTAGCCCATCACACCGCGCGAGGTGGTGAAAAGTCCCGGGACTTGTTCCGTAAGCACTGGAAGCAGGGAAGGCTGCATAGCTTGTTCGAGCCTGTTCCGGTCTACCACCGAAACCGTTTGTGACAAGTACCGAATGTCGGTTGCATTACGGGTGCCCGTCACTACCACCTCCCCGATAGCATGCCTCCGCCGGCTCACGGCCGCAGTGTCTGCGCTCTGTGCTTGCGCTTGCAGCAGCGCGGGCAGCGCGACCGCCATTAACAGATACTTCTTAAGTTCGCTCATAATCCCGGTCATTCCCATTATTCCATAAGTCTTATAAATCCAACTTATCACGCCACAAAAATACCCGATATGGATGTCCTCCTTGGTAGACGAATTACAGATATTATTACCCGAATTACTGATTTGAGGAATGTTGACTTTTTCAGTCGTCGAATACGTTTCGGGAAGCATGATGTCCGTCCTCTTCCTAACCTCCTCCTTGCATTCCACGACAATCCGAAAGGATTCCTCTTCCTTCCTCTCATCGGGGGAAAGGCGGCGATGTCAAACGGACACCTTTCCCTCGTACCAGACTGGCAGCACTTGACCCCGTACCGAAACCACATCCGAACACGTCCCGTGGGACGGCCACAATCCCCGCTTCAATACAGCCCGGAAGCTTCCCGTCCCTTCTACGCGTATGCCGCCACCGGGTGAATAGGCAACTGCATGGCCGGTTTTCAGCCAGACGAAGTCGCAGTCGCCCCTTGTCGGGGAATGTCGTGACCCAAGAATTGAAAGCCCACGAACTCGCATCAAGCCCATGGGCTTTGTACGGTGTTTTCCAAATCCGACCGGGCATATCCTTTCCGGTCGGTGTCGTGGCAACCTTCTTACTTGACCGTGCCTTTCAGTAAACTCTTTCCTGCGGGCTTGGCCGCGTCCTTCCCGTATTCCGGGGAATATTTCCCCGCCGGCATGTTGGACAGCACGAACACGTTGCATGCTCTTCCCGCCACGACCTTGTCAGTCGCCGCCGTATTCACGACCGAAGCCACCGCACCGGCAATCGCCCCGAACAAGCCACCGCCCGCGTCTATGTTCGTATCAACCTTGACGTCGCCTTCGCGGCTATACAAGGTCTGCCCCGTCTTGGTGGAACGCAAGATGTATTGCACGTCCACGGACAGATTGCCCAGCAAGATGTTTCTCTTCCACGACTTGATAATCGTGAACATCGCGGCATCGGCGCCAAGCACGTTGCGGATTACGGACAAGTCGGCATCGAGGAACTGTTCGGCATCGTAGGCACTCTCCTGCTGGAACATCTCCATGGTCAGGTAGGGAGAGAACACATAATAGCCTTTCTCGCAGAGTGGGACATACATCGTGGTGTAGAAATAATCCTTGGCTTCGGCGTGAGTGGTCTGGTTGATAGGCGGCATTACGACGATGGACACAGGCTTTTCTTCGTACATCAAGGCATATTGCTCCCCTATGGTCTTGGAAGTCCCGCAGGCAACCAGCAGCATGGCGGACGTTATGATGGCAAGATTCTTCATTTCTCCAGCTGTCTAATGATTCGGGATATATAGGTTTCGGATTCCGGGTACATGCTTGTTTCCTGTTTCATGAAGGAGATTCCTTCTTCCTTCCTGCCCATCTTGTAAAGCAAATAGCCGTATTCGGCGTAAAGCCCAGGCGGGACTACCCCGCGCAAGCCCTTTTGCTTTTCGGTCATCTTACCGTACTCTTCCAGTACTTTTGTCTGCAACTCGCCGGTGGCTCGCTTGCTGTATTGATAAGTGGCATCTTCGTAATCGTGCCACGAGTAAAGGGTCTTCTCACTTCCGCACGACATCAGCGCAAGAACCGCCGGAACGGCAAATAGGGATTTAGTCATTATGGTAAAATTATTTGTTTAACTTCCTGTGAAGAGACGAAAACCTCTTTCTTGTAAAGGGTTTCTCCGCTATAAGTCACTTTGAGCTTGTGCCGTCCCGTGGCTATCCCGTACCGAGTGCCGCGTCGGTTAGACTTTTTTGCATTCACGACGTGGGCTTCGAAAAGCACCGAGTCATCCACGGCGACCTGCACGTTCCTGCCGGCATATCGTGAGGGGCTTACAAACAACAGGAAAGCCATGTCTTCCTTTCCCGATTGTTGGGCGACGGGATAATTTGCCTTGCATGCCGACAGGAGCAAGACAAGCCCCAAAGCCAAGAGATTTCTCGGTTTCATCTTATTTCTTCTATTATGTATTTGTCCAAATTCGCCGTATCGACAGCCGGGTTGGCCGACACTTCGACAAAGGAATATTCAGTTTCGGGAGTGTCACCTCCCGTGGAAATCACCTTTACCGTGCCGACAGGCTTACCCGGAAGCTGGATCATGATTCCCGTCTGGGGATTCTTCACCTTTTTGCCCCGGGTCTTCAAGACGAACTCCATCCCTTCGCTGATGCCCTGGCTCTTCCCTCCCGCGATGAGGACGGCATCGCTGTCATACGAAAGGAAATAGGTGCGCCATGGGGTGTCCGTACACTTGTTGATGATGTTCTCCACGAGCTGTCCTATGGCTTCGGAGACGGCCTTGTCGCCCAAGGTGGCATCGTAGCTTGCCTTTCCGCCCACGCCGAAGGATGACTTCGTGGTCAGTTCGGCACTGCCCTTTCCCTCTTCCGAATAAACGATCATTCCCGTGGACACATCGACAAGGCGCACTGAAACGGCAGCTTCCACCATCTGGGTCTTTGTGGAGGAGAATACGCCGCTTTTCCCCACGTCCTTCCGCCCGAACTCCGTAATGGAGCCTATGACGAGGTAGTCGGCACCAATCGTGGAAACGGAACGGCCTCCCGTGATGCACTCTTCCAGCAGGGCATCCATGTCACTCCGTTCCAGCAAAATGAATTTCCCGGAAGCGGCCAACTTCGCGGAAAGGATGTCGAGGGCTTGCTTCCCCATGGGGTCGTTCTCCTTGTCGTAAAAGATCCCCTTTGCATACTGTGTCTCGTTCGAGAAACGGCCGATGGCAACCTTCCTTTTGATTGTCATTCTTTCGCTGGCGGGAGCCACAGCAGTCCCCGCCACGATTTCCGTCTTGCGTTGCGCCGTCAAGCCCAACGGGAGCAGCAACGCTATCGTAAAAAACATCTTTCTCATACTCATATTGCCGATTCTTTCAGGTTGTTCCGTATTATG
>CAYPMY010000084.1:0-1613 GCA_964412085.1 uncultured Paraprevotella sp. | reverse complement strand
CTTTCTCATACTCATATTGCCGATTCTTTCAGGTTGTTCCGTATTATGGTTTCCCTTATGCCCTTCCGGGCCGTCGGGACTCCTTCCCTGCCTCTCTTCTGGGTGTTCTTTTTTGCAAATGTAGAGAATTTATTTTCCACCCCCCCCGTTTAATGTTTTTTAACTTGATATGTGCCCGTTTTTCTCCCTCGTGGGCGTTTTCTTCCTCCACAAGTCGGGGGGAGAGTAGGAAAGGCGGCCTTGAAGTCCCGGCCCGCAGTCAGTATCGGAAAGGCGGGAGGACGCATGGCCTCCCCGCTCCATCCCTGAAGAACGGGAAAGGAAAACGCGCGAGAATCTGTTTTTTCCGAGCGGATGGCGGAATGGCCGGAAAAAAACGGAATATTGAGAGGTCTCACGAAATCAAAATGTCAGCGATATTCGCGTATTACCGTGAAAACACGAGCCATGGACGAGCATATCGGACTTTGGGAACGTGGACAAACGGGAGATTCGCCTTGGTTCCCTGACAAAATGACACTTTGATTTTGGCGATTCTTCCTCTCGAAATAGAAAAAAGAGACCGCGATTCCGGGTAAAAAGAGGGACGCACCCCCGGAAAGGAGAGGTGCGTCCCGCAGTCTTGCGGCTTGCTTCCGCGGAAGCAAGCCGCCATGCTTTCCTAATCGTCCAGCTTCGCCTTGATGAACTCGCGATTCAGACGGGCGATGTTGGAGATGCTTTCGCACTTCGGGCATACGGCCTCGCAGGCGCGGGTGTTCGTGCAGTTGCCGAAGCCGAGCTCGTCCATCTTGGCTATCATGGCCTTGGCGCGGCGCGCCGCCTCGGGACGTCCCTGCGGCAGCAAGGCCAGCTGGCTCACCTTGGAAGAGACGAACAGCATGGCGGAACCGTTCTTGCAAGCCGCCACGCAGGCACCGCAACCGATGCAACTGGCGCAATCCATTGCTTCGTCGGCATTCTGCTTCGGAATCAAAACGGCATTGGCATCCTGTGGCTGTCCCGTACGCACGGTCACATAGCCACCGGCTTGCATGATTTTATCGAAAGCCGTACGGTCCACCATGCAGTCCTTGATGACGGGGAAACCGGCGGAACGCCACGGCTCCACGGTAATCGTGTCGCCGTCCTTGAACTTGCGCATATAGAGCTGGCAGGTGGTGGCGCCGCGTTCGGTCTTGCCGTGGGGAGTGCCGTTGATATACAAAGAACACATACCGCAGATGCCTTCGCGGCAATCGTGGTCGAACACGAACGGTTCCTTGCCCTCCTCTACCAGTTGTTCATTCAAAATGTCCAGCATTTCCAGGAAAGAGGTGTCGCCCGGAATGTCTTTCATCTCGCGCTCGTCAAAATGGCCCTTGTCCTTCGGCCCGTTCTGGCGCCAATATCTAAGCTTGAATGATATGTTTTTCTCCATTGTCGTTTTCTTTATAATCGTTGAACAAACCGTTTGTTAGCTCTTATAGTTGCGTGTCTGTACCTTGATGGCTTCATAGACGAGGGGTTCCTTGTACAACACGGGAGCCTTGTCGTCGGAGCCCTGGTACTCCCAGCACGACACGTAGAAGTAGTTCTCGTCGTCGCGCTTGGCCTCGCCCTCTTCCGTCTGG
>CAYPMY010000083.1:7484-9020 GCA_964412085.1 uncultured Paraprevotella sp. | reverse complement strand
CGGCATGTACAAGAAACTGACCCGCGAGTTCAGCGGGGTATTCACCGGCAAGGGGCTTGAGTTCGGCGGTTCGCTCGTCCGTCCCGAGGCAACGGGCTACGGCAACGTGTACTTCCTCATGGAAATGCTGAAGACCAAAGGCATCGGCCTTAAAGGCAAGACCGTGCTCGTCTCGGGTTCCGGCAACGTCGCCCAGTACACGGCCGAAAAGGTGTTGCAACTCGGCGGCAAGGTGGTCACGATGTCCGACTCCGACGGCTACATCTACGACCCGGACGGGATTGACCGCGAGAAGCTCGACTACGTCATGGAGCTTAAGAACCTGTATCGCGGGCGCATCCGCGAGTATGCGGAGAGATACGGCTGCAAATACGTGGCGGGTGCGCGGCCTTGGAGCGAGAAAGCGGACATCGCGCTGCCGTCGGCCACCCAGAACGAAATCAACGGCGAACAGGCCCGCCAGTTGGTAGCCAACGGCGTGATGGCCGTAAGCGAGGGCGCGAACATGCCTTCCACCCCGGAAGCCATCCGCGTATTCCAGGAAGCCAAGATCTTGTACGCGCCGGGCAAGGCGGCCAACGCCGGCGGCGTATCTGTCTCAGGCCTCGAAATGAGCCAGAACTCGGGACGCCTGTCCTGGACCGCGGAAGAAGTGGACACCCGCTTGCACGCCATCATGGAGGACATCCACCGGAACTGCGTGAAGTACGGAACGGAAGCCGACGGATACGTCAACTACGTGAAAGGCGCCAACGTCGCCGGCTTCATGAAGGTGGCCAAGGCCATGATGGCCCAAGGTGTCGTATGAGGAGACCCCTGCGCGCCCGGCTTCGCATTGAAAATCAAAAAGGCTCTGTCTGAATTTGGGACAGAGCCTTTTCTGGCCAGGGCCTTGAACAAGCCGCCAGGAAAACGCGATTACATGGCCACGGTCTGCGCCATGTCCCCGACCACCCCCTGCATAAGGATTGGCGAATCTCGTCGGACAGCCGTTTCCAGGCATTCCCGTTCATGACGGCCGGCAGGCGTTGGTTCGTCACTCCTATAATGCACGAGGGATGCCGGCAAACCCCTTGCCGCCTTTCCCGACAAGCCTGCGTGATGCAAATAATCAAATGCGCGCGCGTATTCATATACCCATAATCCAAGCACGGCGGCCGCCGCATATCATAATATTGCCTTTGTCCGGGACAGGCTCTTTCACCCTTCCGCGATTGTTCATAAAAGTATAAAAAGGCCTCTTCGCCAAGACCTTGCCGTCTCGTTTGCGTGAAGTTTCCATCCTCCCGGCCAAACAGCCAACGTTCATAATCTTCATGACAAAGGTCCGGCGGAACCGGACTGCCGCCCCAAGCGACGAGATCCACACGCGCGGCGCGCACGCCCAACAACGCGCCGGACATTCTTGACGCTCCCATCTTTTGGCTTCTGAGCTTCAAGGAACCCCATGCCGGCGGGCATCCGCGCCCTTTCGTTTATGCTGACGAACCGGACAAGCGAAACCGCCCGCCCGAGAACCGGGAACCAATCTCAGGC
>CAYPMY010000083.1:0-7384 GCA_964412085.1 uncultured Paraprevotella sp. | reverse complement strand
GCAAACGGTTTCCAAATCTCAGGCGAACGGTTTTTCGTTCTGCGGAGAAAGGCGGGAGGCTCACGGCCTTGTCCCGAACGCCTGTTTACCAACGGCTTGCGGGGCCGCCCGCCCCCCTCTTGCCGACAAGCCGCAGATCTTTACAGTCCGGCTTCGGGAAGCATGACCACCCCTTCTTTTTTCATCCCGTCCACCTTGACGACCACGGGGGAGGAGAAGCGCACGTGGCGCACGTGCGCCGTTTCTTCCGCGGCCGGCTGGCTGTCAAGGAAGGCCTGGTTGTATATCCCGTCGCCCAGGAAGTCGTTCACCGCGAAGTATCCCACGCCGAAGCTGGTCAGGTTCTGGAAGAAGTGGGTGCCTTGGCTGGGGTCTACACGGTAATCCGTCAGCCCGGACTCCACGATGACGCGGGCGGCCGAGATGTTGGGCCACTTCACCGGGACTCCCAGCCACGGGTCGCTGCTGCCCCACCGTCCCGGGCCGACCAGCACGTAGCTGCGCCCTTCTTCCAGGAAACGGCAATTGATGCGGTCTATCTCGACGGCTATGGCCGGATTGTCACGGGGGGAATAGCCGGCGGTCTTCACATAGACCACGTCGCGCACTTCGTTGCTCACCCCTTGGCCGATGGCATTGTGCGAGCGTATCAGTATCTTCTCGTCGGGAATCTCTGTCAAGTCTTCGTCGAGCAACATCTTGTTGTCCACCATCGGGCGTATCTGCAACAGGTAGAACACCCCCGTGCGGTCGGGATTCAGCCTCACGGCAAATTCTATCTCCACCTCGCGGCGCATACCCTCCCTCCCAAGCCTCAGGACCAGCCTCAGAAGCTCAGGAAGCGGGAACGTCCCCTGCTGCAGCACCCCGCAGAAGGTGACGAGCTTGCGCCCCCCGTCGTAGACGCCGTCGCGGATCACCATGTCGCAGGGGTCGTAAGTGGAAGCGATGAACTGCAGCGAGCCGTCCCGCTCGGCTTCCTTGACCGGGAGCCTCAGCAGGTTGAAGCCGTCGTCTGTCCGGAAGTCCCCGTCCACGGCTTTCATTTCGAGGGCGTAAAACCGCGTCTGCGTCTCGCGCAAGGCCATTTCCATCTCGCTCGTCTGCAGCACCTTGTCGGGATGAGCCGGACAGACCCGCAGGCTCACGCCGCCATCCACGATGTACTTCCCCAGGCCGAGCGCCAGGCTCACCGTGCCGTCTCCGGCCTTCTCGTCCCCTATGGGGTAGTAGTTCACCGAGCGGGCCACGCCGGATATGTTCGGATAGAAACGGTCGCCGTAGCGGTTCCCGGCCACTTCCTGGAGAATCACGGCCATCTTTTCCTGGTCGATGACGTTGCTCGTAGCCGTCATGTATGCCTTGCTGTCGCGGTAGAACACCGAGGCGTACACTCCCTTGACGGCGTCACGCAACATCTTCAGCCGCGCGTCGCGGCTCTCCACGCAAGGTATCATGTAGGTGGAGTATATCCCGGCGAAAGGCTGGTAATGGGCGTCTTCGAGCAAGGAAGAGGAACGGACGGCGACGGGCTGGCGCACGACGTCGAGATAGGCTTCCAGGTCGCCGACGAGGCGTTCGGGAAGCCGCGCGCGCAGGAACGCGCGGAGAATCTCTTCGTCCGGGATGTCCGAGAGCGCTATCTGATAAAGCTCATTCGCCTCCATGAACTCATCGAAGACGTCCGTGCAGAGCACCACCGTCTTGGGTATCATGACATCCGCGTTGTCAAACGCGTTCAGTTCCGGATGCCGCTTGATGATGTGGTCCAGGAAAGCCAGTCCGCGCCCCTTCCCGCCCAGCGACCCCTCGCCGATACGCGCGAAATTGCTGAAACGGTCGAAACGGTCGCGGTGGAACACGGCCACCACGCCCTGGTTCTTCATCCGGCGGTAGCTCACAATCGCGTCGTATATGATCTGGCGGTGGGCGTCCACGTCCTGAAGCGAATCCCACGTGATGTGCTTCAGGAACTCGGATATGGGAAACAAAGCCCGGGAACACAACCAGCGCGACACGTTGTTGCGCGTGATATGGTAAAGGAGCGATTCCTTGGGCAAGGTGAAGATGTTGTCCTGAAGGTCTTTCAGGTTCTTGATGCGTGCCACTTCTTCCATCGTGTCCGGGTCGAGGAACACGAAATCGCCGAACCCGAAATGGCGACGCACCATGCACTGGAGATCCACTCCTATCTTCTTGGAATTCTTGTCGATGAAATGCGCCCCGCATTTCTCCGCCCATCCGCTTTTGTCGGTCTCTGCAGATTCCATGATCAGCGGCACGAACTCGTCTTCGGCACGTATGGCCGACAACAGCTCGTACCCGGCCGTCTCGTCGGTCTTCCCGTCACGGGGGAAGCGGCAGTCGCTGATGACGCCCAAGGTGTTCTCCTTGTAGCGGGCGTACAACTCCCAAGCCTCTTCATACGTGCGGGCCAGCACGATTTTCGGACGCCCCCTCATCCTCAAGGTCTCGAGCTGGGCATTCAGTGCTTCGGTGGAGAACTCCAGACTTTGCTGAAGCACGAACCGGTAGAGGTTGGGCAGGATGGAGGAATAGAAACGGATGGAGTCTTCCGCCAGCAATATCATCTGCACCCCGGCTTCCACGTCGTTCTCCAGATTCATCTTGTCTTCTATCAGTTTGATGATGGAGAGCAGCAAGTCGGTATTGCCCAACCAGCAAAACACGTAATCGAAGACGGAAGAGTCCATGTCCTGCATCCTTTCCCTTATGCCGTGGCTGAACGGGGTCAGCACGACGATGGGTATCGTGGGATTGTCCGTCTTGATGCCCCGCGCGATGTCGAACACGTCGTTACTGTCCGTGCCGGGCATGCAGATAATCAAATCAAAGCCGGTCCTTCCCAGCTCTTCCTCCGCTTCCTCCCGCGAGGCCACCTGGAAAAAACGGGGCGGATAGCGCAAGCCCAACTTCACGTATTCGTCGAAAATCTTTTCCTCCACCCGTCCGTCGTCCTCCAACATGAAAGCGTCATACGGGTTGGCGATGAGCAGCACATTGAAAATGCGCCGCTTCATCAGGTTCACGAAATCGGTATCCCGCAAGAGTGGGCATCCTTTGTCCTTGTCGTCCGTCATGATAGATTGGCCTGATTCCTTTGCGAGAGCAAATAAACACAAAAATCCGCAGGCTTGCAAAAGCGCGGCGCAAAAAGCGGCGCCGGAAACGATTCTTCCTTTCCGGCGCCGCTCCCCTCTCTGCCCCCTGGCAAAACCGCCTATACCACTCCCTGAGCCATCATGGCCTTGGCCACTTTCATGAATCCGGCCACATTGGCCCCTTTCACGTAATTGACATAGCCGTCCGGCTCAGTTCCGTATTCCACGCACTGCCCGTGGATGCCGTGCATAATGGCATGGAGCCTGCTGTCCACCTCCGCCGCCGGCCATCTGAGGTGCATGGCATTCTGGCTCATCTCCAATCCCGACGTGGCCACGCCGCCGGCGTTGACGGCCTTGCCCGGAGCGTAGAGCATCTTGTGGGCAATGAACGCGTCGACCGCCTCGGGCGTACATCCCATATTGGAGATTTCCCCCACGCATATCGCCCCGTTTTCGATGAGGCGGCGGGCATCCTCCCCGTCCAGCTCGTTCTGCGTGGCGCACGGCAAGGCGATGTCGCACTTCACTTCCCATGGGCGGCGGCCCGCCACGAACTCGGCTCCCGGGAACTGTTCCGCGTACGGGCTGCAAATATCATCCCCGCTCGCCCTGAGCGTCAGCATATAAGCGATCTTTTCTTCGTCGAGCCCGTCTTCGTCGTAAATGTATCCGTCGGGGCCGGATATGGTCACCACCTTGGCGCCCAGTTGCGTGGCTTTCCGGGCCGCCCCCCAGGCCACGTTGCCGAACCCGCTGACGGCCACGCGCTTGCCCCGGATGTCGATGCCTCTGCCGGCCAGCATCTCCCGGACGAAATAGAGCCCGCCGTAACCCGTGGCCTCGGGGCGCACCAGCGAGCCGCCGAACTCAAGCCCTTTGCCTGTAAGTACTCCGCTCCAGTCCCGCGTAAGCTTCTTGTATTGGCCGAAAAGGTATCCCACCTCTCTCGCCCCCACGCCGATGTCACCCGCAGGGATGTCGATTTCCGGGCCGATGTAGCGGTAAAGCTCGTCCATGAAAGCCTGGCAGAAGCGCATGACTTCGGCATCGCTCTTGCCGCGCGGCGAGAAGTCGGAACCTCCCTTTCCCCCTCCCATGGGCAACGTGGTCAACGCGTTCTTGAAAGTCTGCTCAAAGCCGAGGAACTTCAATATGGAAAGGTTCACGGAAGCATGGAAGCGCAACCCGCCCTTATACGGGCCGATTGCACTGTTGAACTGTACCCGATAACCCAAGTTGACCTGGACTTCCCCCTTGTCGTCCACCCAAGGTACCCTGAACACGACGACGCGTTCCGGCTCCACCAGCCGATCGATCAACTTGGCGCGTTCAAACTCGGGATGGCGGTTATACACGTCTTCTATGGAGATAAGCACTTCGTGAACCGCTTGCAAATACTCCTTTTCACCGGGATGCTTGGCCTCAAGCCGAGCCATCATTTTCTGAATATCCATAGCACATAATATTAAGGACATCTGACGTTATGTTAACTAACACGCGCGCAAAACTACAAAAACGTGCCAACAAAAGCAAGGGATAAGGGATAAATTATCCTATACGAATATCAAAATGTCAAAAACGGAGGCGCATAAAAAAAGAAACATGCCCAAGCGTCCGGTGCGGACCGCTTACGGCATGCCTTCTTGCCAGTCAATCAAAGCCCCTTGTTACTTCAAAGAGAATACGGGCTCCTTTTCCGTGCCTGCGACGACCAACTTATCTTCACGAAGCAACCAGCCCAGTGCAAGATACAGTTCCTTCTCAGTCCTCAGTTTCGCAGCCTTTTTCAAATCCTTCGCGCTCAGCGGCGCACCTTCATTCAAGGCATTCCATACGAGACCTGCCGCTTCACCTGCGTTTTCAAACATAATACTCAAATGCTTTTAGTTAATAAACTCATCCTCTCAAAGGACATTCTTTCATGAACACGCGCAAAGGTAGCATTTTTCTCGCTTTCCATGGCAAGAAGCTCGGTTTAGTTTCGGATTTATATGCAATTTTAACAAAAAAAAGAGCCTTGTCGGGCATATTCCGGGACAGGCATGGCGTTCAGCGCCCGACAGACTCCAGATAATCGGCGAAGATGCGGGCCGCCGACTCTATCGTCTTCAAGCAGGGGCGCCGTGCATAATAGGCCGCCGTGCGGACTTCCGCCTGGCTGCTCGCCGGCTCGTCCCGCCTCAGCCCCAGCAGTTCCCGGCAGGCGATGGAGCCGTTCGCGGCCTTGAACCTGCCGGCAAGCTCCTGCACGACGGCGTAGTTGCGCGATTTCGTCTCGCGGTCCCCGCCTTCCAAGGCCGCCACTTCCAGCCCCACGAGCTGGAACATGCCGCAGGCGGCCCCGCAAGTGAGCCGCATGCGGCCGATGCCCCCTCCGAACGAGGCGGACATGCGCAGGGACTGCTCACGCGTGAAGCCGTACAAGTCGGCGAAAGCCGCCACCACGGACTGCGAACAGTTATAGCCTTGCCTGAAGTAAGCCACCGCGCGGGCAATCCTCTCCTCCTTGTCTTTCATAAGCCTTTTCGACGAATCGTCTTGCAAAGTTACGAAGAATAAATTAATTTCGCACGTAAAACCATCAGACATGAAAAAGATTTATGCCACGCTCTTGCTTGGCCTGCCGCTGGGGCTCTGCGCCTGCCACTTCGAGAGTTTCGAGGAGCGTTGCGCCCGCGAAGCGAGGGAATATACGGAAAGGCAATGCCCCCGGAGAACAGACCGGTACACCCTTATGGACAGCCTCACCTATGACGACCGTTCGCGCACACTCAACTATTACTATACTTTGGAAGGAGCCTTGGATGACGACACGACGATGGACACCCAGGCCTGCGAATCCCTCAAGGACATCTTGCGCAAGAACGTGGCCAACTCCGTGGAGCTGAAAGCTTACAAGGAGAAAGGCATCAGCTTCTCCTATTGCTATTATTCCAGGGCGTCGGGGAAAGTGCGCTTCCATGTGCGGTTCACCCCGGAAGACTACGGCGGAGGCCAAGGCGAGGGACGCGATGAATGAAGGGGACGGCGGGAGACTGCCCGGTGCCGGGCTTCCGCCAAGATACGGGCGAGAAGGCGTTCCGAAAACAAAAGGACCACCCCGGGAAGCCTCATTGCGCAATCGCAAGCCCGCAAGGGCCGTATCATGGCACGGGAACGGGGTCATGGCACTGCCCTCGCCTTTGGGGACGCACAAGTCCCGAATCAGAAGTCCATCCCTACGGGAGCCGGGGCCGGCACGCCTCGCGTTTCCTTGCAACCCCGCACCGTCAGGACAGGGAGACGGCCTGCCGCAGAGCCGAAGCAAGCTGGTCGGGGCATGAAGTAGGCTTCGCGCCGCAACGAATGCCGCCCAGGCGGCTTACCACATCGGCCACGCGCATGCCTTCCACCAACCTGGACATGCCCTGAAGATTCCCGTGGCAGCCGCCTATGAAGCGCACCGATTTCACCACGTCGCCCTCCACTTCCAGCTCTATCTGCTTGCAGCAAGTCCCTTCCGTCTGATATACCGTCTTCATGTCATTTCCCTCCGGGCTTCATATTCGTATAGACCGTCTGCACGTCGTCGAACTCCTCGAGCTTTTCCACCATCTTGTTCAACGTCTCGCGCACGTCGTCCGACACGTCCTTCAGGTCGTTCGGGATATAGGTGAACTCACCGCCAACGTCCTCAAAGCCCCGCTCTTCCAGATGCTTCTGGATGGCGCCGTAACTCTTCGGGTCCCCGTAGACCGTGATCGTGCCCTCCTCTTCGTCCATGTCGTAATCCTCCTCCACCCCGAAGTCTATCAGGTCGAGTATCAGCTCGTCCATGTCTATCGCGGACGGTTTCTTGAAAGTGAACACGCATTTATGGTCGAACAAGTAGGACAAAGAGCCCATCGTACCCAGTGTCCCGGAGAACTTGTTGAACACCGAACGGATGTCCGCCACCGTGCGTGTCGGGTTATCGGTCAAGGTATCCACGAACACGGCGACACCGTGAGGGCCGTATCCCTCATACGTCATGTCCTTGTATTCGCTCTGGTCCTTGCCCATCGCGTTTCTGATGGCACGCTCGATGTTGTCCTTCGGCATGTTCTCGCGCTTGCAGGTCGCGATAATCGAACGCAACGCAGGATTGTTCCCGGGCTCCGGGCCGCCGGCCTTTACGGCTATGGCGATTTGTTTACCCAATTTCGTGAATGTCTTGGCCATGTGGCCCCATCTTTTCAGCTTTGCAGCCTTCCTGTATTCAAACGCTCTTCCCATTGGAA
>CAYPMY010000082.1:0-9319 GCA_964412085.1 uncultured Paraprevotella sp. | reverse complement strand
TGTTCCTAATATCCAGCAGATTATTTTGAACCTTATATCGAACTCACGTTATTTTCATCCCTTCCCCCTCGCGGACGGAAATAACGGAACCACGGGCACCCGGATCTGACATTCTGACACTTTGCACATGACGCGACACTGCGTGGGAATCCGTATATTTGTGCCGTCATGCCGGCGACCGGTGTCCGGCCCGCCGCCGGCACGCGCAAGGAACGAACCATCGAACCGCACCACCATGAAACGGACCATCGCGACAGGCTTGGGAGAAGCCTCGTGGGACATGTTGCCCGGAGGCAAGAGGATAGGAGGCGCGCCGGCCAATTTCGCCTACCACGTCTCGCGATTCGGAATAGGCGGCCGGGTCGTGACCGCCGTGGGAAAAGACGCGGCGGGGCGCGGGCTGTCGGCGACCCTGCGGGACAAATCGCCGGAAGGGCTCGCCGGGGAAGCGGATTTCCCCACAGGAAGCGCGGAAGCGGAAGTGGACGGAAAGGGCATTCCCTCCTACCACATCCGGGAAGACGCGGCCCGGGACCATATCCCCTTCACGCCGCGGACGGCAGGACTGGCCCGCCGGACGCAAGCCGCGTGCTTCGGCTCGCCGGCACAACGGCATCCCGCCTCGCGCTCAGCCATCCGCCGGTTCCTCGACGCCATGCCGGACGGGGACGGGCGATACAAGATTTTCGACATCAACCTCCGGCAAGGTTTCTACACGGAGGAAATCGTCTCCACCAGCCTGCGGAAGCGCAACGTCCTGAAGGCCAACGGGGAAGAGCTTGACGTCGTGGCACGGATGCTCGCCCTGCCCGGCACGGCCCGGGAAGAAAGATGCAGGACTCTGCTGGAACGGTACGCGCCGAGAGCCTTGATCCTCACCCGAGGCGCGCGGGGCAGCTTCGTGTTCACCCCGGAAGAGACATCCTATCAAGAAGCCCCGAGGGGTGGAAGTGGCCGACACCGTGGGCGCGGGCGACTCGTTCGCGGCCGCCTTCACCGCCGCCATCCTCTCCGGGAAAACCGTCAGTGAGGCGCACCGCCTCGCAACGGACGTCTCGGCTTACGTATGTACGCGAAAGGGAGCCATGCCCCCGCTCCCCGGAAGCCTCACGAAGCGGATATAAGGCGGCAGGGACAAGAGGGAGGGCGCGCCGTGAGGGACACATCCCCCGCGGCGCGCCCCCGTCCGTATCCCGGCACCTCACTCGACTTCCCACTCGAAGACGCCGGCCGAGTTGTCCTTCGGCAACACGACTTCCAGCTTCATGGCCGTGGTCCGCACCGGCGCGAACTCCACCGTGTTGGGCGCGCCCTTTTCCGTCCCGTACGCGCCGGCCGCCGACACCGGCTTCCAGCCGCCCTGTCCGTCCTTGTAGTACAGCTTCCAGCTCCGGGGCACGCGGCAGCCGCCCCACGGCCCGTCATCGAACCAATATACGGTGGAGGAAGACACTTCGGACGGTTCCGGGAACTCGTAGGCAATCCACTCCGTGGAGTTCTTTTTCGGCCACCAATGATAGCAGGCCACGGAACGGTCGTTCCCGTCCGCCGGCACCAGCCGGTCGTCAACGGCAGACAAGGCCGCAGTCCTGTGCGAAGCGTCCACACGGCTCCCCGAGGCCAGCGTGGCCGGCATGGAGGGGCTTGCCGCGCTCACCTCCCGCGGGAGCCACACCATCATGTTGCCGGCTCCCCGGTGCGCCCAAGCGTAATAAGGGATGAGCGTCAGTTCGACGTCCGAGGCCGTCAGACGGCCTCCGGCGTCGTAGCCCAGTGCCTGCGCCCCGGCCTTGATTTCCGTCAGGCCGCAAAGCATGTCCGGTTTCTCCACCGTCTCGAACTGCGGGCGGCGGTTCACCAGCACGCTCGTGATGTCGAAATCGTTGTCGGGCCACTCGGCGCAGTACACCAACGGGCCGCGCTCCACGGCCACGCGCCCCCTGTCGGCCTCCACTTTGGCATGTGCTTCCACCACGCGCGGCTCCATATCGAAATGCACTTCCACCTTGTCGCCCTTCTTCCACCGGCGTCCTATCGTGAAATAACCGTCCTGCAACTCTCCTTCCACCGGCCGTCCGTTCACCTTCACGCCGTATCCCAGACGCTTGCCGTCGCCGTAACGGTACAAGTCGCTCGGCACGACTTGTCCGCGCACCCAGCCGGGGACACGGATTTTCACGGCAAACGCACCGGCCTTGTTCTCTTTCACGCTCACGGCCACGTCGCCGTCCCATGGATAACGGGTCCGCTGCTCCAGAACGACGCTCTTCCCGCCCACCTCAATGCGGGCTTCGTTTGACATGAAGAGGTTGACATACACGTCCCTGTCCTTCACTGCATACACGTAACCGGGCAGGGAGGGGATGAAACGGCAGATGTTGGACGGACAGCAAGCGCAGCCGAACCAAGGCTGGCGCTGATGCTGTCCCCGGCTTTCCAACGGATTGGGGTAGAAGAAACTTCCACCGTCCAGCGAGACGCCCGAAATCAGCCCGTTGTACAAGGTGCGTTCCAAAACGTCGTAGTATTTGGACTCCCCGTGCAGGAGGAACAGGCGGTGGTTGGCATAGACGTTGCCGATGGCCGCGCACGTCTCGCAATAGGCCGACATGTCGGGCAGTTCGTAATCCGCGCCGAAAGCCTCGCCGGAGGCCGTGGCCCCGATGCCGCCGGTGATGTAATACTTCTTGCCCACGATGTTGTCCCAAATCCGGTCGATGGCACGGACATAAGCCGTGTCGCCGGTGAGAGCCGCCACGTCGGCCATCCCGGCATACATATAGGTGGCCCGCACGGCATGCCCCACGGCTTCGTCCTGCTCCACCACGGGCTTGTGCGCCTGACTGTAAGCGTCGCGCCGCGAAGTGCGGCCGCGCCGGTCGAGGAAGAACTTCGCCTCGTCCAGATACTTCCGGTCGCCCGTCACGAGATAGAGCTTGGCCAGGGCCATCTCGGCTATCTGGTGGCCGGGCACACGCACCTGCTGCCCCTCCCCCGGGCCGATTTCACGGCACACGCAGTCGGCATAACGGACGGCAATGTCCAGGAAGTTCCGTTTCCCCGTGGCCCGGTAATGCGCGATGGCTCCCTCCACCATGTGGCCGAGGTTATAAAGCTCGTGGCTCAAATCCTCCACTTTTTCCCAACGACGGCTACCCGACCATTCATGCGGATGCCGGGGGTTCATCGTGCGGCTGGTGTACAAATAACCGTCCGGCTCCTGCGCGGCGGCCACAATGGCCAGCACGCTGTCGATATACGATTCCAGCTTCTCGTCCGGATAGGTCTGCAACAGATAGCTTGCGCCTTCTATCGTCTTGTACACATCCGTATCGTCGAACGGGAAGCCTCCCACCTCGTAGCTTTCATCCGGATGGGCCGCCCTGACAAAGTTTTCATACCGGCCAGACTCCTCACACTTGATGAAGGCCAAAGGCACGGTAACCTCACGACTCGCCTTCAAACGTTGCCCCCAAAAGGAATCCGTCACCTTGACGGACGTAAAAGGTACAGGAGAAAAAGGATAACCGGGGCGCGCGTCTCGCGCCTGCGCATTTCCCCACAAGGGAAACGCAAGAACAGCGGTCAGCAAACTCTTCTTCATGGCAAGTGAAAAAAAATAAAAATATTGATTCCGGGGCAAAGTTAACAAAACTAATTATCTTTGCAGGGTGAAGCCGCAGAATTATCAGCCCATGAGAAACAAAAACTTATTCCTGAAACCGACCGTGTGGACTTTCTTCGCCGTTGCTTTCCCCATCGCCGTCCACGGGCAAGACGCGGCACGAATCACGGAAGTCCCGTTCACCCAAGTCCGCGTTCAGGACGCGTTCTGGCTTCCCCGCATCGAGACGAACCGCACGGTGTCCATACCCTCGGCCTTCCGGGAATGCGAGAAGAACGGGCGCTTCGACAACTTCGCCATCGCGGGCGGGCTGAAAGAGGGCGAGCACCGGGGCGACTTTCCGTTCGACGACACCGACCCGTATAAAATCATCGAAGGAGCGTCTTACTCGCTGGCCGTGAAATACGACGCGCGCTTAGACTCCTATCTGGACAGCGTCATCGCGCTGATAGCCGCCGCACAGGAGCCCGACGGGTACCTGACCACTTGCGTGACCAACCGCTGCACCCGCCTTTCGAGCTGGTGGGGGACGCACCGTTGGGAGAAAATCAACAGCCACGAACTTTATAATTCAGGACACCTTTACGAAGCCGCCGTGGCCCACTATCGCGCCACGGGCAAACGTTCCCTGCTGGACGTGGCTGTCAGGAACGCCGACCTGGTATGCCGGGTGTTCGGCCCCGGCGAGGGGCAGAAGCATGTGCCTTCGGGGCATCCCATCGTGGAGATGGCTCTGGCCAAGCTGTACAAAGCCACCGGGAAGGAAGAATACCTCCGCACAGCCCGGTATTTCTTGGAAGAAACGGGACGATGCACCGACGGGCATACCCCCAGCGCATACAGCCAGGATCACAAGCCCATCCTTGAACAGGACGAAATAGTGGGGCATGCCGTAAGAGCCGGTTACTTGTATTCCGGCGTGGCCGACGTGGCCGCACTGACCGGCGACACGGCCTATTTCCACGCCCTTACGCGCATTTGGGAGAACATGGCCGGGCGCAAGCTGTACCTCACCGGCGGCATCGGCTCCCGCGCCCAAGGCGAAGGCTTCGGCCCGGATTATGAACTGAACAACCACACGGCCTACTGTGAAACTTGCGCGGCCATTGCCAACGTGTACTGGAACCACCGCATGTTTCTCGCTACGGGCGACTCCCGGTACGAGGATGTGCTGGAGCGCGCGCTTTACAACGGGGTCGTCTCGGGCGTGTCGCTCGGCGGCGACCGCTTCTTCTACGACAATCCCTTGGAAAGCATGGGGCAGCACGAACGGCAGGCATGGTTCGGTTGCGCCTGCTGCCCGGGGAATGTCACCCGTTTCATGGCTTCCGTCCCTAATTACATGTATGCCACACAAGGCAATAACGTCTTCGTCAACCTATATGTACAAAGTACGGCCAATATCTCCACCTCCCATAATAAAATAGGTATCAGCCAGACGACCGGGTATCCCTGGGACGGTAAAATAAGCCTGACGGTAAATCCCGAAAAGGAGCAGACCTTTGCCCTGAGATGCCGCATCCCCGGATGGGCGCAAGACCGCCCTGTCCCTACCGGTTTATACCACTACACGGGGAAAGGCCGGGAATATACGGTACAGGTCAACGGCAAGGACACAGGCTACCGTGTGGAGAACGGTTACGCCGTCATCGTGCGGGAATGGAAAAAAGGAGACACCGTGCAACTGGATTTCCCGATGGACGTGCGCCGGGTGGAAGCCCGTAACGAAGTGGAAGACGACCGGGGGAAAGCCGCCATCGAACGGGGACCCATCGTATATTGCATGGAAGACAAAGATCAGCCGGACAGTTTGATTTTCAACAAAACAGTTCCTGAAGAGGCGGAAATATCCGCCGCTTGCGTCCCGGATATGCTTAACGGCATCGTCATACTGGAGGGTACGGCCCAAGCCGTCGGACGTGACGGAAAGACGACGGACGTGCCGTTCAAAGCCATTCCTTATTCCGTATGGAACAACCGTGGCGCGGCACAAATGGCCGTATGGATTCCCACGTCGCCGGAACATGCCCGTCCCGAGCCTTTGCCGACCATCGCCAGCCGTGCACGTACGCTGACCATTCAAGCGCCTCTCCAGAAAGACGCTCCCGAATCCGCCGCCACTGAAGGTTGGGCTTGGGGCGTAAACGACCAATGGGAACCGAAACGCTCGTCAGACACGTCCAAACCTTACCATTACTGGTGGCTCAAACGTGGCACGGAAGAGACTCTGGCCTACGACTTCGATCAAGCGTACTCCGTATCGGGCGTAAAAGTGTACTGGCTGGACTTCGACCACTACGACGGCGACTTCCGTGTACCCGCCTCGTGGAAACTCTATTATGAAGACGGCGGCAGTTGGAAGGAAGTGGAAGCCACCACGCCGTACACTACGACCAAGGATGCCTACAACCATCTCGACTTCAAACCAGTAAGAACTACCGGACTGAAAATCGCCGCACAACTTCAAAAAGGAGAATCGGGCGGCGTATTGGAATGGAAAGTCATTCCGGCCACGAAATAGCCCTCGAACAAGTTCAATCCGCCGAAGGAACGCAACGGACTTCCGTACCTTTCCCGAGGCACGGAAGCCTCCCGAAAGCCTTGACTTGTCGCATTCCGACGGGACGCGGTCCGGCATACCCGCGACAAAGTGACGGAAGCGCAACAGAAGCGCGGAAAAACCGCCCCTGAACGACAAGGCACTCAATCAAGCCAAAACCTATAACCGAAAGTGAAAGACATGATTCCAGCGCGAAGATGCGGAATCCGTCCGGGAAAAGCAAAGGCCGCAGTCCTTAGAAATCCTAATCAAACGGCTTGACGTGAGTCCGACGAATCTTGATTACCTGAAAGTCTGGCGGTTAGCGGAAACATTGTATCTTTAAGGTGTCCAATCTCAATGTACCACAAACAATAATCGCCATGCCCGCCGGGGACAGAGTCATTGAAAATTCCTGCATCGCGGATGATTTCTGCAAGTTTTTCGATGCCCAAATGGCCGAATATGCCATGACGGGCCGTTCCAGCCGTAAATACCACCGTGCCTCCACCCTTTCAAAGGCGGAAGCAATGGTTGTTATATGCTCCATGTCAGAGGTCAGCTTGGATCCTGCTTTCCCGATGCCGTCCCATACAACAGGTTCGTCGAACTTATGCCGCGTGTGTTCTTCCACACGATGCCGTCCATGAAGATTCGGGCATTCGGGAAATGCCCGGGCATCAGCTTCGTGGACGGCACAATGATCCCCGTCCGCCACAATCTCAGGCGGCACTTCAACAAAGTGTTCAAGGACATCTCTGCGGACGGAAGAAGTACGATGGGATGATTCACAGCTTCAAACTCCACCTGCCGTGCAATGACTGCGGGGAAATCATAACTTCCTGTCTCACAAGAGCAGACGTGGGCTATAGGGATGCGAATGTGTGGAACGTGTTCAGCAAAGAACTTTATGGCTATGTCTTCGCCGGCAGGGGGATATATCAAACGGGCACTTTTCGAAGAACTCTTCGACTGGGGCATACATCTCGTGTACGGGTTGAAAGCGGACATGAAGAACAGATTCATGCCTGCGTGGGACAAAATAATGCTACGCAGGAAGTACATCAACGAACTCCTTAAGAATGCTACTTTTTCGACAACAAACCTGAGGCACTGCCCCTACATCTCGAAAGGACTGGATAACTTGACTTGTTCTAATTGCCGCGAAAAATTATCCCGAACTCGCGCATATTGGATATGCCTAATGCCTACAAAGACGGCAATCTGTTTTTGGAGTTACTGAAAGAAAGTAGCATTGAAGATGCAGATGAAGAAGTACCGATTAAACAACCCACTATGTTAAAAACAACCCAAGATAACCAAAAACAACGGATGATCATACAGGCTTTGCCCGTTGTTTTCAATTGGGAAGCCTCAACAATGAAAAGATTTTGCCGCTTCAAATGGGATAAGTATATTTGTATCTGAAAAAAACACCGAGTTAGAAAAAGTGTTTTCTCAGCCGAACGGAAGACGATTCGCTTGTGATTGATGCCTAAAAAAGCCTTGGAAACGTGAAAAAACGAGGCCGAAACGTGAATATATGTATTCGAATCGGCCTGGAAAACGCACGGAACGTGTCTTTCCGGCCGATTGACAGATTCTTCACAGACCCGTCCATGACACAAAGGAATCATTAACTTTGTCTTTGGTAATCATCGCCTATGTTTTTAAGTTATTGATTCATAATTATAAAATATTCGCGAGATTACCATTTTTCATGTACTTTCTTATCCCGAATCGAGTATATCTGAGACGAAGAGAGAACTATTACGATGGCCTCGTTATGGTACATGATTCCGATTCCACCAATTCCAATGTATCTTGGGCAGTTCATGTTGAATACAAAAACAATTCTACATAGGTGACCTGAACAACTGTTATTGGACGACGAATCCACACCACAGGAAATCAAAAAACGGGAAGGCGATTTTCTGACTCTCCTAAAAAGACAACCGAGAGGAATGTACAGCTTTGTTTGGTAATGTTCCCCATAGACTCACGTTTGGGCGATGACTTTGTCCATGATGCATGTCAATGGTTGCAATACATCCTACTCGTTTCTTGCCCTGATGCACTTCCCTACGGCTTGCGAAACGGACATGGCATTCGACCCAGAAGCGGAACAAATGCAAACCTACTTTCGCTACATTCAAGAGGAAAGAGAAGATATCGCTCGGCTCTGACCGAGTTTGCACATTTGGAAGAAAAGGCTTACCTTTGAAAATAAAAAGCAGAATTACTGCAAACTTACGACCTATGAAATTTATCTCATGGAACGTCAACGGCCTGAGAGCCTGTTATGAAAAAGGATTCAAAGGGTCTTTCACCGCCTTGGATGCGGACTTCTTCTGTCTGCAAGAAACAAAAATGCAGGAGGGGCAACTTGACTTGGAGTTTGAAGGCTACCGCTCCTATTGGAACTATGCGGAGAAAAAAGGATATTCTGGTACGGCTATCTTTAGCCGTCATGCCCCACTCAATGTCACATATGGCCTCGACTTGAGGGAATATGACAAGGAAGGACGCGTCATTACGCTTGAAATGCCTGACTTTTTCTTGGTCACGGTGTATGCACCCAACTCGCAGGACGGACTGAAACGTCTGGATTACCGTATGCAATGGGAAGAAGCATTCCGCACCTACCTCTTGCAACTGGATGCTCAAAAACCAGTCATCATATGCGGTGATTTGAATGTGGCGCATCGCGAAATCGACCTGAAAAATCCGAAATCGAATCGTAAAAACGCAGGTTTCACGGACGAAGAAAGGGAAAAATTCTGCATCTTGTTAGACAGCGGTTTTACAGACACTTTCCGATTCTTCTATCCCGACCGCGAAGGCATCTACTCATGGTGGTCTTACCGTTTCAAAGCCCGGGAAAAGAATGCAGGGTGGCGTATCGACTATTTCTTGGTGTCCAAACGACTGGAATCGCAACTCAAAAGCGCAACCATACACACCGAGATTTTTGGTTCTGACCACTGCCCGGTGGAGGTGGATTTGTTCTAAACCGTCAACCACTTTATATCAAAAGAGAGCCGTTCCCTCGTACCTTTGCACACTTCTGGAACGGCTTTCTTCCTATCAGACAGGAATCAAATCAGCCCAGACCCAGCATGCGTCCCTACACACCAGAGAAAGCACCAAATCCC
>CAYPMY010000081.1:0-9357 GCA_964412085.1 uncultured Paraprevotella sp. | reverse complement strand
GTATGCTCTTGTTGCTGTTCACCGTCCGGCTGGCGTTCAAGTCTATCTTCAAGTCCGGTACAGGCTCCAGGGTCGCTTTGATTTGCAAGTCCTCCATGGCGTTGGTGGTGGCCGGCGTGCTGATGCTGTCGTTGTCGAGCAGCCATCCCCGTTTGTTGGCCTTGCCGATATAGCTTTCGCCGGTGAGGCCGAACGCGAAGTCCAGTCCCGGCTGCATGCCGCCGCCCGTGCGCTGCCCGAGCATGTCGCCCACGTTGGGCAGGAATCCCGGCAGTGACATGGCAAACGTGTTGCGGTAGCTGACGCTGACGTTGCGCACCATCATCAGGAAACGGGCGGCTCCTTGCAGGTAGGGATACCAGGGCTTTTCCTTTGCCGGCGTCTTGGCTATGACGTTGACGCGCAGTTTCACCGAGTCCATGTTCAGGATGCGGATCTTGTTCTTGTCCAGTTTCTTGAACTTGATCGGGTAGCGGTGTCCGGCGGCGGTCACGGCGGTGACGCGTATCCTGCGGCTCTTCTGGTTGTGCGCCAGCTCCACGGTCGTATCGGGCCGCAGGGTGACTTCGCCGGCGAACCCCATGGACTTCGGGTTCTTCACCTTGGCGTTGGCCGTGCCCCTGGCGTTGTCCGCCGCCTTGCCGCCCGGCTTGTCGTTCCCGTCCTCGCCTTGCCCGTCTTTCCCGCCGGCGGCGGCCTCCTTCTCTTTTTCCCTTTGCGCCTTGGCTTTTTCCCTCTCGCGGTTGCTTTTGTCCTTGGCCTTTTTCTGCTCGCCGGCCGAGAATTTCTTGTTGGCCTCTCTCAGGAAGGGAGAGAAATTGTACAGCGTTTCCAAGTTGAAGCGTCCGTTCACCGTGGCCGAGCGCTGGTTGTTGATGGTGTTGCCGTAAGAAGTCCCGTCTTCCTGCTCCATGCCGCGCTCCCAGGAATAGTTGGCCGTGTAGGTGCCGTCGAGGGAAATCCACGAGAAGCACGGTATCTTCTCGAGCGGCGCCTTGTACGAGGCCGTGAAGTCCTGCTGGTAGTCGAGCGGAGTGCCGAATCCCTTGATGCTGTGCCACACGGAATCCTTCCACGCCTGGTACTGCTCTGGGTAGAGGTTCTTGTTGACCGGGACGTTCGGCTCTTCGATTTCCGCGTGCGTGGCGGAGTTGAAAGAGAAGTGGAGGTTCTTGGTCAAGTCCCACTTCAGGCTGAAGTCGCGGTTCCACAAGAACTCCTTGGAGAAGGAGAGGGGGAGCGACATCGGGTTTTCCAGGTTGTCGATGTCCCGTTCCTGGTACTCGTAGTAGTTGCGCAGGATGTTCGTGTTGAAGCTGATGTTCTGCGGCAGGTAGTTGAGGTTGAGGTCGCGGATGAAGTCCCACCATTTGCTTTTGCCCTTGATTTTCTTCTTGAACGGCTCGAAAGGCTTGTATTCGGGAGAATAGTCGTAGTTGAACGCCCCGTTCCAGTTCTTTTCCGTCTCCCAGGCCGTGGTCTCGCCCGTCTTGTCGGTCACGCTGTGCGAGTAGCTGAACGAGAAGTTGGCGGGGTCGTAAGGCATGGGGTGCTTGGGCGTGGCGATGTTGAACTTCACGTTGCTCAGGCTGAAGTTCTTGCTCGTGGTCTTCGTGGTGGTCAGGCTCCGCAGCGAGTCCTTCTCGTGTTCCGTGGCGCAAGCGTCAAGGGCGTCTTCCAGCAACATGTCCGTGTCGAGCGGGTTGTACTTCGGCTGGATGACCTCCTTGTTGAACGAATAGTAAACGGGTGCCGTGAAGCGCACTTTCTCCGGCAACAGCTTGCCCAGCTCGAAACTGGTCGTGATGCTGTAATTGTACAAGTCTTCCTGGTTGCGTTCGCTCACCTTGTCCTCTATGCCTCCGAATCCGGCCGTTTCCATGTGCCCGGTCAGGTTGACGGAACCGAGGTCGGAGAGTTGGACGTTAAGTGTCCCCTGTGCGGCCCAGCCGCCGTCGTTGCTGTATTCCTGCAGGCGAAGCTCGTTGGCCCATACTTCTACCGACTTGGTCTCGCGGGCATTGTTGCGCACGCCTATCATGATGGTCTTCACCTCGCCCAAGGTCGGGTTGCCCATGACGCTTACCTTGTTGTTCGGGCGCTTGTCGTCGTAGACGGAGAAAAGTGTGGTCAGGTTGGTGTTGCCGAGGCTCTTCTCGCGGTTGCGCGCCTGTTTCGCCTTGGTGAGCACCGAGAGGTCGATGTCCAGCATGTTCTCTTCGGGCCACACGGCGCGGCACTGTTCGGCGGAATAGGTGTCGTACCGTCCGGCAGCCGTCAGCTTCAAGGGAATTTCGTATTCGTAGAAATTGTTCTTGTAGTCCGAGCCGAGGCGGATGAAGACGCTGGCCTGGTTGTCTCCCGTCTCGGTTACGTTCTCGGCCAGCGCGTTGGCATGGACGAACATCTGGAGGTGCTTGTACTGGCGCATGTCCAAACTGGTGTTCTTGTACACGGCGCGGGCATCTCCCGCGGCCAGGTTGCGGACTGTCAGCGAGAGAGCCTGCTCGTTGTCTTCGGCCAGTTGGCTTTGTGCCGGATCCACCACCCGGCTGATGCCCGGAGGCAGTACGTAGTTCACCGGCGTCTTGTCGTTGTTCTCCTCGATGTTGACGGCCGATATTTCCATGCTTCCGTTCGTGGCGGGCATCTTGCCGGCATAAAGGGCCTGTTCGTAGGAGCGCCACTCGGCTTTCACCAGATCCAGCGTGGCGAAGCGGAGGATGACGGGCCGTTCGAAGCCGGACAGGAACATGCGCATGAACCGTATGCTCGTGAAATCGTTTATGTTGCCCACTTTCTTCTGGTATTCCGCGAGCGGCACGCGGAACTGATACCAGTTCACCTCCTCCGTGTTGCCGTTGCGGAGCTTGACGCTTGCCGTGCGTTTGTCCACGATGTAGTTCCGCCCCACTATGAAGTCTTCCGGGCGGATGCTGATTCTGTACTGGTAATACTTCTCGTACTCGTTCAACGTGTAGTCCTGGTTGATGTCTTCCACGTCGGGCGTGGTCTTGTAAGAATTGTCGTACGGCTCGTTCGCGTTCTCGTTCGACCGCGAGTTCCCTTCCGGCAGGTTGATGTACTTGTAACGGTCGAGGATGCCGCGCTGTTGGGCATCGTAGTCCGACCCCCGGAAGTAGTGGTAATCGTCGCCTGCCGGGTCGTTCGCCAGCGAATCGTACACTTGCGGGCTTACTTTCCCCTGCACGGCCACGAGGAACTCGCGGTAGGCGCCGAACGTGCGTTCTTCTTCGCTGTTGAGTCCGTTCAGCCCGATATCCTGCCGCACGCGTGCCCCGGACTCGTTGTTGAAGGCGTAGACCACGCTGGTGGCGTTGGGCACGCGCCCCCACGCCGTTTCCGTGTAGTAGTTGGAGTTCCCGTCGATGGGAAGTCCGCTTTCGAAGAATTTCTTTCCGTCGTGGAGGATGTCCTCGCTCACTTCTCCCAGGTTCAGGTAGAAGTCGCCCCCGTAGTCGCCGTCCTTGTCGCGGGTGTAGATGAACGGGTCGAGCAGCCAGAATTCCACGTATTCGATGTTCGCGGTCTCGAAATCGTTGGTGTCCAGCTTGCGCATCATGCCGCCCCAGCGGGTTTTGGGGTTGGTGAGCCGTCCGTCGTAATCCAGGTCCGGGTTCAGGTTGTAGGCTCCCCGTTCGGCAGGGTAGAAAGCGAGGTTCATTACCGGGAGCGAGGCGGCCGAGTTGTAGCTGGTCTGCGTCCTGTTGGGATAGAGCTCCCGTTCGTACACTTCGCGCACGTAGTGGTTGGAGAGTTGGTCTAAGTCGCTCTTGATATGGGAGGGCGTGAGCGAGGAGCTTTGCCGCGTGAAGAGCGGGTCCACGGTGTACCAGCCCAGCAGTGCGCGGTTGTACCCTCCGCGCACGTCGTTGACGAGCTTGCTTTCTTCGAAGTCGGACGGCACGCTGGAGAGCATCCAGTTGGTGGGCTGCATCACGCTGATGCCGTTTTTCGTGTTCTCGAAGTCGTCGATGTAGGAAGCCGACCCCTGTATCTTCCTGTTCTGCCCGGCGATGAGCTGGGCGAACTCCCCGGTGAAGCTGATCTGCGAAGGCTCGGTCACGTCGATGAGCGGTATCTTGTCCAACAGGCTGGTCAGCCATTGGCTCTCCTTCTTCCACGAGAGGTTGACGCCCCACAGGGTGTTTTTCAGCGGCTCCTCGCCCATGTTCACCTTCGTGGTGAGCGGCTGTTCGTTCAGGAACATGAACGTCCCGCCGAGGGTGAAGTCCTTGCTCACGTCGTATTGCAAGTTGAATCCCACGAGCGACTTGCGCTGCATGCCGTAGTTGTCGTTGCTTTCATAGTCCACGCTCACGTTCGTGCCCGCGTCGATGATGCTTTGGTTGATGATGGTTACCACGCCCATCGAGTAGTCCACCGTGTAGTCCGTGTTCTCAGTCAGCGTCACGCCCCCCGCCGTCACGGTTACGGAGCCTTGCGGCACGTTCATGGCGCCGAGGCTGATTTCGGCACCGTTGTTCCCCTTGTACTCCCCGGTGAGCAGGAATTTGTTCTTTTCCGCTATCTGCTTGGCCATGGTCTTCGTGGAGTCGTAGAGCGCGTCGAAGCAGTATTTCTCGGCCAGGGCCTCGTCGTTCAGGTATTGGCGCAGGTGGCTCCCGAAAGGTTCGGCCACGGGGAAATAGATGCGCCCCTTGCTGATGGTGTATCCCTCCACGTAGTCGAACTGTCCGTTCGGGTTCGGGCGGTTGTTGGCGTCCAGACGGTCCAAGTTCATCGCCCGCAGGAGCTTGGTGTTCTTGAACCTGGCTTCGGGAAGGTAAGACACGTACACCCCGGCGGAGTCGCTCTGGTACTGGATGTCCAGCTTGAACTTCTCCTTTTGCGTGGTCGTGGCTCCCAGGCTGTACACGTTCTTCATCATCAGGTCCCAGTTGCCCATCTGCGGCGTGTTCGACGTGTTTTTCAGGGTCTTGACGAACAAGGCTTGGGAGTTGTCGGTCAGGTCGGCCGAGAACTCGCCCACTTGGTAGGTCGCGCCGTTGTAGGTGTACTCGAAGGCCACGGCCAGGACTTCGTCAGGCTGCAGGGCGAAGTTGAGCGACACGTAGCCCAGTGAATTGTTGACGGTGTATTCCGAGGAAGACAGCAGGCGCGCGCTCTGCAGTTTCTCGTAGTCCACGCTGCCCTCGAAGCCCGGTATGGCGTCCAGATCGCCCGATGTCTGGCTTATGTCGCGGGCGGCGGCGTGCTGTGTGGTCATCGTCGAATAAAGGGTGTTGGCGGCGTTGGCGGGGTTCGGCGTGCCGCTTTCGCTCCAGATCGGGTTGGAGATGCGGTCGTGTTCGCCCAGGTCCGTGAAGGCCACGACGTTGCGGTTGCTTTCGTAGCTTCCCGTCTTGTTCGTCACCCAGAGCTCGATGCGTTTGATGGTGACGCCGGACATGACCGTGGGCAGCTTGCTCATGTTCTGGTCATAATGGTCGCGGAAGAAGTGGGCGAGGAAGAAATGCCGGTTCTCCTCGTATTCGGTGGCCGAGAATTCATAATTGTGCGTTTGCGAGCCGCCCTTGGACGACACGCTTTTCGAGGCCGACTTCTTTCGGGAAACGACCGTCTGCAGTTTCAGCTTGCCGAATTGCAGGTCTGCCCGTACTCCGAACAGCGAGGAAGCGCCTTTGATGAGCGAGGAATTTGTGGGGAGCGACACGTTGCCTCCCTCTATCAGCTTGATGATTTCGTCTTCCTTGCCTTCGTAGCGCAGTTTCATGCTCTGCGCGTCGAAGTCGAACGTGGCATCGGTGTTGTAGTTCATGTTCATGTTGATCTTGTCGCCCACGCTTCCGTTCATGCTCATGTTGATTTTCTCTTCGAAGTCGAACCCGAAGGTCTTCCGGCGGTTTTCCGAGAGGCTCGGGTTGTCCGTCTTCTTCAGGTTGCCCCCCACTTTCAGCTCGGCGGTGCCTTGGGTCTTGATGCGCACGCCGCCGGGGCCGAACACCTTCTCGGCCGGCCCCAGGTCGAATTGCATGTCAGTGAAGTCGAACTTGTCCTTGCCGTCGTTCTCGAAGGCTTCGCTGTTCCTTTGCCGGTAGTAGCTCCGCAGGGACTTCCGCAGGCTCCATTCCTGGTATTCTTCCGGCGACATCAGCAAGGGGGCGTTCAGGTAGCTGTCTCCCATTCTGGTGCCGATGACGTAGTTGCCCGTCTTCGGGTCGTAAACGGTGTCCGTTTCCAGGTTGTCAGGGTCCTTCAGGTCCAAGCTCCGCTTTTTCAGGTCTTCTTCGTCGCGGGGTGCCGTCCGCTTCACGCTGAAGCGCGGACGGATGGTGTCCGGCTCGGCGGGAGCCGGGGCTCCGGCGCGGGAGAGGTGCGGGAGGCCGGTGCCTCCCATGTCCGCCAGCGCCTCGACGCTGATGGCCAGGAGGATGAGCTGGAGCCACTTTTTCAAGTCCCTTTTCATGCTGTTCCGTTTGGCGAAGAAGCCCCCGGCCTCCTACAGTCTTTTGAGGGCGAGCTTGACGACACGTTCCACGGCGGCTTCGGGTTCTTCTTTCAGGATGGCCAGCGCGGCCTTTTGCGAGGGGGCGGGGGAGAAGCCCAGCATGGTAAGGGCTGACACGGCCTCTTCCAGTATCTCGGAACGTCCGGCGTACGCGGCCGCGGGAGCGCCTGCCGCCTCCGCCCCTCCGGCTTCCGCCGACGCGATCTTGTCCTTCAAGTCCACGATGATGCGCTGGGCGGTTTTCAGCCCGATGCCTTTCACGCTCCTGAGCAGCTTGTCGTTGCCGGAGCCGACGGCGCTGACCAGCTCCGCCGGCGTGAGTGCGGAAAGTATCATGCGCGCCGTATTCCCCCCGATGCCCGGCACGCTGATGAGCAGCAGGAAGAGGGCGCGTTCCTGGCGGGTGGAAAAGCCGTAAAGCGCATAGGCGTCCTCGCGGATGGCCTCGTAGACGTACAGCTTGGCTTCCTGCTTGCCTTGCAAGGCCGAGAATGTGTTCAGGGAGATGTTGAGGCCGTACCCCACGCCGCGGCAGTCTATGACGGCGATTGCCGGGGCGAGCTCGGCAATCCGGCCATTCACGTATTCTATCATGTCTTTTTCGCTAAGTATACCTTATGAGAACGTATCCGCCGCCGCCTTTATTGTGTGCGCGCGCAATTTTTCGGGGCACGTGGAGGGGACGTGAAAGAATCCTGACAGGCCGGGGCTCCATGCCTCGCGAGGCCGGCGTATATGCGTCCCGTCGCCCCGCCGGCGGGAAATACGCGATTCTCGCGCGCCGGCTTCCCGTCAGAGTGTCGCCGGGAGACGGGGGAAAGGCGTCAAGATGCCGGTCCCCGGCCCTCGCCGTGCGCGGGAAACGGAAGGGCTGTCAAGGGAAAGGGGGATTCCCGTGTCCTTTTGACGGACGGTTCCGGGGCGGGATTTCTTCCGGATAATTCAGAAAAGCCGCTTTCAGGGCTTCCGTTCCAGTCTTCCGACCGTCCGGGGAACGTTTTTCAAGGGTCTCGCCCGTTTTTGTGCTGAGATTTTTCCTCCGCTTTCAAGAGATCGGGAAATCGTTCGCTTGCGATTTTTCCTCCGCTTTCAAGAGATCGGGAAATCGTTCGCTTGCGATTTTTCCTCCGCTTTCAAGAGATCGGGAAATCGTTCGCTTGCGATTGAATGCAAAATATGCGGATTTCGAGTGCATAAAATCCGCATATCCTGTATATTTATTCGTTTTTCCGCGCTGTTCGGAGGCGTTTTTCCCCGTCTTTCCCGCACGGAGCCGTGAAAAATGTCGGACAAACCCGGCCGCCCGGCCCCTTCCGGGGCGCGTGTCCGTTCCAAGCACCGGGCCGGCGGGTCGCCCGTGGCGCGGAGCCCTTTCGGGTTCCGGGCGCGTCCTGCCGGCGGCCGGCCCGCAAGGCGCATGCCGCAGGGGCGGTCCCCGCGCGTGGAGCGTCGCCTTCCTTGCGTGGCGTGGCGGATCGGGGCCCGGACGCTCCTGCATCGCGCGCCGGGTTCCGTGCCGGGGCCGTTTGCCTTGGTTCCAGCCCGGGACAGCGGGCGACGCGGCGGAACGCGCGATGCAGGGGCTTCACGGGCAAGGGCAAGTGCCTTGACGGAAGTCGTCCCGGGGCCGCGACTGTCACGTGGCCCCGGGACGATGCGCTCGGCTCGGCCTGACGGACGCAGGCTCAGATGGCTACTTTCATCGTCTTGTCCGCTATTTTCACTATGTAGACCTGTCCCGGCGGGAGGGCGGTTTCCGTGCGGCCGCGCCGGGCCTTCACGGTTCTGACGGCGCGCCCTGCCGTATCGTAAATGCGGATGTCGCCGCCGGCATCAGCGTTTTCTACGACGAGCTTCCCGCTTCGGACATAGACCCTCGCGGCGGAGGCGTTCGCGTCGGCCACGCCGTTGCCGTCCTGTTCAAACGTGACTTCCACGGTGACGTGTTCTTCTCCGATTACGACCGTGGTGAAGTCTTGTCCGCTGATGATGGAATCGTTGCCTTTGTCGTCCCGGACAGTGAAGGTGGTTCGGTAGCCCTCTTCCGGGTATGCGCCAATGTACATGGAAGAATTCGGCTCGACGTAAAAGTCCATGCTGCGGTTGCTGAGGGTATGGGAGAGGCACACCACATAGCCGTTGCCCCTTGCGGTGACAGTCAGAAGCCGGATGGTGGGGTCGGCATACTCCGTCTCGGTGACGGTCGAGAAGCTGTTCCAGACGGGAGTGCTTTGGTATGCCCCCGCGCTTCCCTGCGGGACGTAGAGCGTTCCGTCGAGGTACGTGATAAAGGGAAATGAATTTTCTTCCACGAAGGGCGGAGCGCTGCATCTCATGGTGACGGAACTCAGGTCGTTGCAGCCGGAGAACGCTTCTCCTCTGATGGAGGTAAGGCTTACCGGAAGTGTGACGGATGCCAATTTCGAGCAGTCCTTGAAAGAATCATTCTCTATCGTTTCGAGCTTGTCCGGGAGGATGATTTCGGTCAAGGCCGAGCAATTAAGGAATGCCATCCCATCGATCTTTTCCAAACTTTCGGGGAACGTGACAGAACTTAAACCGTAACAACAACCGAATGCATCCCAATCAATCTCTTCCAACCCTTCGGGGAACGTGACGGAACTTAAACCGTAGCAATAAGAGAATGCATCGTAACCGATAACTTTCACGCTGGCAGGAAGTTCTATGGACGTAATGTCGCTTCTGCTAAAAGCAAACCCTCCTATTGCGGAGACTGCGAATGTCTTGCCTTTCCATTCCACTGTTTCGGGGATTATTATGTCGCCCGTATAAGAAGTACCGTCGTCTTCTCCATACGTCACTTCCACCGTCAAATCCGTCAACGAGGTGACGTTGTAGTAAAT
>CAYPMY010000080.1:0-9518 GCA_964412085.1 uncultured Paraprevotella sp. | reverse complement strand
AATATGAACAATACCACGTTAATCGCCTCATAAGACCATCCAGTACATTCTTCCCAATCCCGTAATGTCCAAATACACAAATCACAGACGGCCTTCATCCCGATCTCACTAACACCGTAAGCAAAGAACAGCACCTGTAAGAAGATACCCGCTCCTGCCAGTATGGCCATCCAGTCAAAAATTCTACAAACTTGAGATTTTCTTCTCTCTGATAATATCTGTTTCATGATCTTGAATAATTTTCTTCTATAAGACTGTCAGTCCAGAGTATCAATCCGGGAACTGTCCGATGCGGCACTGTCAAGGACCACGCCGTCCGTCGCGGTAGTGTCTTTCGGCTCCGCATTGCCGTTCACGGACTTGTACCCGCAAGCACCCATCAGCAGTGCCGACGCGGCAATCAAAATAAGTTTCTTCATTTTCCGTCAGTTTAGTGAAAAATATCCAATAGTTAATCTGAATGCAAATATACTGATTATTCCCGGATTTCCAAAACGCGTCAGGCTTTTCCCCGATTCAGCGCACGGTCATCCAGTATCTTCACCACGTTCCCGGTATGCGTGTCGTAGGTCACGTAGCCGGAACCCGTCCACTGCCAGGGATAGCCGAACCATACTATGCCCTGCGTGGTATAGATGTACTGGCATCCCTCATACCAGCTGGCCTTGACAGTCCTGTACCTCATCGATCCTCCAGCCGGCATTGCCCCTCGACAGGCGGTACGTGACGGCGCCGGCATAAGTGCCGAACGATGCCATCACGTACCCGAGGGAATCGGAGACCACGTACCTACGCATAGGGTGTCAAATACAAAGGCAGGAATTTATATTGACTTCATAATGTCAGACATCAAAGGAATGAAGATGCCGCGCGGGAACAAGGACGACATCATCCGTTACGCCGTTCCCGTGCCGCCGATGGAAGTCCAACGGCAGATCGTGGCGGCAATCTCCGCCCGCGAGGCAAAGATTGCCGAGGCCAGGGCCGTCATCGACGGCGGCGCAGGGCGCAAGCAGGCGATTCTGGACAACTACCTTGGATAGGGCTTCGAGGATACGCCGGGGCTTGTCCGGCCATGACGAGAAGCATCCGACGGGAAACGGCCTGGCTTTGTCTTATTTTGACACTTCCGCAAAAAGCTCATTCCCCCCAACCGGCGCGATCCAGATTACGGTAACCGATGGCTTCGGCTATATGGGCCGGCCCGATGGTTCCCTGGCCCTCCAGATCGGCAATCGTACGAGCCACACGCAAGATACGATCATAGGCACGCGCCGAAAGCTGGAGCCGAGACATGGCGGCACGCAACATTTCCGTACCGGTAGCGTCCAAAGAGGCATATTCGCGCAACAGCCTGGAAGTCATTTGCGCATTGCAATGCACTCCTTCCTGCTCCGCATAACGCTGTTCCTGGATACGGCGGGCACGAACCACCCGTTCACGGATGGCGGCACTGCTCTCCCCCGGAGCCTGACGCGACAACTCCTCAAAAGACAACGGCGTGATTTCGACTTGCAGGTCGATGCGGTCGAGCAACGACCCCGAGACCTTATGTAAATAACGATGAATCTGACCCGGGGTACATGCGCAGGTCTTTGTGGGATGGTTGTAATAGCCGCAAGGACAGGGATTCATAGAGGCCACGAACATAAACGAACACGGATAAGTCACACTGTACTTGGTTCGGGATATGTTAATCTGCCTGTCTTCCAACGGCTGACGCAACACCTCGAGCACCGACCTGGAAAACTCCGGCAACTCATCACAAAACAACACGCCATTATGCGCCAAGCTCACCTCTCCCGGCTGCGGGTTGGTGCCGCCCCCGACCAAAGCTATCTGCGAAATCGTGTGGTGGGGCGCCCGGAACGGACGACGGGCGATGAGCGAACTCTCGCGCGCCAGTTTGCCCGCCACGGAATGAATCTTGGTCGTTTCCAGGCTTTCGGCCAAGGACAGAGGAGGCAAGATGGAAGGCAACCGCTTTGCCATCATGGACTTTCCACTCCCCGGAGGCCCTATCATAATGACATTGTGCCCACCGGCGGCGGCCACCTCAAGTGCCCGTTTCACATGCTCTTGGCCTTTCACATCCGCAAAGTCGAAATCGAACTCGGTCTGCTGGGCATAAAACTCAGCCCGCGTATCCACTTCGGCAGGCACCAAGCCCCCCTCATCATTCAGGAAACGGACTACTTCGCCGATATGGCTCGCCCCATATACCTTAAGCCGGTTGACCACGGCGGCCTCCCGGACGTTCTGCCACGGCACGATCAAATGCTCGAACCCCATCTCGCGAGCCTTGATGGCTATCGGCAAGGCTCCCCTCACAGGTTGCAAGCTCCCGTCCAAACTCAACTCGCCGAGCATCATCGTACGGGGCAACTTGTCAGGCTTCACCTTTTCGTCCGTCGCCAGGATGCCGACAGCCAACGGCAAGTCATATCCCGCCCCTTCCTTGCGTATATCCGCAGGAGCCATGTTGACCACAAACTGTTTCGAGGGGAAACGGAATCCGCTGTTCTCCACCGCCGCCACGACGCGCTCGTGGCTTTCCTTTACGGCATTGTCCGGCAAGCCGACCAGAAAGAACTTGATGCCCCTTGAAGCGTTCACCTCAATGGTAACGGGTATGGCAGAAAGCCCCCGGACTGACGCACCGTAAACCTTTACCAACATGACGCCTTACCGCAGTTCAAAAAGTTTCCTGATTTCCGGTTCTATGTCCTTCTCGTAGGAGGCGCCGGCGGCAAGCACCTTGCCGTCCGCTCCGGCCAATAGGTAGAAAGGGATGGAACGGACTCCGAATCGTTTGGCCAAAGGACTGTTCCATGACTGCAAATCACAATAGCTCGTCCACGACACACTGTCCATGCGTTCTATTCCCTTGCGCGCCGCGTCATCTACATCCAACGAGATGCTGACGGCCTCTATTCTGCCCGGGTTTCCTTTCAACATCCGCCTGACACGGAACGTTTCGGCTCTGCTCCTGCTTTCCCACGAAGCCCAAAAACAGACCAAAAGAGGCTTTCCCCCGTAATCGGAAGCCTGTACCTTCCTGCCATCCTCCAGAATGAAACCAAAATCGGGCAACGGGCTGCCCTTTTTCAAGAGCCGGCCTCGGTTTTCCACGTCGGGTTGCCAACTCGACAGTTGCAAATTGTCGGGCTGAGCCTTGCGCAACGCACGATAGCATCTTTCCACTTCCCCCTGTGGGACATCGACATAGGACAGGAAATACTCCTTGAACAAATAAACGCTTGCGGGCGACGAGGGCGACCGCGCGATGAAAGCGGCGGCGGCTTCCCTCGTGCCGGAAAGCCCCTTGTCCTTATTTTCCAAGCGAAACGCAGTCAGCTCCTCATTCGGCCGGCTTCCCTTCACCTCCACACTTTTCAGGTTACGGGCATCTCCCTCAATCGTAACCACATCGCCCGACGCGCCGAAAACGACCTGTTCGGACAAGTTGGGATATAAAAGACGGTAAGTGGCACGGTCCCTCAATTCCGTCTCGTAGTCGAAACGCCCGTCCTCGACCCTGATGGTATCGAATCCTGCCGTGCCTCCGTCATTACTGTATATATAGAATTCACCCTGCCGCAGGTGTTCGAATTCTCCTTTCAACCGGAACCGGCCTTCGGATTCTCCACAACTGAGCAGGGTGAATGCAATCGATGTATGGATAATGAGTCCCCTCATTCAAAGAAACGTCGATTACAGACTTTCAACGGCTGATTTGTATTCTGCAAATTCAAGATCTTTGGCAGCACGGTCCTTCAAGGAAGGATCCTTGCTGACGGCATCCTTCAAGTTCGTGTTCACACCGGCCGCGTCGTTTGTGCGGGCAGCCACAATGGCTGACAGATAGGAAGTATAAGCATCCTTGTTATCCACGCCGTTCAAGGTCGACTTGGCAGCGGCATAGTCCTTATTCAGTATCTGAGCCAAGGCGGCCGTGTTGCTCTTCACGCCATTGGCCACGCTGGCAGCCTGCTGGTAAGACCCCTTGGCAATATTCAACGCCGCATTGGCTTCGTTGAAGCCGTCGGCACCCGAAGCCTTGCCCATGTATGTCTCCGCAGCTTCCACCTCGCCCTTGTTCAAGGCTATCAAAGCGAGGTTGGCATTCACTTCGCCGGCATTGTCCTTCAAAGACTTGGCCTTGTTGAAAAAGTTTTCGGCGGTGTTCAGATCGCCCTTCTGATACGCCAGCATCCCGAGGTTGTTGTACGCACGGTAATCGTTCGGATAAAGCTCCGAGGCCTTCTGGTACCAAGCCTCCTTGTCGGACACGGAAGCCAAGTTCGCGCCATAAAGCAACTCCTCCACGCTCAACTTGGAAGCGTCGCTGCCGAATTGCGCCACGATCTGCTCGTCGCTGCGTCCAATGATTTCATAGTTCATCGTCAAACGCGCACGACGCAATTCGGGAAGGATGGTCTCGGCCAGCTCCTTGAACACGGCGGACATGTTCTTGATTTGGGCTTCGCGCTCTTCGGGATCCTTATACATGGAAAGCACGCGCAGGATGACTTCCTTGTCCTGAATGTTGCTCTGCGAGACCAATTCCTGGAAACCGTCCCAGTCCTCGGCCGTATATTTCGTATCCACTTCGGCGGCCATGCCATTGGCCTTCAACTGCTTCTGCAAGTAGCCTTCGGAATTGTCCTGACGCTGTTCAGCCAAGCGGGTATTCAAGTCGAGAGTGCCATCGGGAGACGCGTACGCAGACACTTCGATATTCTTCAAAGCCTTTGTCTCTTTCTCGTCGTTGATTTGCTTCATCATCGCGATGAATTCCTTCATGTTCTCGGAATTCAACTCGGAATCACGCAACTTGGCCTGCTGGATTAAGAACTTGATATTGGCCTCCTGTTTTTCCTTGATGATACGCTGGTAAGCATCCGCGGCCAGCGACGGACGTACGGAAGCCAAAGTGTTCTGCAACAGCTGGGATGTCGCAATCACCCCGTAGCCCACCTTCACTTCGGGGATGGACACCATCTTCTTGCCTAATTTCGCGTCGAATTGCAGGCAAAGGTCGGACTGCAGCATGGCCGGAACAAAGTCAAACACGGACTTCATCGTATAAGTGCCGCCTACCTTGTAGGAGATGGTCTGGTCGTTGCCTTGCACCTTCTCGCCCTGGAAAGTAGCGCTCTGTCCCTTGACCTCGCCGCCTTCGTACTTCAACACCGGAGTCACCTTTACCACGGCCTTCTTCTTCATATACCTTTCGGGGAATTTACCGTCGATGGTGGCAGGCACCTGGCCGGCAACCGCCTCCAACGGGGCCGGAGTCACCGTAAAGTTGTCGGCAGAAAGTTCGCCTAACTTCTTGCATGACGAAAGAGCCGCAACGGCAGCCAACGACATGACTAAATAATAATTCTTACGCATACTAACACAATTTTAATTAATAGTTCCGGTTGCAAAGATACAAATCTTTAATATACCGTGTCATTTTCCACTTTAAAATATTGAAAAAAAACGCGCATTGACACCACATTCGACCCTCTTCCGCCTTCATCTTGAAGAACCGTCACGGATATTCCGCGGATGATGCTCCATGATTTCACGCCGCAGGCGGCTCCTGTCGATGTGGGTGTAGATTTCCGTCGTGGAAATGCTCTCATGCCCCAGCATCGCCTGTATGGCCCTCAAGTTCGCCCCGCCTTCCAGCAAATGGGTGGCAAAAGAATGGCGGAACGTATGGGGGCTTATCTTTTTCCGGATTCCGGCCGCGGCCGCCAATTCCTTGACCCAGTAGAAGACGGTAATCCGCGACAAGGGCGTCCCCCGCCTAATGCTCAGGAACACGAAATCCTCATTGCCGGGCTTTATACGGACAAGGTTCCTGCAAAGGAACCAATTCCCCAATTCGTGCACGGCACGCCCGGAAATGGGGACCAGACGTTCCTTGCCGCCTTTGCCCCTCACTCTGACAAAGCCCTCCTCCAGGAACAAATCGGAAAGCCGGAGCCCGCACAACTCGCTCACCCGCAGGCCGCAACTGTAAAGCGTCTCTATAATGGCCCGGTTCCGCTGCCCCTCCGGCTGGCTCAAATTTATGCCCTCTATCATGGAGTCTATTTCCGCCACCGTCAAGACCTCCGGCAAATGGCGCCCGACCTTCGGCGATTCAAGCAATTCCGTCGGATCCTGCACGATTTCCTTCTCCACGTAGAGGAAACGATAAAACGAACGGATCCCGGACAAGACGCGCGCCATGGAACGAGACCCGATTCCCACGTCAGCCAACCCTGCCATGAACTGATGCAAATCGTCCACCGAGACGGCCCTGAAATCCAATCCCCCCTCCAGAAGGAAGTCCAGAAGCTTTCTCAAGTCTTCCGTGTAAGCATCCAACGTGTTTCCCGAAAGGCCTCTTTCCAACTTCAAATACTGGCAATACCTCCGTAATAGCGCTTTCGAGACCTCCCCTCCCCTGTTATAAGACGTTTTTTCGCTGTGTTCCATTCTTTTTTTGTATTTTTGCGGCACGTTTTCCACAAAATTACAGAAAAAGATGAGGATACAAATCATAAACGGGCCTAACATCAACTTGCTGGGCAAGCGGGAACCCGGCATATACGGCGCGGAATCCTTCGAAAGTTATCTGGAGAAGCTGCGCGCGGCCTACCCCGATTTGAAAATCGACTGCTACCAAAGCAACATCGAGGGGGAGATGATCGGCAAAATCCACGAGGCGGGATTCGAATGCACAGGCATCATCCTGAATGCCGGCGCGTACACACATACGTCCATAGCCTTGCAAGATGCCATCAGGGCGGTCGAGGCGCCGGTCGTGGAAGTGCACATCAGCAACGTGCACAAACGGGAAGAGTTCCGCCGCAAGTCCATGATTTCATGCGCCTGCTTAGGTGTCATCTGCGGCTTCGGCCTCGATTCTTACAGGTTGGCTATCGAAGCCCTGTTGCAGTGCCGGAAAGGCCCGGCAAAGGTGTTGAACCCGGACAAGGCATAAAGGCCATGGCGTCGGCGTTGAAAAGGGCGGCTCAAGCCTCCTCCCCCGGGACCGGCACCGCAGGAGACGTGCCGGGACACGCCATGGAATACGCGCCGCCCGGCCGGGCACGCCATCTTTAACGCTTACCGAACATGCAGGAAACGAACCCACTGGACCAATATGCCCTTGAACACAGCGACGGGGAAGGCGAATACCTGAAGGCCTTGTACCGGGACACGCACGTGAAGCTGTTGCGTCCCCGCATGGCTTCCGGCCATCTGCAGGGACGCTTGCTCAAGATGCTGGTCCGCATGATACGTCCCCGGCGTATCCTGGAAATAGGGACTTACAGCGGCTATTCCTCCCTCTGCATGGCAGAAGGCCTCGAACCGGGCGGCCGCCTGTACACCTTCGAAATCAACGACGAGCAGGAGGACTTCACCCGCCCATGGATAGAGAACTCCCCTTACGCCTCACGAATAGAATTCATCATCGGCGATGCCCTGGAACGGGTCCCGGAAATGGGGCTCATGTTCGACATGGCTTTCGTGGACGGCGACAAGCGGCAGTACGTGGACTACTACGAGATGATTCTTCCCCGCCTCGAACCGGGAGGCTATATCCTGGCCGACAACACCTTGTGGGGCGGTCATGTGTTGGAGCCTCCGCCCCACAAGGACGCACGGACCCGGGGCATCATGGATTTCAACGACAAAATAACCGCAGACTCACGTGTGGAGAAAGTCGTCCTGCCGTTACGCGACGGGCTGACCCTCATCCGCAAGAAATGATACGAAGAACATGGAAACTACCAGACAAAACAAAATCTCCCGGCTGATACAGAAGGAACTCAGCGAGATGTTCATGCTCCAGACCAAGGCGATGAAAGGGGTGCTGGTCTCGGTAAGCGCCTGCCGCATCAGCCCGGACCTCAGCGTCTGCCGCGTGTACCTGAGCGTATTCCCGAGCCGGCAGAGCGAAGAAATCGTGAAGAACATAAACGGCAACATGAAAACCGTCCGCTACGAGCTGGGGACACGGGTGCGCCACCAGCTGCGCATCATCCCCGAATTGAGGTTCTTCGTGGACGACTCCCTGGACTATATCGAAAACATCGACAGGCTGCTGAAGAAATGAACTTCCCGTTCTACATCGCGCGACGATACCTGTTTTCCAAGAAATCGCACCACGCCATCAACGTCATTTCCGCGATTTCGGTGTGCGGCGTGGCCCTGGCCTCCATGGCGCTAGTCTGCACGATGTCCGTGTTCAACGGGTTCCAAGACCTTGTCGCCTCGTTCTTCACGGCCATCGACCCGCAGCTGAGGGTCACGCCCTCCCGGGGGAAGACCGTGGCCGCAGACGACCCGAGGCTCACGGCAGTAAAGGCCTATCCGGGAATCAAAGCCTGCACGGAAACGCTGGAGGACCACGCGCTTGTCATCTGCGGCGAACGCCAAGCCATGGTAACCATCAAGGGAGTGGACGACAACTTCGCCCGGACGGCAGACCTGGACAAACTGCTCTACGGGGACGGGACGTTCACCCTGCACGCCGACGTGCTGGACTTCGGGGTGCTGGGCATACAGCTGGCGGCGCAATTGGGACTGGGAGCCGGCTTCGACGTCCCCTTAAAGGTCTACGCCCCCAAAAAGGGAGAGCGGGTGAACCTCTCCAACCCCGCAGGGAGCTTCACGCAAGGCGAACTATACTCGCCCGGCGTGGTCTTCTCCGTGAAACAGGCCAAGTACGACGCCGGCTACATCCTCACCTCCCTGCGCTTCGCCCGGGAGCTGTTCGGGCGGCAGGGACGCGTCTCCGCCATAGAGCTGCAACTGCGGGACGGCGCGGACGTACGCCGGGCGCGGGCCGACATACAGGAGATGTTAGGCGACGGGTTCACGGTAAAGGACCGCTACGAGCAACAGGAAGACGTGTTCCGCATCATGGAAGTGGAAAAGCTCATCGCTTACCTGTTCCTCACGCTCATCCTCTTGGTGGCCAGCTTCAACATCGTCGGTTCCATCTCCATGCTGATCATAGACAAGAAAGACGACGTGCGCACCCTGCGCAACTTAGGCGCCGGGGACGGCCAGATAGTCCGCATCTTCCTGTTCGAGGGGCGCATGATATCCGGCCTCGGGGCCTTGGCCGGCATCGTCGCCGGGCTTGCCTTATGCTATCTGCAGCAGACCTTCGGGCTTGTCACCCTGGGCGGCTCTTCCGGGAGCTTCGTCGTGGACGCCTACCCCGTCAGCATCCGCCCGTGGGATGTCGCCGCCGTGTTCTTCACCGTGTTGCTGGCCAGCTACGGCGCGTTATGGTATCCCGTAAGATACCTGAGCAGGAGGCTGCTCGACTGACGGCCCCGCGCGACCGTACCTTCCCGTCCTTGCCAAGGCCCGCGAGGATGCCAAGGTATGTTCCGCGCTCCCGCAGATTCCGCCCGGCATCCGCCCGCAGGGCTTCTTCGTAACCGGTTCCCGGCCTCGGGCTCCGTCCCCCTTGCCCCACGCCTGCCTGCCGGCCGTGCCGAAAGACGCGGGAA